>NZ_RCOM01000130.1 GCF_003667225.1 Kocuria rhizophila
GGTCTCGAGGGACGCGCCGGAGGGGCTCTGGGCACTGCATCCGGTCAGACCGGCGGAGAGTGCCGCCAGCACCGTGGTGGCACACAGCACGCGCATCCGCTGTTGCATGGCCAGCTCCCTCTTCCGCGCGGAGCCCACTGCCCTGAGCCCCGTCCATCAGTGTCCACCGTAGGCCCGCAACCTCGGTGTGGGCTGGGGGTCAGGTGCGCGCGCGCACGGCGCGCGGGGCTGGAGAGACGGCGGGCGTCGTCGTTCCCGCCACGCGGGGATGGGGGTCCGGTGCCCCGTTCGTCCCGGAGAAGGATGGCGCACCCACCCCGGACAGCAAAGAACCCCCGCGTGTAGAAGCCACGCGAGGGTTCAGTGGCTCCGACCGGCGTCGATCCGGTGACCTTACGATTTTCAGTCGTACGCTCTACCAACTGAGCTACAGAGCCAGGCACGCACCGGGAGGAAACCTCTCGGTGATATGCCGCGACGGCGCGAAAAGTTGCCTTTTCATCGCCGCCTGAGCGACCCTGACGGGACTTGAACCCGCGACCTCCGCCGTGACAGGGCGGCGCGCTAACCAACTGCGCTACAGGGCCTTGGTTGTTTCCAACGAGTGGATATCCTACCAGGACGAACGACTCACTGTGCAAATCGTGTTCCCGGCGGTGCTCCGAGTGGAAACCGTACCCCCAACGGGATTCGAACCCGTGCCGCCGCCGTGAAAGGGCGGTGTCCTAGGCCGCTAGACGATGGGGGCCAGAACTCCGTCCGACAGCACACAGGGCACCATGGGACGATGGACCTCCAACATCCTAGAGGCAAACCACCCGTTCCACAAACACCCCCGGCCCCCGCCGATCCGGGGCGCTGATCCTGCAGGCGCCCTGGACGAACACTCCCGTTGTCACCCCGACCGGGTATGGGGCGGACCGGACGCACGCAGACGGCCCTTCCGGATGAGAGTGGCCCAGCCGGACCCGACCGGTTCCCCGGGCAACGTCCAGCGGGGCTGAGGCCCGTCACGGTGCGCCACGGAACGGTGTGCCCGGGGCAGCGGCCCTCCTCTCGCGAATGACGCGGGCGGGAACCACCCAGTGCGGACAGCTGCGCCCTAGACCGTCACCTCAGGACGGTCCGCCAGCCGCGGGTCCTCGAAGGACGGGACGATCATGACCGGCCCGGTGCAGTGGTGCAGCACCCCCTGGGACGTGGAGCCCAGGAGCATGCCCGCGAACCCGCCGCGACCGCGCGTGCCCGTGACCACCAGCTGGTTCCGGGCGGAGCGCTCCACGAGGGCGTCGATGGGCGATCCGTCCGCGAGCTCCCCGGTGATCTCGAGCCCCGGGAAGTGGCCGCGCAGCCACTGGACGCACACGTCCAGAGCGGCCCGCACCTCACCGCGCAGGTCGTCGAAGTCCACGGGAGAGGGCAGCCAGGCGTAGGACCCGGCATCCGAGGGCGCGGCGCACAGCACCGTGAGCGGCACCCCCAGCTGCTCCGCCTCGTCCGCGGCCCACAGCATGGCGGCGCTCGCGTGCGGAGAGCCGTCCGAGCCGACCGTCACGCCGTCCACGAAAGCCGGGCGGCGGCTCACGTTCTCACTGACCCGGTAGTCGGTGCCCCACTGCAGGGGGATGATCCCCACGGGGCAGTGCGCGTGGGCGGGCACCGCCGTGGACACCGAACCCAGCAGCCGGCCCAGGAACCTCCCGTGGCCCCGGGACCCCAGGACCAGCAGCTGCGCATCCCTGCTGAGGTCCACGAGCACACCGGAGGGGTCCCCGGCCTGGACCGTGGACCGGACCTCCACGTCCAGCTCGGCCACGCGGCGTCGGGCGTCAGCCACGAGCTCCTCCACGGCGCGGTTCATGGCGGCGTCGTCGAACGCGGCGTAGCCCACGTCGAACGTGGACCCCCCGATCATGGGCACCGTGTAGGCGGTGACCACGTGCAGCGGTGCGCCGCGGCGCCGTGCTTCCCGTGCGGCCCAGTGCAGGGCGCCCAGGCTCTGCTCGGAGCCGTCCACTCCTACGATGATCTCGGCGTCTGGTGCCCTCACTGCTGTTCCCTCCCCGACCGTGGATTCCTGCTCCCAGCCTAGCCACCCGGTCACCGGCGGCGGGGCTGCGGTGAGATGATGGGGACGTCCGGATCGCTGCGACGACGCCGCGGCGCACGTCAGGCCCGCCCCGTGCGGTCCTGGCCACGCGACACGGCCAACCCCCGCGGTTCCGGGCGCCCGCGACGGCTGCGACGCACGCCGCAGGCAGAGCGTCAGCGGTGCGCCGGCGCGGGCGAGGGCACGTGCAGTGCCGGCACGGATGAGGATCGAGGGGGCTGAACGCCCCCGGAACGGAGACGAGCCGTGAGCACACGCGGAGCACCGGGCATGACGGCCCGGGTGAAGAACGGCACGTGGCGGTCCTGGGGAGGCAACCTCACCGCGGATCCCACGGTGCGGGTCCGTCCCACCACCTCGGACGAGGTGCTGCGCGTGCTGAGCGAGGCGCAGGAGCACGGGCTGAGCCTGCGCACTGCCGGCTCCGGCCACAGCTGCGCGCCTCTGGTCCCCACGGAGGGCGTCTTGCTGGACACCTCCGCCCTCAAGGGCCTGGTCTCCGTGGACGAGGACCACCAGCGGGTCACGGTGTTCGCCGGCACCACGCTGCAGGAGCTGAATCTGATCCTGGAGCAGCACGGGCTGGCGCTGGCCAACCTCCCCGACTCCTCGCACATGAGCGTGGGCGGCGCGCTGGCCACGGGCACCCACGGCACGGGCCTGGGGCAACCGTCCCTGGGCGGTCAGGTGATCGGGCTGAGCCTGGCCACCCCCACCGGTGAGCTGATCTCCTGCTCGGAGACCCACCGCCCGGACCTGTTCGACGCCGCCCGGGTGCACCTGGGCGTGCTGGGCGTGGTGGTTTCCGTGACCTTCCAGTGCGTCAGCGCGTTCCGGCTGCACTGCGCCGAGTTCCGCGAGCCGATCGGTGCGCTGCTGGACACCCTGCAGGAGCGCATGTCCGCCGCGGACCACGTCGAGTTCTCCTGGATGCCGGGCACCACCACGGCCCACACCCGCATCCTGAGCCGCCTGCACCGCCTCCCGGACTCCTACACGCGCCCCGCCTCACCGATCTCCCGGGCGCTGCGCCGCGCGGACGACGCCGTTCTGCGCACCTCCCTGACCGCCGGGCTGGGCCGCGTGGGGAACCTGATCCCGCGTGCCGTGACCGGGCTGAACCGCATCGAGTCCCTCGCGGAGAGCTCGCGGCGCTACACGGACGTGTCCTACAGCGTGTTCACGGTGGCCCGTCCGGTGCGCTACGTGGCCGCCGAGTACGCGCTGCCGCTGGAGGCCACGGCCTCCGCGGTGCGGGAGCTGAAGGTCCTCGCGGACGCCCACGTGTACGACCTCTCGTTCCCCCTGACCGTGCGGTGCTCTCCGCCGGACCCCGGGTTCCTGTCCCCGGCCACGGGGCGCTACACGGGGTGGATCAACCTGCGCCAGTACGGCAGGCGCCCCAGCCAGTCCTTCCTCACCGCCGCGGAGCGGATCCTGGTGGAGCACGGCGGCCGCCCCCACTGGGGCACGCTGCACACGCGCACCGCCGCGGACCTCGCACCGCTCTACCCGCGCTGGGAGGAGTTCCTGGCACTGCGGGCGGAGCTGGACCCCCACGGGCTGCTGCTCAACGAGCACACCCACCGCGTCCTCGGCGTCTGATCCGCACGGTCGACGCCGCGGGCACGGACCGGGGGTGCACGCACGGCCCCCGGCCGGGGCAGGAAGGTCACCTCACCCCGGGGACGGTGCTGGCGGCGTCGTTCCCCCAGCAGCACCCGCGCGCCCCGACGCCGCGGGGCGGGGCGGGCAGCCCGGGCGCACCCGGTGCTTCCCACCCCGCCCC
>NZ_RCOM01000131.1 GCF_003667225.1 Kocuria rhizophila
TCGTCACACCCCCCTACGACGACGCCGCCGCGCCTCCCCGCCCCGCGCCCGGGTGCGTGCCCCACGCAACGCCCGCGAGCGGCGTCGTGCGCGCAGTGACGCACCAGAACGAAAGCCCAGAATCATGCATACGCATACAGAATCCGAGATCCGCAAGAGCTTCATCAACTGCTCCAAAGGTGCTGCCCAGCGCATCAACATCCCCCAGGACCTGCTGCACACCGCGTGGGAGCAGCAGATCTTCCTGGGGTGGTACGACCCCAAGTCGCCGCGCGCCGGCTACGTGGTGGTGGAGACCGAGGACGGCCTGCGCGGGCTCGTCATGGAGAAGAGCGCGCAGAAGGCGACGGGTGGGGCGAGGATGTGCCAGATCTGCCTGACCCTGCACCCGGCCAGCGGAGTGTCGCTCGTGTCCATCCAGCGCTCCAAGTCCGCAAAGGACAAGTACAGCTCCGTGGGCACATACGTGTGCTCCAACCTGGCGTGCAGCGACTACACGCTGGGGCGGCGCAAGCCCGAGGGCGTGCGCCAGATGGAGGAGACCATGAGTGCCGAGGAACGCGCCGAGCGCACGCTCGAGAACATGCGCGGCCTCGTGCAGCGCGTGGCGGAGGCCATGGGGAAGTAGCTGGTCAGCTGTTGAAGGGCTTGGAGAAGATCGGGACCATGATGTCGCTGAAGTTCTCCTCGTCCGTCATCTCCCGGCGGAACTTCTGGCCAGGGTGCTTCAGCGCGAACTGACGACGCCGCCCGGCCCAGAGGGTCTCCGAGGCCAGGTACTGCCCCAGCATGCCACCCATGCACAGGCAGAACGCGGTGATCGCGGCCTTGAGGACGGACTCGCCGGCGTCCTCGAGGCCGAAGATGGTGCCCAGCACCCCCTGGTAGACGAGCATGCCCGGGAACAGGGGAAGCAGCACGATCATCAGGGTGGCGTTGGATGCGAGGTCCAGGGTGCGCGTGAGGGCCACGCTGAGCGCCCCCGCGACGATCGAGGAGACCAGGATGGCGCTGTAGGAGCTCATCCCGAGCGCACCCACGCCCAGCACACCCAGCTGCACCATGCCGCCGAACAGCCCGAGGGCCGCGAGCTTCCAGTCGCGGCCACCGGAGGCCAGCGCGAAACCGGCGGAGACCACCGCGGCACCCAGCACGGTCAGCGCCCAGCGGGAGTCGTCCATCTCCAGGGTCTCGATGTAGTCCATCGAGTCCCCCACGAGCCGCTGCATGGCGTGGATGCCCACCGTGACACCGGCCACCAGACCCGCCGTGCTCGTGACGGCCTCGAGGATCCGGCCCGAGGCCGAGACGTACCAACCGGTGATCACGTCGTGCACCGCCCCGTACGCCGCGATCCCGGCGAGCCATGCCGCGAGCGCGGCGACGATGCACACCGCCGTCTGAGTGATGGAGAAGAACATCCCGCACACGGTGGCCCCCATGACCGCCACCAGGCCACCGGCGGCCAGGCTGAAGATCTCTGGGGCCTTCACGTGCTGCACCAGGGCGTACACGCCGTACACCACGGCCGAGACCGCGGCGGCGCTGATGGCCGTCCCCCAGCTGCCGCCGAGGATCAGCGCGAAGCCCACCCCGAACATCGTGAAACCGGTCATGATCAGCTTGTGGCCGATGACCCGCGACTTCGCCATGATCTCGTCCATGCGACGGCTCGCCTCATCGGCATCCAGCCGGCCCAGCACGAAGTCCTCCAGGACCGCACCCGTTGCACTGCGCAGCTCGATGTCCAGCGTTCCGGGCTGGGTCTCGAACACCCGCGTGCTCGGCGCCTTGTCCGGCTGGTCCTGGTGGCTGATGGTCACCTGCCCCAGGGAGACACTGACGGTCACGTCCCGCAGGTCTGTCTTGCGGAAGATCGACAGCAGCGACTTGGTGGTGTTCGCGGACCCCGCCCCGCTACGGATCAGGGCGTCTGCGATCTGGAAGGCGAGTTTGTAAGCGGCCTGTTCAGTGGTGAGCACTGGCCAAGCGTAGTGGGGCGCCGCAGTTACCGGCGAGGCGAGGAGGGGGCAGTCTGGTGGGAGGTTGGCCACACGCTCCGCCCGGCCGTTCCTGCACAGGGAGACGCTGAGCTGCTCAGAACCCTTCCAGCGCCATGTTCGCAAACCGTGAGTAGTGCCCCTGGAAGGCCACCACGATGGTCTTGGTGGGGCCGTTGCGGTGCTTCGCCACGATCACGTCCGCCTCGCCGGCACGCGGGGACTCCTTGTCGTACACATCCTCGCGGTGCAGCAGGATGACCATGTCCGCGTCCTGCTCGATCGAGCCCGATTCGCGCAGGTCACTCACCTGCGGCTTCTTGTCCTGGCGCTGCTCCGCTCCACGGTTCAGCTGGGACAGCGCCACCACGGGCACGTCCAGCTCCTTGGCGAGCAGCTTGAGCGCACGGGAGAACTCGGAGACCTCCTGCTGGCGGGACTCCACCTTCTTGCCGGAGCTCATGAGCTGCAGGTAGTCCAGGATCACCAGGTTGAGGTCGTGCTTCTGCTTGAGCCGGCGGCACTTGGCGCGGATCTCCATGAGTGACATGTTCGGGGAGTCGTCGATGAACAGGGGTGCCTCGTTCATCTTGCCCATGATCTGCGCGATCTTGGCCCACTGGTCGTCGTGCAGGGTGCCCGCGCGCAGGTCCTGCATGTTGAGGGTGCCCTCCGCGGAGAGCAGTCGCATGGCGATCTCGTTGCGGCTCATCTCCAGGGAGAAGATCACCGAGGTCATGCCGTGCTTGATGGAGGCCGAGCGCGCGACGTCCAGCGCGAGCGTGGACTTGCCCATGGCCGGACGGGCCGCGATCACGATCATCTGCCCGCCCTGGAAGCCGTGCGTCAGCTCGTCCAGCTCGTGGAACCCTGTGGGCACACCCTGCATGCCCGAGCGGCTGCCCGCGGCCTCGATCTCGTCCACGGTGGCTTCCATGACGTCCTTCAGCGGGACGTAGTCCTCCGCCGTGCGCCGCTCCGCCACCTGGTAGATCTCGCCCTGGGCCTCGTTGACGATGTCGTCCACTTCGCCGTCGTGCGCGTAGCCCAGCTGCACGATCTTGGTGCCGGCCTCCACGAGCCGCCGCAGCACCGCGCGTTCCCGCACGATCTCCGCGTAGAAGCCCGCGTTCGCCGCAGTGGGCACGGAGGCGATGAGCGAGTGCAGGTAGGCGATCCCGCCGATCCGCTCGATCTCACCGTTCTTGGTGAGCTCGTCCCCAACGGTGATCGCGTCCGCCGGCTCGCCGCGCCCGTAGAGGGACACCACGGCGTCGTAGATGTTCTCGTGCGCCGGCTTGTAGAAGTCGACGCCGCGCAGCACCTCCACCACGTCCGCGATGGCGTCCTTGGAGAGCATCATCCCGCCCAGCACCGACTGCTCGGCCTGGTTGTCGTGCGGCATGGTGCGGCCGTAGTCCTCGCGCGGCCCGGACGTGTATTCGGACACCCTGTCTCACTTTCTTCACGACGGCGGCGCCCGTCCTCCGCGGCGCACCCCACCATTCTCGCACCGCCCTCAGACCCGCACAGCGCGTGCTCCCGCGCTGTCCACGGCCTGTGGAAAACACTGTGGGAAACGTGTGGAACACGCCGCTCGGCCATGTGCACAGACCGGATTCAACTGGTCGTTGCAACACCGGCTTCTTGGAGAGACTTTAGCTGCTCGTTCAGTGCCTCGGCAGGTGTCTTCCACCCCAGGCTCTTGCGTGGACGAGTGTTCAGCGTGTGCGCCACGG
>NZ_RCOM01000132.1 GCF_003667225.1 Kocuria rhizophila
TCCGTAGCCAGCCCGCGCCAGCTCCCACCGCACCGGCCGATCCCCGCCTCACAGCCAGGCACCCCGACGCCGCCGCGGACCGTGCCAGCACACGGCTCCGGTTTGGAGGGGTTGCGTCCCGGCCTGTAAAGTGCTGGGAGCTGGTGACGTGTCCGAGCGGCCGAAGGTGCATCACTCGAAATGATGTTTGGTGTCAAAGCCAACGTGGGTTCAAATCCCACCGTCACCGCCACTGTCCCGATCAGGGACTTCGAGAACACCCCGAACCTCAGGTTCGGGGTGTTCTTCGTTGCAGGGGTGCGCCACGCCGCAGCGCCTCCAGGAAGCCCGAAGGATGAAAAGGGCCCGCAGGGATTGCCAGCCTGCTTATCAATCGGATAGAACTTGGGCATGGGCCGCTCCGGGATCGTGAGATTCCTCCACACAGCAGCCGGCATCCTGAGCTACCCCCAGGATCCGCGCTCTTTCGCACAACTCTTCGGCGCACTCTCGAGCGCCCACTACACGCGCGGGCGGATCACCCGCATCCACCGGGAGACGCCCGACACCGTGACCGCCTTCTTCACCGCCGGCGACGGCTGGATCCCGCACCGCGCGGGCCAGTGGGCGCGGATCGGCGTGGAGGTGGACGGGAAGCGGATCTGGCGCCCCTACTCCCTCAGCGCTCCCGAGCACGGCAACCCCTCGATCACCGTCAGGGCCCAGGGCACCGTGTCCGAGCACCTCGTCCACCGGGCCGCTCCCGGGGACGTGCTGTACCTGGAGCGCCCGGAGGGTCAGTTCATCCTCCCGGAGATGCCCACGGAGCTGCTCTTCATGGTGGCCGGTTCCGGCATCACCCCGGTGATGTCCATGCTGCGGACCCTCATGCCTCGCAGACCGGATCACGACGTGGTCCTGGTCTACGTGGCCAGGAACCGGGAGTCGTGCATCTTCCACGACGAGATCCTGGAGCTCGCCGACCAGTTCCCCGGCCTCCGCCCGGTCCTCTGGTTCACCGAGGAGCGCGGCAGGCTCGACGCCGCGGACCCGGGTGAGGTGGGCGCGCTGTGCCCCGACCACCGGGCGCGCGCGACGTACGCGTGCGGCCCAGACTCCTTCGTCACGGCCGTGGAGGCACTGGGGGAGGTTTCCGGCCACGCCCCCGTGGTGGAGAGGTTCGATGTGGCGCGCGCAGCCACCGGCGGGCGCCCGGGAGAGATCCGTCTCCAGCGCAGCGGCCTCACCGTGGCGGTGGGTGAGCGCGACACCATCCTGGAGGCCGCCGAACGCGCCGAGCACCCCTTGCCCCACGGCTGCCGGATGGGCATCTGCCACAGCTGCCTGATTCCCATGACGGACGGAGCGGTCACCAACATCCGCACCGGTGAGCTCCACCGGGAACCCGGGCCCATCCAGACCTGCGTGACGAGGCCCTCCCCCTACGCCGCATTCGACGCCTGACACCCACCACTCTCCCCTCTCCGCCGGTACCGATCCCTCCGGCCTGCACCCCTTGAACAAAGGAACCCCCATGACGCTCACCTCAGCCACCCCCACCCCGGACACCAGAACAGCGCCGCGTCCACCGGGTGATCCCCTGAATCTCACGCGGGCGGAACTCGACGACCTCGCGGCACAGCTCGACGCCGTGCGGGAGGACATCTTCTCCCAGCGCGGGCAGTCGGACGCGCGATACATCCGCCGTGTGGTGGCCCTGCAGCGCGGCCTGGAGCTGACGGGGCGCGCGTGCATGATCTTCTCCCGGCACAAGCCCCTGTGGTGGAGCGGCGTGGGCTGCCTGAGCGTGGGCAAGATCCTGGAGAACATGGAGATCGGGCACAACGTCCTGCACGGTCAGTGGGACTGGATGAACGACAAGGAGATCCACTCCACCACGTGGGAGTGGGACTTCGTGGCACCGTCCGTCGGCTGGCAGCGCACCCACAACGATCTCCACCACACCTGGACCAACGTGCTCGGCAAGGACCGGGACGTGGGGTACAACGTGCTGCGCATGGACCCGGACCAGCCGTGGCGGCCGGTGAACCTGCTCAATCCCGTGATCAACCTCCTCCTGGCCCCGGCTTTCGAGTGGGGGATCGCCATCTACGACGTGGAGCTGGACCAGTTCCGCGCCGGGACCAAGTCCGGCCGAGCCACCTGGGAGGACTTCAAGCGCGTGATGAAGAAGCTCGGGCGGCAGTCCGCGAAGGACTTCGTGGTCTCGCCCCTGCTGGCGTCCCTCACCGGGTCGGGGAAGGCGTCGATCAAGGGCTTCCTGGCGGCGAACGTGATCCGCAACATCTGGGCGCACGCGGTGATCTTCTGCGGCCACTTCCCGGACGGTGCAGAGACCTTCACGGAGGACGAGGTGGAGAACGAGTCGCGGGGGCACTGGTACCGGCGGCAGGCCATGGGATCCGCGAACATCGACGGCTCCCGCCTCATGCACTTCATGAGCGGCAACCTCTCCTTCCAGATCGAGCACCACCTGTTCCCGGACATGCCCTCCAACCGGCTGGCCCAGATCGCACCGCGCGTGCGGGAGATCTGCCAGCAGTACGGGATCCGCTACACCTCCGGTCCGCTGCCCCGCCAGGTGTTCCAGGCGTGGCGCAAGGTGTTCCGGCTCGCCCTGCCCTGATCCCGCCCGGTGTCCGTGGCAGGAGCTCGGCTCACCGAGAACTCCCGCGGGACAGGCGCGAGCTCGCACTACGCGCCGGTAGGCGTTCACACGGCCCTCCCCCTAGGGTGTAATCCGGCACACACTTTGGCCGTGGATGGGGGTGTCCCCTGGGATGCGCCGCGCGCCCACGGCCCGGACAGGAAGAGGATCAGCGCATGAGCGACGAGCAGCCCGTGGGCCACCTGGGCGTGAACGGCGAGGACACCCCGGACGCCCACTACATCCGCACCGGTGAGCACAGTTTCCGCACCACCGTGTTCACCCAGGGTGCATGGAGCCCCCAGGAGCAGCACATGGCGGCGTCCTCCGGGCTGCTGGTGCACGAGATCGAGCGCAACCACCCGCGCGAGGACATGATCCCGGTGCGCTTCTCGTTCGACATCCTGGGGTTCATCGCCGGCGGCGAGATCGAGGTGCACACCCGCGTGCTGCGCCCGGGCAAGACCATCGAGCTGGTGGAGGCCACCATGAGCAGCGGCGGGCGGGACTGCATCCGGCTGAGCATGTGGCGGCTGAAGACCTCGGACACCCAGGACGTGGCGGGCGGGGAGATCGAGCCGCTCACGCCGCTGGAGCAGTGCGAGGAGCTGAACATGTACGAGCAGTGGGGCGGCGGCTACATCGGCTCCCTCGAGGCCCGCGTGGCGCGCATGCCCCGCCCGGGCAGCGGCGCGGGCTGGCTGCGGATCAGCAAGGCCGTGGTGGAGGGCGAGGAGTCCTCCCCCACCGCCCAGTTCATCAGCGCGGTGGACGCCGCCAACGGCCTGGCGCCCCGCGTGGAGATCGGCCCGTGGGCGTTCCCCAACGTGGACCTCACCATCCACATGTTCCGCGCCCCGGTCTCCGCGTGGGTGGGCCTGGACACCAACGTGGAGTTCGGCGGGGACGGCGTGGGCCTGACCCACTCGGAGCTCTTCGACGAGCAGGGCCCGATCGGCCGGGTGGCCCAGGCGCTGACCGTCCGCCGCATGGGCTGAAGCCCCGCTGCGCGAACGACGCCGCCCGCCCCGGCGGGTGCGGGCCGGTTCGGCAGTGCGGTCCAGGCCCCTGGCCGGCGCCCCCGGTG
>NZ_RCOM01000133.1 GCF_003667225.1 Kocuria rhizophila
CTCTCCGTCGTCGGCAGCGTCAGATGTGTATAAGAGGCAGCCGCTGAACTGACCGCGGCCCACTACACCCACCCGGTGCGGCGTCTCGCGCGCAGAGTCGCGCAGACCGTCTTCTTCCGCGGCATGGTGAACCGCACGATCACCCGCACCAACCTGGTGGACCCGGCGGCGTACGGGGTCAAGGGCACGTGCGTGGTGGTCGCCAACCACTCGAGCCACCTGGACGCCCCGCTGGTCATGAGTGGAGTGCCGCACTACATCTCCCGCGACCTGGCCACGGGCGTGGCCGCCGATTACTTTTTCACGGCGTGGCACAAGAAGTTCTTCACCCAGCTCGTGTTCAACGCGTTTCCCGTGGACCGGCGCGGCGAGGGTGCCAATCGAGGTCTGTCCAAGAAGCTGCTCGCGGCGGGCATCCCCCTGCTGATCTTCCCCGAGGGCACCCGCTCGAAGACCGGCAAGATGGCACCGTTCCAGATCGGAGCGGCGTCGCTTGCCCTGTCCACCCAGGTGCCCGTGGTGCCCGTGGCCCTCATCGGCGCGCACGAGGCCATGCCCCGGGGAGCCAACTGGCCGCGCCGCGGTCGTCCGCCCGTGGTCGTGGCCGTGGGCGCACCGCTGCGCGCGCGGAGCAACGAGAACGCCATCGGCTTCAACGAGCGGATCGAAGCCGCCGTGCGGGCGCTGTACGCCGCGAACCGGCACCACATCCGGGACTGACGGCCAGAGCTGGGCCCGCGCCGAACCTCAGGACCCCGGCCGTTGCGAGGTGTGCCGACGCGCCGTCTCGGCATACCAGTCGAGGACGGCCGGATCTTCCACCGTGGCCTGGTTCAGGCTGCTCGGATCCGCGCCCTGGAACAGCTTCTTCACCGGGATTTCCAGCAGCTTGCCCGTGCGTGTGCGCGGCACCGCCGGCGCCTCGATGATCTCGTCCGGCACGTACCGCGGCGAGACCTGCTCGCGGATGGCGGCCACGATGCGCTGCTCCAGATCCTCCGTGAGCCGGGTGCCCGGTTCAGGAACCACGAACAGCGGCATGTAGTAGTCCCCGCCGACCAGTTCGGCACCGATCACCATGGACGCCGCAACGCCCGCCACGCGGTCCACCACGTGGGTGAGATCAGCGGAGCCCATCCGGATGCCTCCGCGGTTGATCGTGGAGTCCGAGCGGCCGTGCACGATGAACGGCCCCTCGGACAGCTGGGTCACCCAGTCCCCCTGACGCCAGACCCCGGGGAACATGTCGAAGTAGGCCTCGCGGTAACGCGAGCCGTCCGGATCGTTCCAGAACGCCACGGGCATGCTCGGCA
Source organism: Kocuria rhizophila (assembly GCF_003667225.1). Taxonomy (GTDB): domain Bacteria; phylum Actinomycetota; class Actinomycetes; order Actinomycetales; family Micrococcaceae; genus Kocuria; species Kocuria rhizophila. Next base: position 1,314 of record NZ_RCOM01000133.1, read on the forward strand.
TGGGCGTGGTGATCACCAGCTCCCCCACCTCGTCCCACACACGCTCACCGCGGGAGTTCCAGGACTCGGCGGCCACACCGAGGTACGGCCCCATGATCTCGCCCCGGTACACCGGCTGGTACGGGTTGGTCCCGATGAACGCGCTGGTGACGTCCGTTCCCCCGGAGTCCGAACCCAGCCGCACGGTGGAGGAGATCGACTCGTACACCCAGTCCCACGTGGCCTCCGGCAACGGGGATCCCGTCACCAGGATGGAGCGCAGCGCGGAGAAGTCCAGTCGAACGTTCGGCACCACACCCGCCCTCTGCACCATGGACAGCACCCCTGCGCCGGTGCCGAAGAACGTGGCCCGGTTCCGTGCGGCGAGCTCCAGTGACTTCTCGGGCCCCCCGAACGTGGGTGACCCGTCGTAGGTGATGATGCGGGCGCCGGTCAGGAGGATTCCCACCAGCATGTTCCACACCATCCACGTGGTGGCCACGGCGTAGTAGGCCACGTCATCCGGCCCGAGACCCGCGTGCAGACCGAGTGCCTTGCAGAACTCCAGGACCACTCCCCCGTGGGAGTGGACAATCCCTTTCGGTTTACCCGTGGTCCCCGAGGAGTAGAGGATCCACAGGGGGTGCTCGAAAGGAACCTGCTCGTAGCACGGTTCCGCAGGCTCTCCCAGAATGTTCGACAGGCGCAGGGCGCTGTCAGGCAGCGGTCCCACATCCCCATCCCCCATCTGGTCAACCACAATCAATTGCTCTACCGAGGGCAAGACACCCAGCAGCGCCTCGTAGGACCCCGTCATGTCCCGCACGGTGCCCCCGAACTCGTAGCCGTCCACCACGAACAGCACCTTGGGCTCGATCTGGGCAAACCGGTCTGCCACCCCCGCCGGCCCGAAATCGGTGTTCACCACCGACCACACGGCACCCACGGACGCCGTGGCTAGCAGGGCCACCACGGTCTCCGGGATGTTCGGGAGCACCCCAGCTACGCGATCGCCTCGCTCCACTCCGAGGTCCCGCAGGCGGCTCGCGAGCGAGGCAACTCGGGCTTCCAGATCGGCCCAGGTCCACTCGACCGGACGACGCGTCTCGTGCTCTCCGATGACCGCGACGTCATGTGGCGAGACCCTTGCCCACCGCAGGCTGTTCTCGGCATAGTTCAGCCGGGCCCCGGGAAACCACTCGGCCCCGGGCATGGCATCGGATTTGAGGGCACACTCCCCCGGTGACGACGCCACAATGTCGAAGTGCTCCCACACCGCTCGCCAGAACCCGCCCAGGTCGCTGACGGACCACTCGTGCAGGGACGTGAACTCCGGAAGGCTGAGACCGCGGGATTCCTCGACCCACCGGGCAAAGCCCGCCATCCGTGAATCACGAACCGCCTCCGGCGAAGGCTGCCACAGGAGGGCTCTGCTGTTCTCGCGTTCTCGTGCCGTCATCGGATCAACAGTCCTCTCGCTCACGGTGACCCACCACGTGGGATGGTGCTCGAAACCTACCAGGTGGCGTGGCTCACACCCGGGAGGACCAGAACTTCAGAAGTCCCCACCGCCGGTGGAGCGAAGAGGCGAGCAGCAAGAGAAGCCGTGAGAAGCACCGGGTCGGCTCACTCTGGTGGACACGCGGGCTCTCGAACCACGCAACGACTGTCAGGCGCAGGAGCCCGGCATGGACCGCCAGCGGCACGTGAAGCCACGGCGCACGGTGCAACGCCATGGACCTGAGGAGCGCGGCACGGTGCGCGGCACGTGGGCGGCGGCCCAGCGACCAACCGGTTCGGGGCCGATGCCGAGGGGCGGTAGCGGCCAGAGGCCGGTCGCGGCGTGAGAGTCTGGGGCGAGCCGCGGTGTCCGGGCACGGATCCTGGGCTCGCGGCGATCCGTTGTCGGCCCCGAAGCGTCTGCGCAGTGGCGGCTGGTGGGGGAATGCTTGTTAAATGTGGGGAGGCCCCACCTGGTCCACTCTCCCTGAGTGGTCCTGGTGGGGCCTCGACCCTTTCCTACGTTGATTCCGGCGGTGACTTACTCTCCCACACCCTACCGAGTGCAGTACCATCAGCGCTGTGGGTCTTAGCTACCGGGTTCGGGATGGGACCGGGCGTTTCCCCCACGCTATAACCACCGGAAACCTGTACCCCCCGCCCTATGGTGGGGGAAACCTGGTTTCCCGTCGATATCACGGGAACAATATTCTGTTGCCAACCACACTACCCGAACCACCCTCACCGGAACACGCCCCCGGCCCATGCCGGCCCGGGCTCTCGGGCCCGGGTTGCGTGTCCCCCCGTGGGGTGGGGGTTGTTGGTGGTCAACCACATAGTGAACGCGAACACCACACTTGATGACTGTTTGTGTGTGTATAAGTCTTCGGTGTATTAGTACCAGTCAGCTCCACGCCTTGCAACGCTTCCACACCTGGCC
>NZ_RCOM01000134.1 GCF_003667225.1 Kocuria rhizophila
CCGGTGGGGTGGGCGGGCGGCGTCGAGCGCCAGACGCACCGCCTCCCGCACGTTCTGGGGGCCCTCTGCGCGGAACAGGCCGCGCTTGGAACGCATCGAGCGCCTGGTCAACGCGGCCACGTCCCTCACCCGATCGGCACGGGGGTTGGACAGCAGCCGGTCTTCCAGGCGCTCGACGAACGTCACGGCAGCACTCAGGCGGCGGTGCGGGGCGCGGAGGTGTCCTCCGGCAGGGCCTCCTTGGCCACCTGGACCAGGGCCGCGAACGCGGTCTCGTCGCTGACGGCCAGCTCGGCCAGCATGCGGCGGTCCACCTCGACCTCAGCGGCCTTCAGGCCCTGGATGAAGCGGTTGTAGGTCAGGCCGTTGGCGCGGGACGCGGCGTTGATGCGCTGGATCCACAGCCGACGGAAGTCGCCCTTCTTCTTGCGGCGGTCGTTGTACGAGTAGGTGTACGAGTGGAGCATCTGCTCCTTGGCCTTGCGGTACAGGCGCGAACGCTGACCGCGGTAGCCCGATGCCTTCTCGAGGACTTCCCGACGCTTCTTGTGGGCGTTGACTGCCCGCTTCACACGTGCCACGTGTGTACTCCTAACGATCTGGTCCCGGCGCTCACCGGAACATGACTACCCGCCGCTCTCGCGGCGAACTTCTGACTGGACGGCGAAGGGGCTTACTTGCCCAGCATCCGCTTGATGGCCTTGGCCTCACCCGGGGTGGAGACGATCTGGTCGCTCGCGAGGCGGCGGGTCAGGCGGGAGGACTTGTGCTCCAGGTAGTGGCGGCGGTTGGCCTGCTGGCGCTTGACCTTGCCCGAGCCGGTGAGCTTGAAGCGCTTCTTGGCTCCGCTGTGGGTCTTCATCTTCGGCATGGTGGCCGTCTCCTTCTTACATCGACCGGTGTGGGGCACACCGGTAGGTCGCGGCTCGGCGGCCGCGACCACGCTGGTGCCGGACGATCGCACGCCCGACGCTGTCAATTCCTGGTGCCGCTACTTCTTGGCAGGACCCGGCTTGCCCGCACCCGGCTTGGGCGCACCGGGCTTCGGCGCACCCGGCTTGGCCGGGGAGGCTGCGGGCTTGGCCGCGGCAGACTTGGCCGCTGCGGACGGGGTGTCCGCCGCAGGCTTGCTCGCCGCCGGCTTGGCCGCGGGCTTGGAAGGCTCGGCCTTCGGCTCAGCGGACTCAGCCGCGGGAGCGCTCGGCTCGACCGTGGTCTCCGTGGTCTCGGCGGCCGGCGCCACCGTGGCCTTGACCTCGTCCTCCGGAGCCAGCGGGGCGCTCTCCACCGTCTGGTCCTCGGCCGGTGCCGAAGCCGCGTTGCGCAGCTCCGCGGGGAACGCGTCCCCGATGGACTGGGTCACCGTCTCGGGCGAGGAGGTGTCCACGCGCTGCTTGCGCTGGTTCTCGGCCTTGGAGTTCTCCCGCTGCTGCTGCTTGCGGGCCTCGGCACGGGCTTCGGCCTTGTTCTTGAGGGGGCCGATGACCATGACCATGTTGCGACCGTCCACGCGGGGGTTGGTCTCCACCGCGCCGACCTCGGCGACATCGTTCGCGAGCCGTTCGAGCAGGCGCACGCCCATTTCGGGGCGCTGCTGCTCACGACCGCGGAACTGGATCATGGCCTTGACCTTGTCCCCGGCGGAGAGGAAGCGCTTGGCGTGGCCGACCTTGGTCTCGTAGTCGTGCGTGTCGATCTTCAGACGGAAACGCACTTCCTTGAGAACCGTGTTGGCCTGGTTCTTGCGGGACTCGCGGGCCTTGACCGCGGCTTCGTACTTGTACTTGCCGAAGTCCATGAGCTTGGCGACGGGAGGCTTGGCGTTCGGGGCGACCTCGACCAGATCGAGATCCGATTCACGGGCCAGCCGCAGCGCGTCCTGGACGCGCACGATGCCGACCTGTTCGCCGCCAGGTCCGACCAGACGGACTTCCGGGACACGGATTCTGTCATTGATACGTGGATCGCTAATGCCAATCTCCTGAGTTTCGTGGGTGACCCCGTGAGCGGGACTGCCGCCACAACGACAAAACCTCCGCTGCGGCACGCGCAAACGGAGGTTGGACACCACACGGAGACCGCGAATCGGAGACACCGTCCGAGGACGGTGGGACCGTTCAGGTCTGGGACCCGGACGCCTGGTGGGTCCCGGAATGTCCCGGGATCGGCGGCGGGTGGGAGTTGCCTCCGCTTGCACACTGCCGACCATGGTAGCGCACCGCCACGCTGGCGCGCCAGTCCCCTCGGGCTCCGTCCGCTGTGGTGTGATGCTCCCCTCGTCTGGTCGGGACCGCCCCGGCCCGCAGCACCCGGGCGTGCCTGCACCAGGCTGCCCCGACGTCGGCGCGCCGGTATCGCTGTTCTACAGTGGAGACCATGTCCGAGCAACCGCGCCCCGAGCGCTTCGAATTCACCGCCAACCCCTCCGCGGGCACCACGGAGCAGCCCCCCGCCGCCGGCTCCGCCGAGCTGCCCCAGGAGGCCCTCGACGAGGTCAACCACCAGATGCGGGACATCGCCGAGGTCCCGGCCGTGGAGGTCATCACCACGGCGGCGGTCCACCTCATGAGTGCGGCGGCCGTGAAGTGCGGTCTGGCCGCGGAGGAGAACGCCGACGAGCTCAAGGACCTGGACGAGGCCCGCAAGCTCCTCACGGCCCTGGCCGGGTTCGTCACCGCCGCCGCACCGGAGATCGGTTCCCAGCACGCCGGCCCGCTGCGCGACGGGCTCAAGTCCCTGCAGCTCGCGTTCCGCGAGGCGTCCCCGTTCCCGGACGCCCCCGGCGCGGGCCCCGGGGAGAAGTTCACCGGACCCGTCTACGGCTGAGCCGGACCACCACAGGCTGCGGCCCCCGACGTCGTCGGGGGCCGCAGCTGTCAGGACGTGAGTCGGACCTGGACCGAGTCCACGTTCTCGGCCACGACCTCTTCCCCCGCCAGGGCCTCCTGGAACGCCTGCACGGCCGCGCAGACCTCGGGCTCGGGGAGTCCGGCCCTGAGCTGCAGCGACACCGTGAGCTCCGGGCCCTCTCCCCCGCCGCGCAGCACCGCGGCGTCGGCGCGCACGGCGTGAACGCCCCGGCCCGGTTCCGCGATCGCGGAGACGATCCCGGGGATTCCCACCGCCGCGCGGGTCACGGCGTCGTCCACGGCGAAGTCCCGGTACGACGGCGTCCACTCCCGCCCCTGCGCCACGGCCCACAGCGCCGGGCGCCGCACCACGAAGGCCGGGTCCGACCCCGGATCCACCACGAGCAGCGACGAACCGTCCTGCACCGCGGACAGCGCGGCACGGCGGATGTCCGCCGCCACCGGACGGGCGTCCCGGTTCCACGCGCTCAGCGCCTCGGTGGAGGTGAACACCGGCAGGGCTTTGCGCCCGTCGGAGGCCTGCAGGCTCACGAGCGCCATGTCGGCTTCCTTGTCCGAGACCAGCCCGTCCTGCGTGATGTGTGAGCGCGAGACCTGGGCGACGATCGGCACGAACACGCGGATGCCGGCCAGTGCGGCCACCACGTCCTGCTCCCCCGCCCGGCCGTCCCGCCACGCGGCGAGCGCACGGGCGGCGCCGGGGTCGGCGGTCCCGGGATCGTCTGGGAACTGGTGGGTGTGGCTCGTGCCCTCCCCCAGGTTGCGCCCTTCCCAGGCCTGGCCGCCGGTGTCGGTGGGGCCGCCGGCCGAGCGCAGCTGCGCGGCGATGTGAGGGGG
>NZ_RCOM01000135.1 GCF_003667225.1 Kocuria rhizophila
CCGTGGCGCACACGCTGAACACTCGTCCACGCAAGAGCCTGGGGTGGAAGACACCTGCCGAGGCACTGAACGAGCAGCTAAAGTCTCTCCAAGAAGCCGGTGTTGCAACGACCAGTTGAATCCGGTCAGTTTACGTCCGTGGCCTTTGCCGAGACCCTGGCGATGGAGGGCATCACCGCTTCCATCGGATCCATCGGCGACGCCTACGACAATGCCCTGGCCGAGTCCACGATCGGGCTGTTCAAGAACGAGGCGGTCCGGGACGGCTCTCCATTCCGGACCGGCGCGCTGCGCACCATCGACGACGTCGAGTGGGTCACCACCAGCTGGGTCGACTGGTACAACAACCGGCGCCTGCACTCCACCCTCGGCGACATCCCGCCCGAGGAGTTCGAGACCGCGTACTACGCTGGCCTCGCAACGCCATCACACCCGGTGCTGGCACCCACATAGGAGCGGCAAAGAACCGGGGACGGTTCAGGGAACCTCATGCAGATCGCAGAACAGACTGTCCTCGTGACCGGCGGAGCGCGCGGTGTGGGCCGCCACATCGTGGAGGCCTTCGCCGCTCAGGGCGCGCGGGTGGTCATCAACTACCGTTCCAGCTCCACCGCCGCCCAAGAGCTCACGGCCCGCTTCGGTCCACAACGGGCTGTGGCCTTGCCTGCTGACGTCACCGATCCCGGGCAGGTGTCGGCCATGCTCGAGCGCGCCCGGGAGCACTTCGGCGCCCCGGTCACCACTGTGGTGAACAACGCGCTGGCGGACTTCTCCTTCAACGGGGACGCCCGCTCGGGTGCGGCAGCGATTGGCTGGGACGAGTTCACTGACCAGTTCTCCGGCAGCGTCCGGGGGGCGCTGAACACGATGCAGGCGTGCCTGCCGGGAATGCAGGAGCAGGGGTTCGGGCGGATCGTGAACATCGGCACCAACCTGTTCCAGAACCCCGTCGTCCCGTATCACGACTACACCGCGGCCAAGGCGGCCCTGCTCTCCTTGACCCGGACCCTGGCCAAGGACCTGGGTCAACACAACGTCACGGTGAACATGGTCTCCGGCGGACTGCTGCGCACCACCGACGCCAGTGCGGCCACCCCTGAGGAGGTCTTCGACCTCATCGCCTCCTCCACCCCACTGGGACGGGTCACCACCCCGGAGGAGTTCGCCGACACCGTCCTGTTCTTCGCCTCACCCTGGGCGCGGTCGGTCACCGGACAGAACCTGGTGGTCGACGGCGGACTGGTCATGGGGTGAATCGGGCACTCATGAGCACGCACCGGCAGCTGCACCTCAACGCCTTCCTCTTCGGCGCCGGCCACCACAGCGCGGCCTGGCGGCGCCCCGACTCCCCCGCCGAGCACCTGGGCGACATCTCCTACTGGGAGCGGCTGGCCCGCACGGCCGAGCGCGGACTCTTCGACGCTGTATTCTTCGCCGACGGCCACAGCGCCGGCGACGTCGCCTCCGGGCCCCGGTGGTTCCTCGAGCCGCTGACCGCCCTGTCCGCCATGGCCCGGGCCACGGAGCGGATCGGATTGGTCTGCACCATCTCGACCACCTTCTTCACCCCCTTCCACGCCGCCCGGATGCTCGCCTCCCTCGACCACATCAGCGGCGGGCGGGCAGGGTGGAACGTGGTGACCTCCATGTTCGACGCCGAAGCCCGCAACCACGGGCTGCAGGCCATGCCCACCCGACAGCAGCGCTACGCCCGGGCCGAGGAATTCGTGCAGGTCGCCCAGCAGTTGTGGGACTCCTGGGCCGACGACGCCGTGCTCGTCGACCGGGCAGGGCTCTACGCCGACCCCACCCGGGTCCGTCCGGTGCACCACCACGGCGAGCACTTCCAGATGGACGGACCCCTGACCGTGCCGCGTCCACCGCAGGGCAGACCCGTGCTCTTCCAAGCCGGGGCCTCCGGACCCGGCCGGGAGTTGGCCGCCCGGCACGCGGAAGGCATCTACGCGGTGGCCTACGACCTGACCGCCGGCCGCGACTACTACACCGACGTCAAGGCCCGCATCACCGCCGCTGGGCGCGACCCGGAGGCGGTGGCGGTGATGCCCGGGCTGGTCACCTACGTCGGCTCCACTGAGGTCGAAGCCCGAGCCCAGCAGGCCGCGGTCGACGCGCTGCTGCCCACCGCCCAGTCGCTGGCCCAGCTGAGCACGTTCATCCAGCAGGACTGCAGCGGATGGAAACTCGACGCCCCGGTCCCACCGCTGCCTCCGCTTGAGCAGTTCGGCGGCCCGCAGGGCCGCTACGCCACAATCCTGCGGATCATCGACGTGGAACGCCCCACCGTCCGACAGCTGCTGGGCCGCCTGGCCGCCGGTGGCGGACACTGCACCATGGTCGGCACCCCCGAGAGCATCGCGGATCAGATCGAACACTGGTTCCGCACCGGAGCCGCCGACGGATTCAACCTCATGCCCCCGACCCTGCCCGACGCCCTCGAGGACTTCGTCGACCACGTCGTCCCGGAACTGCAGCGCCGCGGCCTCTTCGGCACCCACTACACCACCGACACCCTCCGCGGCCACCTAGGACTCCCCCGCCCCGCCCGAAAAGAGCCGGCCTAGCCGCACTGACCAGCAGAGCAAACCCACGGGCGCGCACAAGCGCCCTCGAGCGAGACCATCTCCATGACGTGGGTAGATGCTCCGCCGCTAACTGGCCATATGTAAAGCAAACGGCCTCGTGCTGGTTGTGCGCTGGATTGGTGCCAGCGGCACACCACAGAGCCGGATCGATGGGATCACTTCACCGAGTCCGGGAGGAGCCGGAATCGTTCCAGCACCACAAGCGTGTCGTCGTCCATGTCGTGCCCCGGGACCTCGGCGCACGCCTCCGGCGGCGTGGCCGTCCAGAACTCCTCGTGGGCCTCCCGCCACTGGGCCACACTGCGGTGCCCCTCGCCCTCGGCCAGCACGTGCTCCCAGGGCACCTCGGCCAACCGCACCGTGGCCACCTCGGTGATCTCCAAGGTGGCAACCACCCGCCCGGTGGAGTCGATGAGGGCCTGACATTCGCCGGGGCGCGGCAGGGGCTGGTCCTCCGCTTCGTAGTCACCCAGCAGCGACGAAGTGCCTGTCTTCGCGCCGGACCGGATCAGTTGGACGAGGCGGTCCCGCAACGGTCCGGGGGTCGCGAACTCGGCCACCGGCATCGATTCATCCATGGTCCGAGTATGTCGCCCGACGACCTCAGAAGAGCGCACTCGGCCCCACGGGCAACTCGCTCATACAGGAATCTAGTGCCCACCAGCGAACCCCAATCGCACGGGGCCCTGTCTTTCCCCACTTCGGCGTCATAGCCCCCGGGCTGACCCCCGGTTAGCGTTCGACCATGGGCAAGCATGTACGCGGTCGTGAAGCCCTGTCTCCGTCGAGGCAAAGCGTCCCCGTGCCCACGGTCGGCCAGGTGCTGGTCCGAGCCCTGCCGGCGGCCATCGCGCTGGTGGCCGGCTTCCCGTTGCTGGCCTGGTGGTGGTCGTTGAACGATGACTCCCCAATCTGGGCCCTCCTGGCGGTGCTGGGCGGGGGCTACCTCTTGGGGCTGTCTC
>NZ_RCOM01000136.1 GCF_003667225.1 Kocuria rhizophila
GTGCCCAGCGGTGCCACGAGCTCGAGAACCTCGCTCCCGTTGCTGACGAGCACCGCGTGGTCCTCCCGCACGAGGCGGTGGCACCCCGCCGAGCTGCCCACGAGCACGTCACCGGGCACGGCCGCCACCTCCCGGGAGAGCCCCGCGGCGTGCCGCGCCGTGTTCAGGGATCCCGAGCGCCATGCGGCCTCCGTGACCACAGTGGCGCACGTGAGGGCCGCGATGATCCGGTTGCGCTGAAGAAACCTGTACCGGGTGGGAGCGCACCCGAAAGGCACCTCGCTCAGCAGCAGGCCGCGCTGGCAGATCCGCCCGAGCAGCTCGGCGTTGCCCGCGGGGTAGAACCGGTCCACGCCGCAGGCCAGGACCGCCACGGTGGCCCCGGGCCCCGCAGCCGTCTGCAATGCCGTGGTGTGCGCCTCGGCGTCGATCCCGAAGGCGCCCCCGGACACCACGCACCGGTCGGCCGCCACCAGCTCCTGGGCGATGCCCCTCGTCACGGCGGCACCGTACGCGCTGGCGTTGCGGGACCCCACCACGGCCACGCTGCCCCGGAGACGTCCCAGAAGCGCCCGGTCTCCGCGTCCCCACAGCACGATCGGCTGCTGCAGCCCCAGATCAGCGAGCTGTCCGGGCCAGTCCGGGTCCTCCGGAATCACCGTCCAGGCACCGACGCGCAGGGCGTGGCGCTGCTCCACGTCCGTCGCGGGGACCGGCAACCTGGACCGCCAGGCCTCGAAGCGGGCGGTCAGGTCGGGAGTCCGGGAACCCGGAAGCCACTCCTGCGTCGCCTTGTGCAGCACGGAGCGCAGGGCGCGAGTGGGTTCCTGCAGCTCGGTGATGCTCCGCCACAGCACCTGGGGCCCGAGCGCGCGCAGCAGAAGCAGTCCGGCCGTGTCGCTCGGTTCGATGATGTGGGCCAGACGAGTGCGGCACGCCCTCACGTCCTCCGTGGAATCGGCCGGGTGCTGGAAATCTGCAGCGTTCTGGCTGAACTGGTCGCCGGTCATGTCGTCACCGTGGTCTTGAAGTAGAGGGCCAGTTGAACGTGCTCGCGGGTGGGCACCACCGCGCCGTCGAGGTCCGCGAGGGTCCACGCCACGCGCAGGACCTTCACGAATCCCCGTGCCGTGAGCGCCCTGCGCTCCATGGCGGCCCTCAATGGTTCCACCGCGTCCGCACCCGGGGAAAGTCTGCGGCGCAGCAGCGCCCCGGGGACGCTGGCATTCAGTCGGCAGCCCAGAGAACGCAGCCGTTCCTGCTGGGCGCCCCGGGCCTGCGCGACCCGCTGCGCCACGGTCGCGCTGCTCTCGGGAGCATCCCCCGACACCGCGCTGAGCTCGTGGTAGGTCACCGCGGGCACTCGCAGCTGCACGTCCACCCTGTCCAGCAGCGGACCCGAGAGTTTCCCGAAGTAGCGGCGGCGCTGCACGGAGCTGCACGTGCACGCCTGTCCGGTGCCGCCCGCGTGCCCGCAGGCGCAGGGGTTGGCGGCCAGCACGAGCTGGAACGCGGCGGGATACTGCGCCACGGACTGGGCCCTCGCGATCGTGACCGTGCCGGACTCGAGGGGTTGTCGCAGAGCGTCCAGCACCCTGCGGTCGAACTCGGGCGCCTCGTCCAGGAAGAGCACGCCACGATGGGCCAGGGAGATGGCACCGGGCCGAGGCATGCCGCTGCCTCCCCCGCACATGGCGGGCATGGTGGTCCCGTGGTGCGGGGCCTGAAAAGGTGGCCGCCTGATCAGGGCCGAGCACCCGGAATCTCCACGGAGGGAGTGGACCGAGGTGACCTCGAGCGAGTCCTCGTCCTCAAGGTCCGGGAGGATCCCCGGCAGGCGCTCCGCGAGCAGGGTCTTGCCCGCACCCGGTGGGCCGACCATGAGCAGGTGATGGCCACCGGCGGCCGCGATCTCCAGGGCCTTACGCCCCTCGATCTGACCCACCACGTCAGTCAGATCCCGCGGATCCTGGTCCTGGGGCACCGCCCGCGACTGTGGGGTGGGCGAGGGCCCCGTCGCGGCGGGCTCCGCCCGGGCCGCCAGCGCGGGATCTGCCCCGAACTGGACCAGCAGACGGGCCAAATGCCCAGCTGAGCTCACGGTTGCGCCCGTGACGAGTTCGGCCTCCGCCCGGTTGGCATCCGCCACCACGACGTGAGGGCAGCCCTCCCTCACGGCCGCCAGGACCGCCGGAAGCACTCCCCGGACGGGGCGCAGGGAGCCGTCCAGCCCCAGCTCCGCAAAGAAGACGGTGTCCGGGGGGACACGCACCACGCCCTGGGCGCTGAGGACCGCCATCACGACGGCGACGTCGAAGTGCGAACCGCGCTTGGGAAGTGTGGCCGGTGAGAGGTTGACCGTGATCTTGCGAGGGGACAGCGGGGCACCTGCATGACGTGCCGCGGAACGGATGCGTTCCTTGGACTCGTTGACCGCCTGGTCCGGCAGCCCGATGATCGTGAACCCCGGCAGCGACTGTCCGATGTCCGCCTCCACGTCCACCACGTGCCCCTCCAGGCCGATCAGGGCGACACTGCGACTGCGGGCGAACCCCTTCACCGGGCACCTGCCAGAGCGGCGCGGGGAGGTTGGGCGATAACTGATGTCATGGCACCCACCGTGCCTCCCCCGCCACTGAGGCCACCACGATTCTCGTGGAGTGTGCAGGGCGCTCACCGCGCCCCAGGCGCGTCGAAGGCGTCAGAGAGTGCGGTGGCTTCTCAGGCCCGTCGATGGCCCGGGACTCGAGAGCGGTTCGGAGCTGATCGCTGGGTCCGCCGAGAGACCGCGCGTCGTCGACCAGCGCATCGTGGGATCCTCGGGACGGGCCTCTGGTGGCGGCAGCTCCCCCGGTTCTGACGCAGCGGGGGACGACGTCGGGGATGACACGGGCGCCGTGGGTCCGAGCGCCGACCCAGGATGTGCTGTCGGCGCCCCGGAGGCGGAAACTGGGGATGGGGATGACCCGGGCAGGCCGGGAGCGGGCGACGGCGCCGCAGGTGGCTTGGGCGCCGTAGGAGCCGGGGCCGGGAGCGCTGGAGGTGAGCCGGGCACGGTGTGGCCCCGCGTGGGGGCCGGACGCGCCCCCGGCACGTCGGGAGCAAAGGTTTCGACGGGGGACGGCCCCGGCGCCGTGGGAGCCGGCGTCGCCGTCGGAGGGGCACTCGGCACCGGGGGATGCGGCATGGCGGGAGCAGGGGCCGGAAGGGCCGGAGCGACACTCGCAGGAACCGTTCCGCTGGGCGCGGAAATGCTCGGGTCGGGCACTCCGGGGGACGGGCCCCCGGCGCCAGGTTCTCCTCCGCCGGGATCTCCGGGGCCTGGTTCCACGGGCCCTGGTTCCACGGGCCCTGGATCCACGGGCCCGGGGTCGGTGGGTCCGGGGTCCACCGGCCCGGGGTCCACCGGGCCCGGGTCGACGGGCCCGGGATCGACGGGCCCCGGGTCCACCGGACCCGGATCACCCGGGCCGGGATCCCCGGGGCCGGGCACGATCGGGTCCGGCTCCGCGGGTCCGGGAAGGGCAGGGTCCACC
>NZ_RCOM01000137.1 GCF_003667225.1 Kocuria rhizophila
GACCAGTCCCATGAGGATGACCAGCAGGCCCAGGGTGCGGATCATGGGATCTTGCCAGCGCACCAGCCACCCGCCCAGGGTGCCGAAGGCCGCCCCGTAGAGAGTGAAAACTGCAGCGAAGCCGAGGATGAACAACCCCACCCCGGCCAGCACCCGTCGGCGATTGTCCGGGCTGGTGGGATTGGTCAGCCCGGAGACGTAGCCGAGGTAGCCCGGCACCAGCGGCAGGATGCACGGGGAGACGAAGGAGACGATCCCGGCGATCATCGCCAGGGGCGCGGCGATGAGTAGGGCCCCGGAGTTCACGGTCTCGGCGAAGTAGCCTCCGATGCTCATGCCCGCCCCTCCCCGCTCCTGCGGGACGACGAGGCATCAGATGCGCCGCCGAGACGTTCGGGGTGGACGCCTCTGGCAGTCGGGCGGACGGCGGGGCAGGACACGGCTGGAAGTTTCTCCTGAGATTGGGGCGAGGGCCCACCGGTCAGACCGGCGCCCCAACACCTGGGTTTCACCGCGACGGGCGCAGCGCTGCAGGGTTTATGGCTGGGGGGCGACTGCGGCGGTGTGGTTCTGGTGGTTCTGCTGGGCGGCCGTGCCGTAGGTCGGGCACAGGTCCACCGCGTTGCCGGTGGCGGCCAGCAGGCCCTCTGCGGTGGCCAGCAGGTCCATCAGCTCGGGACGGCTCAGGGAGTAGTAGATGCTGCGCCCCTGGGTGCGGCCTTGCACCAGCCCGCACTCGCGCAGGCAGGCCACGTGGGCGGAGACGGTGGACTGGGCCAGGCCCAGTTCGGCGGTCAGATCCCCGACGCGGACCTCGCCGTGGGCCATCCGCCGCACGATGGCCAGCCGCTTGGGGTCTCCCAGGGAGTGGAACAGGGCCGCGGCCGGGTTCAGGCCGGCATCTGCACAGTCAGACATGATCGCCATACGTCGATCATAGCAACGGGGTTCCCCCTCCTGCCGGAGCGGAATCGGTGCTGGTGTCTCTGCGATCAGGACGGCTTCCACGGGATGACCACGCGCAGTTTCCCCCCGGCGGTCAGGTGCGGGGGCTCGGGGTCGAGGGTGAGTCGCACGTGCCCCAGGCCGTGGTCGGTCAGCACGTGGGTGATCTGCTCGTGGGCGGCCTGCCCGGCACTGGCCGGGTCCGTGCCGGGGGCCGGGCGCAGCCGCAGGGTGAGGCTGGTGGGTCCGGTCTGGACGATCTGGGACTGCTGAATCCCGGGGATCCGGTCCAGGACCGAGCTCAGCGTCAGTGAGGTGAGCGTGGCGGCGGTGCCGTCGGGGCGGGCGAAGGGGAGCAGGTCGGCGGTACGGCCCTGGACGCGGATGGCCGGTAGCGGGTTGCCGCATGGGCAGGGGTCGGGGCGGACGAGCACGCTGTCGCCGAGGTCGTAGCGCAGGATCGGCTGGATACGGTTGGCCAGGTTGGACACCAGCACGGTGTGTGAGGGCTGCCCGTCGGCCACGGGCTGATAATCGGCATCGACCGGCTCGAGGAGCACCCAGTCGCTGTTGACGTGCGACCAGTTGTACTGGCAGCTGTAGCTGAGGAACGGGCACTCGGTGGCGGCGTAGCTGTGGCGCACCTTGGCTCCGAAGGCCTGCGCGATCCGGGGGTGCTCCTCCTCGGGCAGCCCCTCGGCTGAGAGCACTACCAGGGCCGGGTGGATATGCAGTCGCCCGGCCTCCTGTTCTGCTGCCAGCAACCGCCCGGTGGAGGCGTAGGGGGCCAGTACGACCGGGTCGAAGGCGTTGAGCTGGGCCACCAGCTGCGGCAGGGGGTCTTGGACCGAGAAGGCGCCGACACGGGAAGCGGCCCGGCCCCGGCGCAGGCTCGCGGCGGCCGCCCCGGAGGCGAAATGCCCGCCGGTGGCGGCCACGATGGCCAGGCGCCCGCCCCGGGTGAGGAGGCGGGCCAGGTCGGCTGCGCTAAGCCAGTCAGTGAGCATCCGCACGGCCATCGCGGAGGTCACCGCCATGGAGGTGCTGTCGACCAGGAACAGCCCGCGGACACCAGTGGTGCCGGAGGGGGTCGCCACGGTGTAGCGGCCGGCCAGTTGGTGGCCGATCAGGGCAGGATCGGCCACGAACGCCTCGACATCGGCGAGGGTGACGGCCGGGTCGGTCACCCACTCGTCGAAGTGGGCCATCAGCTCGGCCTTGGTGGTGATCGGCAGCAGCTGCGGGTCGGTGATGGTGGCCGGCAGACCTTGGTAGTGGCGGCGGTAGTACGGGGAAGCGGTCCGGGCGTGCACCACCATGTCCGCCAGTTGGTCCCGTTGCCGACGGGCAAGGCCCTCGGCGTCACCTCGTCGGGCCGCGCGGGCATCGAGCAACAGGCGGAGAGTGTGTGGTGGCATGCCGTGTCCTGGGTCTGCGTGGAGGTTCCATGGCCGCGGGCTCGCCCGAAGCCCTGGTCTGGGCGGGCGCCGGTCCGGACAGCGGGCCAACGGCCGTGATCGATTATTGCGCTAATATCGCCCCCAGGCGATGACCACGGCGGAGCGGGCACCGTC
Organism: Kocuria rhizophila; assembly: GCF_003667225.1. Lineage (GTDB taxonomy): Bacteria > Actinomycetota > Actinomycetes > Actinomycetales > Micrococcaceae > Kocuria > Kocuria rhizophila. The sequence continues at coordinate 2,520 of NZ_RCOM01000137.1, forward strand.
TCTGCGGAGCGGGTTTCGCCTGGGCGCCCCACCCCGCCGCAAGGCCCTGGCGACGCCAGCGCACTCCCGGGTGCGCCCCAGCTGCGGTGGCTACGATGCCCTGGGCCCTCGAGCCTGCCCGATCCGCCCCTGCACCCCTGGCCCCACCGATGGAGGAGACCCACTGATGCGCCATACCCGCGGCGGCCCCTCGGGCCTTTCCTCGGCCGGCACACCGGCGGCCTCGAAGCAGCACCACCCCGGGTCGACCCGCCGCCCTCGGATCGTGTTGGTGGTGGGGGCGCTTCTTCTGGCCGGAGCGGATCTGGGAGTGAAGGCCGCCGCTGTGGCCGGGCTCTCGGGGGGAGCGACAGTGGATTTGGGACTGCTCAATCTGCGGCTGCATTACAACCCCGGGGTGGCCTTCAGCCTGGGTGCCGCCTTCCCGTCATGGGTCATCATCGCCGCCACCGGGCTCATCATCGCCGGCTTGACCTGGTATCTGCTGTCCACAGCCGCCACCATGACCCGGCTCGTGCGGGCCGGGGCGGTCCTGATGCTCGGGGGTGCGGCCGGGAACTTCCTCGACCGCCTCGACGGCAACGGGGTGGTGGACTACCTGCACACCAGCTGGTTCCCGACCTTCAACCTGGCCGACGTCTTCGTCACCACCGGGGTGGCCCTGCTG
>NZ_RCOM01000138.1 GCF_003667225.1 Kocuria rhizophila
CCCCCACCGTGCCCAGGCCCAGACCCTCGGTGACCGCCCGGCGCCCGGTGGCCACCAGCAGCCGGTCCGCGGTGTACTCCTGGCGCCCGGCCCCGGTGGCGGCCACCACGACACCCCCGGTGGCCGGATCGGTGCCCACGGACTCGACCGCAGCCCGGCGCACCACCGTGATGCCCTCATCGGCGAAGACCCCCAGGAGGGCCTTCGAGACCTCCGGTTCCTCCCCCGACAGCAACCGGGAACGGGCCAGCACCGTGACCTGCGAGCCCAGCCGGGCGAAGAGTTGGGCCTGCTCCAAGGCCACGTACCCGCCGCCGAGTACGATCATCGACTCCGGGACCTCCGGCAGCTCCATCGCCGTCGTGGAGGTGAGGTAGTCGACCTCCTCCAGCCCGGGAATCGGCGGGGTCCACGGGGCCGAGCCGGTGGCCACCAGGTAGTGCCGGGCCCGCACCGTCTCCACGGCCCCGTCCCCACTGGTGATCTCCAGCACCGGGTCCTGCGCGGTGCCGGTGAACGCGGCGTCCCCCTGGCGCAGGTCCCACCCGTAGTCGGCGATCAGATCCACGTACTTCTCCGAACGCATCCCCTCCACCAGCCCGTTCTTGCCCGCCATCAGCCCCGGCATGTCCACCGGGCCGGCGGAGGTGCTGAGTCCGGGAAACCGGCCGGGCGCCTCCAGGGCCACATGGCGGGCATCGGCGGCGGCCAGCAACGCTTTCGAGGGCACGCACCCGGTGTTCACACAGGTGCCCCCCACCATGGACCGCTCGATCATCACCACCCGCTGGCCCAGGCTGGTCGCCCGGATCGCGGCGGCGAAAGCACCACCACCAGAACCAATAATGGCCAGATCGGTCTCGATCACTGCCGTTCCACCCATGACAACCTCCGCACATCGGTGAGGAACACTCCCCCCGGAAACTTTCCGCGTGCCCTTCTGTGACCCAGCCTGCACCTTCCCCCACAGGGGAAGGTCAAGGTGTCACTGCGACAACAGCCCACCAAGGAACCCCCGCTGCAACCTCGATCCCGTGACCGTGACCGGCAGCCTGGCCATATGTGAAGCGGAGGAGACGGACTTCGCGTTCACCCCCGTGCTCATGGCCGCCCCCATCAGCATCAGCGTGGTCGATCCTGGCGTGGCGATCCCGCCTCGAACGCAGGACGCCGACGAGGCCATCTCGCCCGCACCACCGATCTCATGAGGGAGTCTCTTCACGATGCCTGGCCGATGGTCAGCTGCTGTCGGTGGTGGTCGTAGTGCTGGGTGCCGTAGTGGTAGATCTCGGCCAGGCTCATCCAGTCCCGGAAATAGGGGCCCCAGGACACGGGCATGTGCATCCCTCGGGCCAGTGCGGCCGCGGGCTCGGCGGCGAGCTGGGCCTGCAGGGTGTCGAGGGTGCGGTCGAACCACCGGAGCAGCTGCGGGCCGTGGATCACCCGCGCGGCCCCACGGTCGCTCTGGTAGTTGATGATGTGGAAGGGCCTGGTGCCGGCCTCCAGGACCCTGGCGAAGATGCGGCTGACCGGTTCGGGGAGCCGGCCCATCAGGCGCACCAGGGGCAGCAGGCGCCGGACGACCAGGTAACCGAAGAACATGTGGAACAGCAGCTGTCCGTTGGTCCATCGGGTGCCGGACGAGGGGCGGCGCAGATCCGCCGGGCTCGCTGCGGTCACCAAGGTGTGGAAGTCGGACCGGACCCGCTCCAGTTCGTCGTGGATCGTCTGGCGGGTGAGGGGTGCGCTGTTCACCGGGTCCTCCTCTGCGTGTTGTCGTTGTCGACAGGGCCCTGCGTGCTGGTGGGCTTCTGGGCGATAAAGCGCAGCACTCGACCCCCGAAGGAGTCGCGCAGGTGCACCGGCTCCAGGCCGGCTTGTCGGAGGGTTGGTTCGAAGGCTCCCGGCTCGATGAGCCGGTGGGGGGATCGGTCGGCCAGGTGCACCCAGGAAGCGGCGCGGGAGGCGAGCAGGTCGTATCCCACGAAGGCCCCACCCGGTCGCAGGACCCGGGCGGCCTCAGTCACCGCGCGTTCCCACTCGATGACGTGGTGGAGCATCAGGAAGCTCACAACCGTGTCGAAGGAGGCGTCCTCGAAGGGCAACCGGGTGGCATCGGCTTGACCCGCCTCGGCCAGGGAGAATCCGGTAAGGCGTCGCTGGGCGGCCTCGACCATCACCGGGTCGGCATCGGTGGTGGTGAGTCGCACCTGGGGATGGGACCGGGCGAGAGCGGCGGCCATGGCGGCGCTGCCCCCGCCGATCTCCAGCACGTCCCCGGTGACGGGGAAACCCTGGGTCGCCCAGGGAACCATCCGCCGGGCCACCAGAGTCCACGGGGCGCTGCGGCAGAAGGAGGACTCCAGGGCCGACATCTTCGGCATGGTCTCCGCCTCTCCGGGCACCTGCGGGGTTTCCGCCGAGCCTAGCTTCCCGACCGACGGCAGTGAACCGTTCGAGCGGGAACCCGCTCACCCTCCCTCACCGGTCGCCCTGCCCGGGCGCTGATTCCAGGAATCCCCGGGGCCCGACCACGCGGGTGAGGCCGGCTGATCGGTGACCTACCGGCCGAAGGCGCCGCCCTCGAGGAGGATGACCACGCCCAGGCCGATCAGCACGATGGGGAAGAGGATGTGCTCCCAGCGTTCCAGGACCTCGGCGATGGGTTTGCGGGTAGCGACGTACTTGGCGATGGCCACCAGCACCGCCACCATGGCCAGGAAGGCGATGCAGTAGGCCACCATCGCGCCCGGGCCCACGGTGACGAACACGGGGACGTAGACCCCGATGTTGTCCCCGCCGTTGGCGAAGGTCACTGCCGCGACGGTCCAGATGCTGACCTGTTTGCCGGCGACCTTCTCCTCGTCATCATCATCGTCGTCGTCGCTGCGCCAGACCTTCCATGCGGCGTGCAGGCCCAGTAGCAGAGGAATGAGGCCGAAGTAGGGGATCGCCTCCGGGGGCAGGAAGCTGCTGGCTCCGAGGGTCACCAGCACGGAGGCCACCAGGATGCCGCCGAAGCCTACGTACTGGCCGATGCCGATCTTGGCGGTGGTGCCGCGGGCCCCGGCCCCGCGGGAGAAGAACAGGGACAGCACGATGATGTCGTCGATGTTGGTGGCCGCGAACAGGCCGATCGCCTGCAGCACGGGAGCGAGCAGTTCCATGGCGTCTCTTTCCTTCGGGTATGGGGTAGGCCGGCGGTGCGACCAAGGGGCACCCGTGGCGTTGGGGGGTGGGTGAAAGG
>NZ_RCOM01000139.1 GCF_003667225.1 Kocuria rhizophila
CGCCGACTGGACGGCGCCGGCGCGCCATGGCTGCCGTCTACATCGGTATCGGGGTGGGGACCTTGGCCGTGCTGTGGGTGGCCCTGGGATCCTCCGGGGCCACCGCGCCCCGGGAAGTGCTCGATCCCGGGGTCCTGGTGCGCTGGGGGTTGCCGCTGGCCACGACCGTGCATCACCTGGCCATGGGCATCACCTGGGCCGGGCTGGTCTTCGCCACCACCGTGGTGCCCCGGTCCACTCCGGTCCCCGGAGCGGGACAGACCAGGGCCGAGCACCCGGCCTTCGCCCGGGCCATGACGGTGGCTGCGGCCGCGGCCGCGGTGTGGACCCTGGCGGCGGTGGCGATCATCGTGCTCAGCTACGCCGACACCATCGGGGCTCCCGTGTCCGGCTCGGCCGAGTTCACCGGGCAACTGGGTTACTACGTGACCCGCCTGATCCCCGGCCAAGCATGGGCCGTCACCGCGGTGGCCGCGGCACTGACCACCACCCTGGCCGTGCTCGTTCGTTCCCCGGCGGCGGTGGCCGCCACCGCCCTGGTGGCCCTGGCCGCCGTCATCCCGCTGTCCCAACTGGGACACGTGGCCGGGGTCGATGATCACAACGGGGCCGTCAATGCTCTGGCCCTGCACCTGCTCGGTGCCGGGATCTGGACCGGCGGGATCATCGTGCTCGCCCTGCTCGCCCCGCTGCTGACCGCCCCCGCCACCGGCCACGGGTCAGCCCGGACCGTGCTGGAACGCTTCTCGGCCCTGGCCGGGGTGGCTTTCGTCCTGGTGGCTGTCTCGGGAGTCATCAACACCGTCTACCGGATCGGTGGCTGGGACGGGCTGGACTCCGGCTACGGGGCGCTGGTGATCGCCAAGACGATCGCCACCGTGGCCCTGGGCGTGCTGGGGTCCCTGAACCGCCGGGCGATCACCGCCGGCACCCCGACGCTAGGCCGGGTGTGGCGGCTGATCACCGTGGAGGTCTTCATCCTCTGCGCCGTGATGGCCCTGGGCGTGGCCCTGGCACGCACCCCCACCCCGGTGCCTCTGGAGAGACAACCTGACATCACCCCCGCGGAGATCCTCACCGGCTACCTCCTGCCCCCGCCCCTGAGCTTCTCCGGTTGGTTCACCCAGTGGCGCGTCGACTGGCTGTGGATCGCCGTGGCGATCCTCGCGGCTTGCCTCTACCTGGGCGGGGCCCGACACCTGCGCCGCACCGGCGCACCATGGCCGGTGGCACGCACGGCCGCATTCCTGGCCGGTCTGGTGCTGCTGGTCTACGTCACCTGCGGAGCGATGGCCCTCTACGCCCCGATCCTGTTCAGCGTCCACACCGCCGCCCACCTGCTGCTGAGCTTCCCGGTGCCGCTGCTGCTGATCGCCGGAGCGCCCGGCCGCCTGGCCGCGGCCCTGGTTCCGGTCCGCACTGACGGCAGCACCGGGTGGTGCGAGCTCGCCGCTGCATGGCGCACCTCCCGGGCCGGGGCCCTGCTGGCTCACCCGGCCCCGGCCGGGATCCTGATGCTGGCCGGGCTGGGCGTCTTCTACTACACCCCCGCCTTCGCCGTGGCCCTGCACACCCACGTCGGCCACGAGCTGATGAACACCACCGCCGTGGCCCTGGGCCTGATTTTCGCTACCGCCGCGCTGGCCGCCCCACCGGACCGCAGAGCGGTGCGCACGCAGGCCTTGGTGCTGCTCGCGGTGGCCACCGTGCTGGGGATCTGGGTGGTGTTCACGGCCCTGTCACCGACGGTGATCCAACCAGAGTGGTTCTCCGGACTCGGCCGAGACTGGGGGCCTTCTCCGCTGGCGGATCAACAATCCGCGGCCCATTCCATCCTCTTGGCCGGGGTCCTGCCCCTGTTGGCCGCGGCCCTGGCCGTCCTGGCTCGAAGACACCAGCACGGCACCACCGACGCCACCGTTGATCGAGGAACCCCCAAGGACATCCACCATGGCTGAAACCACCACCAGCGCCCACCGCCACCCAGGCGCCGGCCCGGTCGCCGAGGAGCACCTGCCCGGATTCGCCCGTCGCCGCCCCTTCGCCCTGGTCCTGTTGGTGACCGGGGTGATCGGGTGGGTCGCCTCGGCGATTCTGGTGCTCGAGCGCCTTCAGCTCTACAAGGACCCGGGCCACGTCACCAGTTGTGACATCAACCCCTGGGTGTCCTGCGGGCAAGTCATGGGCACCTGGCAGTCGGAGCTCTTCGGCTTCCCCAACCCGCTGATCGGCATCGTCGCCTTCGCGGTGGTGATCACCACCGCCATGACGATCCTGGCCGGGGCCCGCCTCGGGCGCTGGTACTGGGCGGGCCTGCAGGTCGGGGTCACTCTCGGGGCGGTGTTCGTGATCTGGCTGTGGTCCCAGGCCCTGTTCGCGATCTACATCCTGTGCCTGTACTGCATGATCGTGTGGGCGGCGATGATCCCGCTGTTCCTCCTGCTCACCGTGCGCAACCTCGCCCACGGCGTCATCCCCGCCCCGCCCCGGTTGGTGCGCTTCGCCACCGAGTGGGCCTGGACCCTGGTGGCCATCGCCTACGTGGCCGTGGCTGCCTCGGTGTTCTTCCGCTTCTTTTCTACCTTCACCGGCCTCTGACCCACCCCTGAACGATTCCGGCCATAGCGCCCCTTCAAAGATGCCATGGCCACGATGTCCAGCGACCCGACAACTGCCCCCTGGATCTTGCCGCAGCACCTGCTGTTGGATGTCCTCGAACAACAGCCAGAGGGCCCCTGCCATGGCAGGGGCCCTCTGGCTGTTCCCGACGGTGCCGCGCATCCGGTGACACGACGCGCTCCGTTTGAGGGATGGAAGCGACCACCATTAGTGGGACACCCACGCCAGTGCTGCCCCTGCTCATCGTGAAGCGCCCTGAGTTTGTTGGAGGCTCCTGACCTTGGAAACGAGGATGGAGTTATGCCGAAGGAACTGGCGAATGGGAAGCCGACGACGCGTCGCTACTCGGACGAGGAGAAGGCCGCCGCGGTGCGGATGGTGAG
>NZ_RCOM01000013.1 GCF_003667225.1 Kocuria rhizophila
CCCGCACCACGCCCCACCACGCACGGCGCCCCACGGCCCACGACCCCAAGGAGAACAGTGAGCGATCAGCCCGAGGACAGGACGCCGCAGCGTCTCACGCACGTGCGCGAGGACGGCACGGCGCACATGGTGGATGTCAGCGAGAAGGCCGTGACGTCCCGGGAGGCCACGGCCCAGGCCGTGCTCGTCACGCGCCCGGACGTGGTCGAGCTGCTCGCGAACGGGGACCTGCCCAAGGGCGACGCCCTGGCCGTGGCTCGGATCGCGGGCATCATGGCGGCCAAGCGCACGCCGGAGCTGGTGCCCCTGTGCCATCCGTTGCCGTTGAGCAAGGTGACCGTGGACCTCGAGCCGCAGCGGGACAGGGTGGTCGTGCAGGCCACCGTGCGCACCCGCGGTGTCACCGGTGTGGAGATGGAGGCGCTGACCGCCGCGAGCGTGGCAGCTCTCACGCTGTACGACATGGTCAAGGCCGTCGACAAGGCCGCCAGCATCGAGGACACCCGGGTGCTGGCCAAGTCGGGCGGCAAGAGCGGTGACTGGAGCGCATCGTGAGCGGACACGGCGAGCGGAACGTGGGCGCCCAGCGTCCCGCCCACCGGGACGAGATCGGCGACTTCCACCTGGTGGGACGCCGGGCGGAGGTCGTGATCGTCTCCAGTTCCGCGGCCGCGGGAACGGCGCAGGACCTGTGCGGACCTGTGCTGCGGGACTGGCTCGAGGGCAGGGGTCTGCGGACCAGGGTGCACGTGGTTCCGGACGGACCGGAGGTGCTTACCGCACTGCGGCGTCTCACTGCGCACTCCCACACGGAGGAGGGGCCGCGGTTCGTGGTCACCTCTGGGGGAACGGGGCTGAACTCGGACGACGTGACTCCCGAGGCCACTGCCGCGGTGCTGGAACGTCAGTCCCCGGGCATCGTGCACGCGCTGTGGGCGCAGGGACTTCAGAAGACTCCCACCGCCGCGATGAGCCGCGGCGTGGCCGGTCACGTGGGGCGGACGTTCGTGGTGAACCTCCCGGGCTCCCGCGGCGGGGTCAAGGACGGGATGGCGGTGCTGGATCCCCTCATCGACCACATCAGCGCGCAGCTGGAGGACGTCCACGGCCACGGGGAGGACCGCTCGGTGACCCGCTCCGGTGACGAGGTGCTCCCCGCGGCCGAGGACGACTCCCACCCGGACGACGCGGACGCCAGGGTGGTCGCCGGCACCACTGCCACCTGCGGGCCGGGGCCGGCACACGACGCCGCCCGGGCCGCGGTCCCGGACGCGGCGGCGTCGTCCCCGGGCGGTGACCCGCGCTACGCGCCCGCGGCGGAAGACCCCGTGCTCCGGGCTCGGATCACGGAGGAACCGCTCGACGGGGACCTCGCCCGGCGCGAGGTGGCCGACCCCGGCTGCGGTGCGGTGGTCGGCTTCAGCGGGGTGATCCGGGACCACGACGGCGGCAGGAGCGGTGTGACGGGGCTCGAGTACAGTGCGCACCCCGCGGCCCAGCAGGTCATGACGGACACGGTGCGGGAGGTCGCCCGTGAGCACCCGGGGGTCCGGCTGTGGGCCGAGCACCGCATCGGGGCGCTCGCCGTGGGGGACAGCGCCCTGGAGGTGGCCGTGGCCGCGGCCCACCGAGCGGAGGCCTTCGCGGCGTGCTCCCGGCTCGTGGACCGCATCAAGGAGTGCGTGCCCATCTGGAAGCGGGAGAGCTTCGAGGACGGGCGGCACACCTGGGTGGGACTGGACGCCTGAGATGGTGGCGCGCAGAATCGTCCCCGCCCGCGTGCGGAGCTTCGACGCCTCTGGGGAGGTCGCCGCGGGGCCGGACCGGCTCGCGGGGGAGGAGCCGCTGGAGATCCGCCTGGACGGTGAGCCGTTCACCGTGACCATGCGCACCCCCGGCGACGACTTCGAGCTCGTGACCGGCCTGCTGCTGAGCGAGGCCGTGATCACGGAGATCTCCCACGTGCTCAAGATGGACTACCGCTCCGGTGTGAACCAGGACGGGCACCGCACGTACAACGTGGTGGACGTGCAGCTCTCCCCCCGTGCTCCGGGCCCGGACCGCGGCGCGCGGCGCCAGGTGTTCACGAGCTCCTCGTGCGGGGTGTGCGGCACGCCGTCCCTGGACTCCGTGGCGAAGCCGAGCGCCCACCCGGTGGCCCCGCCCCGCCCCCTCGTGAGCGCGGCGCGGCTCGTCTCGCTGCCCGACGAGCTGCGCGGGCACCAGCGGATCTTCGATGCCACCGGGGGAGTCCACGCCGCGGCCCTCTTCCCCGTGGGGCGGGACGAACCGCTGGTGGTCCGGGAGGACGTGGGGCGCCACAACGCGGTGGACAAGGTGGTCGGCTGGGCCGTGCAGCGTGGGCTGCTTCCTCTGGACGAGGTGGTGCTGCAGGTCTCCGCCCGGGCGTCCTTCGAGCTCGTGGGCAAGGCGGCGATGGCCGGGATCCCCGTGCTCTCCGCCGTCAGCGCGCCCTCGGCGCTCGCCGTCAGCTCGGGGCGGGAGCGCGGTGTCACCGTGGTGGGGTTCAACCGCCGGGGCCGGTGCAACGTCTACAGCTTCCCGGAGCGCATCACGGGACGGTGATCCGCGCGACCGCCGTGACGCGCGGATCACCTCGCTGGGCGACCACCCCGCTGGGCGGCCGACGCGGCGCAGCCGTCGCGCCCCGGGGAGGGGCCGCTCCCGACCCCACCCGCGCTCACGGCCACGCCCCGGGCGGGCGTGGCCGCGGGAAATTGCATGGGCCCACGCCTCTGGGGTACGGTGGTGGCACCAAAGACCGCCGGTCATCATGCGCACTTCGGTGTGCGTGGTCTAAGAGGTTCTCGGCATCGAGAACCGTCCAGCGCAGGTGAACCAGCACGAACCCTTCATCGGAGCACGTACTCACATGTGCGCATCCGAGCATGGTCGAGCCCCGGGCATCTGCGCGGGGCTTTTGTCGTGTCAGCCTCCGGCGGACACGGAGCCGGCATCCACATGTAAGGAAGGAGCACCATGGCGAATCCTGAAAAGGCTGCCGCGGTTGCAGAGTTGAAGGACTTGTTCTCCAACTCGCACGCTGCCGTCCTGACGGAGTACCGCGGGCTCACCGTGGCTCAGCTGAAGACGCTGCGCCGTGCACTCGGTGAGAACGCCGAATACGCCGTGGTGAAGAACACGCTCACCGCCATTGCCGCGCGTGAATCGGGCATCGAGGCGTTCGAGGGCCAGCTCACCGGCCCCTCGGCCATCGCCTTCGTGTCCGGTGACGCCGTCGAGGCCGCCAAGAGCCTGCGTGACTTCGCCAAGGACAACCCCCAGCTGGTCGTCAAGGGCGGTTACCTGGACGGCGTCGCAATGGACGAGAACGAGATCAAGAAGCTTGCGGACCTCGAGTCCCGCGAGGTTCTGCTGGCCAAGGTCGCCGGTGCCGCCAAGGCGTCGATGTCCAAGGCCGCCGCGCTGTTCCAGGCCCCGCTGTCCAAGACCGTGCGCACCGCGGATGCGCTGCGCGCCAAGCTGGACGAGCAGGGCGAGAGCGCTGCCTGATCCCCTTCGGGGAACCCCAGGTTCCGGGTGGTCGGGCCCCGTCCCGCACAGACCCGTGTTCTTCCCACGCACACCTCGTCGGAGCCACCCGCTCCGGCACCACGTACAAGTAAGGAGCCAACACCATGGCTAAGCTGACCACCGAAGAGCTCATCGAGGCTTTCAAGGAACTGTCCCTCATCGAGCTGTCCGACTTCGTGAAGGCCTTCGAGGAGACCTTCGACGTCACCGCTGCCGCCCCCGTGGCCGTGGCCGGTGCGGCCCCCGCCGGCGGCGACGCCGGTGCCGCTGAGGAGGAGAAGACCGAGTTCGACGTCATCCTCGAGTCCGCCGGTGACAAGAAGATCCAGGTCATCAAGGAAGTTCGCGGCCTGACCTCCCTGGGCCTGAAGGAAGCCAAGGACCTCGTGGACAGCGCCCCCAAGGCCGTCCTCGAAGGCGCCACCAAGGAAGCCGCTGACAAGGCGAAGGAAGCCCTCGAGGGCGCCGGCGCCACCGTCACCGTCAAGTGATCCGGGGCGCCTCGCGCGCCTGCCGAGCCCGGGTGAGCGTGCTCTGACGCCGCTCGACCGGCTCACCCCAGAACCCCGCACCGCACGGTGCGGGGTTCTGCGCATCCCGGGCCTCGTGCGTCGCCCCCGGACGGGGGCATTCACGTCGTCGGTGTGATGTGCGAAACTGTCTCCTGACCATTCGGCCGTCACAGTGCGGCGGGAGAGCGTGGCGGGTCAGGGGCGGGGAACCGTCCAGGACCGCGCCACCGCCGAAGGAGCAAACCCTCCCCGGGAATCTCTCAGGCACCCGTACCGCCGCACCAGGCCACTCTGAAGAGCTCACGGTCCTGCGGGACGGGGAGCACCGGCGGGGCAGGTCGGTGGCACGCCGCGGGCGGCCCCGGCGAAATCTCTCAGGTCATGGAACAGAGCGGGGAGGACTCATCGGGCACGCCGTGCCCACGAGCAGCCCAGGAGACTTTCGCATGTCGTTCCTGTCACGCCACATCGGCCCCGACGCCGATGACCTCACCACCATGCTCGGCGCCGTGGGCGCCGAGAGTCTGGACCAGCTGATCGACCGCGCCGTCCCGGAGAGCATCCGGATGCGCGAGTCCCTCGACCTGCCGGAGCCCCTGGACGAGCCCGAGGCGCTGTCCGCGCTGCGCCGGATCGCCTCCCGCAACACCGTGATGCGCCAGATGATCGGCCAGGGCTACCACGACACCGTGACGCCCGCCGCGATCCGCCGCAACATCCTGGAGAACCCGGGCTTCTACACGTCCTACACCCCGTACCAGCCGGAGATCTCCCAGGGCCGCCTGGAGCTGCTGCTGACCTTCCAGAACGCCGTCATCGACCTCACCGGTCTGGAGGTCGCGAACGCGTCGCTGCTGGACGAGTCCTCCGCCGTGGCCGAGGCAGTGCTCATGATGCGCCGCGCCAACCGCCGTTCCAAGAGCATGCGTGTCCTCGTGGACAGCCGCAGCCTGCCGCAGACGCTGGCCGTGCTCACCGGACGCACGCGCGCCGCGGGCATCGAGCTGGTGCTCGCGGACCTCGGCGATCCCGACGCCGCCGCGCAGGCGATCTCGGACGGTGACTTCTTCGGCGTCGTCGTTGCGCAGATCGGCGCGGACGGGGACGTCACCGATCCCACCGCCGTGATCGAAGCCGCCCACGAGGCCGGATCGCTCGTGAGCGTGAGCACTGACCTGCTCGCCCTGACCATGCTGCGCAGTCCGGGGGAGATGGGCGCGGACATCGCGGTGGGCTCCGCCCAGCGCTTCGGCGTGCCCCTGTTCTTCGGCGGGCCCCACGCGGCGTTCCTGGCGTCCCGCAAGGGCACGGAGCGCTCCCTGCCCGGGCGCATCGTGGGTGTGTCCACGGACTCCTCCGGCGCTCCCGCCTACCGCCTGGCGCTGCAGACGCGTGAGCAGCACATCCGCCGCGAAAAGGCCACCTCCAACATCTGCACCGCCCAGGCGCTGCTGGCCATCGTGGCCGCGGCGTACGCGGTGCACCACGGTCCGGTGGCGCTGCGCGCGCTGGCGGAGCGGCTGCACGGCATGGCCGCTGACCTTGCAGCAGGACTGCGGGCCCGTGGCATCGAGGTGGCCCACGAGCGCTTCTTCGACACGGTGACCTTCTCCGTGCCCGGCCAGGCCGACGCCGTCGTGGCCGCCGCCGCGGACCGGGGGTACAACCTGCGCCGCGTGGACGGCGACACCGTGGGCGTGAGCTTCGGCGAGCCGCACACCGACCGGGACGTCGTGGAGGTCCTCACCGCCGTGACCGAGGCGTGCGGCGCCGCCGAGGGCGAGTCCGAACCGGGCGGCTCCGCGTTCGAGCTGCCGGAGGCGCTGCTGCGCACGGACGAGTACCTGACCCACCCGGTGTTCCACACCCACCGCTCGGAGACCTCGCTCATGCGCTGGCTGCGCGAGCTGTCGGACAAGGACCTCGCGCTGGACCGCACCATGATCCCGCTGGGCTCGTGCACCATGAAGCTCAACGCGGCCGCAGAGATGGAGCCCATCTCGTGGCCCGAGTTCGCGAGCATCCACCCCCTGGCTCCCGAGGACCAGACCCGCGGGTGGACCGAGCTCATCGAGCAGCTGCAGGGCTGGCTCGCGGAGATCACCGGATACGCCGCGGTCTCCGTCCAGCCGAACGCGGGTTCCCAGGGCGAGCTGGCCGGCCTGCTGGCCATCCGCCGCTACCAGGTGGACCGCGGCGAGCACCAGCGCAAGACCATCCTGATCCCCTCCTCGGCCCACGGCACCAACGCGGCGTCCGCGGTGCTCGCGGACCTCAAGGTCGTGGTGGTGGCCACCGCCCAGGACGGCACGATCGACCAGGACGACCTCCGGGCGAAGATCGACTCCGTGGGGGACGAGCTGGCCGGCATCATGGTCACCTACCCCTCCACCCACGGCGTGTACGACACCGACATCACCGAGGTCTGCGCCGCGGTGCACGACGCCGGCGGGCAGGTCTACGTGGACGGTGCCAACCTGAACGCGCTCATGGGCCTCGCACGTCCCGGCCGCTTCGGCGGAGACGTCTCCCACCTGAACCTGCACAAGACGTTCTGCATCCCGCACGGCGGCGGCGGGCCCGGCGTGGGCCCCGTGGCCGTGGCCGAGCACCTCGTGCCCTACCTGCCCGGCAACCCGGCCACGGCAGACCTCGACGAGCGCGGCGCGGGCTTCCCCGTGGCCCAGGCACCGCACGGTTCCGCAGGCGTGCTGCCCATCACGTGGATGTACATCGCCATGACCGGGGCGAAGGGGCTCACCGAGTCCTCCCGCACGGCCGTGCTGGGTGCGAACTACATCTCCCGCCGGCTCTCGGACGTGTTCCCCACGCTCTACACGGGGGACGGCGGGCTGGTGGCCCACGAGTGCATCCTGGACCTGCGCCCCATGACCAAGGCCTCGGGCGTCACGGCCGAGGACGTGTGCAAGCGGCTCGTGGACTTCGGCTTCCACGCGCCCACGCTCGCGTTCCCCGTGGCGGGCACCCTCATGGTGGAGCCCACCGAGTCCGAGGGGATCGAGGAGCTGGACCGCTTCATCGAGGCCATGCGGACCATCCACGCGGAGATGCAGGAGATCGCGGACGGGAAGGTCTCCCTGGAGGAGTCCGTGATCCGCCACGCGCCGCACACCGCCCAGGTGCTCACCGCGGACGACTGGGACCGGTCCTACTCCCGCAGCCAGGCCGGCTACCCCGTGTCCGGGCTGCGCCGCGTGAAGTACTGGCCCCCCGTGGGGCGCATCGACAACGCCGCCGGTGACAGGAACCTGGTGTGCGAGTGCCCGCCGATCGAAGCGTTCGACGCCGCGCACGCCGCCGCGTCCGGAGAGGAGAAGTGATGAGCGAGCGTCAGACCGCACTGCACGCGGCCCACGAGCGCCTGGAGGCCCGGTTCACCGACTTCGGCGGCTGGTCCATGCCCGTGCGCTACGCGAGTGACACCGCCGAGCACCATGCCGTGCGCCGTGGCGCCGGGATCTTCGACCTCTCCCACATGGGCGAGGTGGAGGTGACCGGGCCGCAGGCCGGGGCTTTCCTGGACCACGCCCTCGTGGGTGTGCTGTCCGGCATCGGCGTGGGCCGGGCCAAGTACTCGGTGATCGTGGACGAGGACGGCCGCGTGCTGGACGACCTCATCACCTACCGCCTGGGCGAGGACCGCTACCTCGTGGTGCCGAACGCCGGCAACCAGGACACGGTGGTCGAGGCGCTGCAGCAGCGGGCCGAGGGCTTCGACGTCACGGTGCAGAACCAGGGCCCTGAGACGTCCCTGATCGCCGTGCAGGGACCCCGGGCGCTCGAGGTGCTCCGGGCCACCGGACTGGACCCCGCCGAGGAGGTGGCGGGCCTGAAGTACTACGCGTGCGCCGTCGCCCGCTGCGGCGGTGCGGACGTGCTGGCCGCCCGCACGGGCTACACCGGTGAGGACGGCTTCGAGCTGTACTGCGCGAACGCCGATGCCGAGACGCTGTGGAACGCCCTGCTCGCGACCGCCGAGGAGCTCGGCACCGAGGACGCACCCGTGCAGCCCGCGGGACTGGCGGCACGGGACTCCCTGCGCCTGGAGGCGGGCATGCCGCTCTACGGCCACGAGCTCTCGACCGAGATCACGCCCGTGGAGGCGGGACTGGGCAAGCTCGTGGAGGTCGCCCTGCGCAAGAAGGACGAGGCCGGGACCCGCACCGTGGGCCACGACGCCCTGGCTGCCATGCTGCAGAACGCTCCCGAGCGCACCCTGATCGGGCTGGAGGGTCTCGGGCGCAAGCCCATCCGTGCCGGGTACACGGTGCTCGCGGGGGAGCGGACCGTCGGTGAGGTCACCAGTGGTCTGCCCTCGCCCACCCTCGGCAAGCCCGTGGCCATGGCCCTCGTGGCCACGGACGCCCTCGAGGAGATCGCCGCCGGGAACGTGAGTGTCCAGGACGCCCGCGGCCGCGGCGTCGAGGTGGCGCAGACCGCGATGCCGTTCTACAAGCGGGGCTGAGCGCACCACGCACGACCCCCAGGGGTGGTGCCACGAGCGGGCCTGTCGGGAGTAGCCTCCTGGCAGGCCCGCTCCGTCGTACGACACCCGACCACCGTGCGGGCCGGGACAGGCCCACCGCGCGGGAGCGGGGTGGGCGGAGAAGGAGACACCGTGTTCCTGCGAGACGTCGCTCCCGGGATCCACATGATCCAGAACCACCACGTCAACTGCTACCTGCTGGAGGACTCGCGCGGGCTGACGCTCGTGGATGCGGGGCTGCCGCGGGTGTGGAACGAGCTGGGGTGGGCGGTGCGCGAGCTCGGGCGGACACCGCAGGACATCCGGGCTCTCGTGCTGACCCACGCGCACTTCGACCACGTGGGGGTCGCGGCCAAGCTCGTGCGACGCCTGGGGATCCCCGTCTACGCCCACGAGAAGGAGCGCCACCTCGCGGCGCACCCCTACTCCTACGCCCACGAACGCCCCACGGCGGTGTACCCGCTGCGCCACCCCCGGGCCGTCCCCGTCCTGGGATCCATGCTGGCGGGCGGGGCCGCCGCCGTGCGCGGGGTGGACGTCACCCGGGAGCTCACCGCGGGACAGACGGTGCCCGTCCCGGGAAGCCCCCGGGTGGTGGCCACCGCGGGGCACACCTGGGGGCACTGCGCGCTGCACCTTCCGGACGCCGACGCCGTGATCACGGGGGACGCCCTCGTGACCCTCGACCCCTACACCGGTCTGACCGGGCCGCGCATCGTGGCCGGTGCGGCCACCGCGGATGCGGACATGGCCCTGGCTTCCCTCGCGGCGATCGCGGACACCGGGGTGGGGCTGGTGCTGCCCGGTCACGGAGATCCGTGGCGCCTCGGTGCGGTCCGGGCGGCGTCGCAGGGGCGCGCGAACGGCGTCGCCTGAGCGCCGACCGGGCATCTTACGGCCCGGGCGGGGTTTCGTCCAGCAAGGGTGTGGACAAGCCCCGGTGGTTCGCCTAAGCTAGTGCTTTGCGTTGTCCCTTATGCATGCGTGCCTTCATATAGCGGTGGGCGCCGCAGGGGCGGCCCGCGACACTCGTCGTCACCGGCCCCTTTCTCTCTCCCCGGGAACCTCGCGTATTCACTGCATGTCTGTGGAAGGATCACATCTTGGTCGCCTCGAGCACCGATACGAACGTCTCCGCCAACCACCCCACGAGCGACAACATTCCGCGTCGCATATCCTTCGCGAAGATCCACGAACCGCTGGACGTCCCCAACCTGCTCGCGCTGCAGACCGACAGCTTCGACCGCCTGGTGGGCAACGAGCGCTGGCAGGCCCGCGTGGTCGAGGC
The DNA here is from genome assembly GCF_003667225.1 of Kocuria rhizophila. Classification (GTDB taxonomy): domain Bacteria; phylum Actinomycetota; class Actinomycetes; order Actinomycetales; family Micrococcaceae; genus Kocuria; species Kocuria rhizophila. The sequence continues at coordinate 9,863 of NZ_RCOM01000013.1, forward strand.
CCAGGAGACCGGTGACACCAGCGTGTCCACCACGTCCGGGCTCTCGGACATCTTCGAGGAGATCTCCCCGATCGAGGACTTCCAGGGGACCATGTCCCTCTCGTTCTCCGAGCCGGAGTTCTACGACCCGAAGTACACCATGGACGAGTGCAAGGACCGCGACGCCACCTACTCGGCGCCGCTGTACGTCAAGGCCGAGTTCATGAACAACAACACGGGCGAGATCAAGCAGCAGACCGTGTTCATGGGCGACTTCCCGCTGATGACGGAGAAGGGCACGTTCGTGATCAACGGGTCCGAGCGCGTCGTGGTGTCGCAGCTGGTGCGCTCCCCGGGTGCCTACTTCGAGAAGGGCCAGGACCGGACGTCCGACAAGGACATCTACTCCGCCAAGATCATCCCCTCCCGCGGTGCGTGGTTCGAGCTCGAGATCGACAAGCGCGACCAGGTGGGCGTCCGCCTGGACCGCAAGCGCAAGCAGTCCGTCACGGTGCTGCTCAAGGCGCTGGGCTGGAGCGAGGCCAAGATCCTGGAGGAGTTCGGCGAGTTCGACTCCATCCGCGCAACCCTGGAGAAGGACACCACGGAGTCCCGCGAGGACGCCCTGCTGGACATCTACCGCAAGCTGCGCCCGGGGGAGCCGCCCACGGTCGACGCCGCGCAGTCCCTGCTGGACAACATGTACTTCAACCCCAAGCGCTACGACCTCGCCAAGGTGGGCCGCTACAAGCTCAACCGCAAGCTGGGCCTGGACAAGCCGTTCTCGGACCCGGACGCCTCCGTGCTGTCCCTGGACGACATCGTGGCCATGATCCGGTACCTCGTCACCCTGCACGACGGCGGCTCCACCATGCCCGGCACCCGTGACGGCGAGGCCCGCGAGATCCACGTGGACGTGGACGACATCGACCACTTCGGCAACCGTCGCATCCGCGCCGTGGGCGAGCTGATCGAGAACCAGATCCGCACCGGCCTCTCCCGCATGGAGCGCGTGGTGCGCGAGCGGATGACCACCCAGGACGTCGAGGCGATCACGCCCCAGACCCTGATCAACATCCGTCCCGTGGTGGCCGCGATCAAGGAGTTCTTCGGAACCTCCCAGCTGTCCCAGTTCATGGACCAGAACAACCCGCTCGCGGGTCTGACCCACAAGCGCCGCCTGTCCGCGCTGGGCCCCGGCGGCCTCTCGCGCGACCGTGCGGGCATGGAGGTCCGTGACGTCCACCCCTCGCACTACGGCCGCATGTGCCCGATCGAGACCCCTGAGGGCTCCAACATCGGTCTGATCGGCTCGCTCGCGACCTACGCGCGCATCAACCCGTTCGGGTTCATCGAGACGCCCTACCGCAAGGTCGTGGACGGCACCGTCACCGACGACGTCGTCTACCTCACCGCGGACGACGAGCGCGGGCTCACCATCGCGCAGGCCAACGCGCCCCTGACCGACGACGGCCACTTCGCCGAGGACGCCGTCCTCGCCCGTGCCTCCGACGGCTCCGGCGAGGCCGTGCTCGTGGACCCGACCGACATCGAGTTCATGGACGTCTCCCCGCGCCAGATGGTGTCGGTGGCCACCGCCCTGATCCCGTACCTCGAGCACGACGACGCCAACCGCGCGCTCATGGGCGCCAACATGCAGCGTCAGGCCGTGCCGCTGCTCACCTCCGAGGCACCCCTCGTGGGCACCGGCATGGAGCGCTACGCCGCACTGGACGCCGGGGACTCCGTCCTGGCCACCAAGCCGGGTGTCGTCGAGGAGGTCTCTGCGGACCTCGTCACGGTGCTCAACGACGACGGCACCACCAAGCTCTACCCGATCAACAAGTTCGTGCGCTCCAACCCGGGCAACACGTACAACCAGCGCGTGATCGTGTCCGAGGGCCAGCGTGTGGAGCCCCGCACGGTGATCGCCGACGGTCCATCCACGGACCACGGTGAGCTCGCACTGGGCAAGAACCTGCTCATCGCGTACATGTCCTGGGAGGGCCTCAACTACGAGGACGCCATCATCCTCTCCCAGCGCATGGTCTCCGAGGACGTCCTCACGTCCATCCACATCGAGGAGCACGAGATCGACGCCCGCGACACCAAGCTCGGTGCCGAGGAGATCACGCGTGACATCCCGAACGTGTCGGAGGAGGTGCTCTCTGCTCTGGACGAGCGCGGCATCATCCACATCGGCGCCGAGGTCCAGGCCGGCGACATCCTCGTGGGCAAGGTCACGCCCAAGGGCGAGACCGAGCTGACTCCCGAGGAGCGCCTGCTGCGCGCCATCTTCGGCGAGAAGTCCCGCGAGGTGCGCGACACCTCCCTCAAGGTGCCCCACGGCGAGTCCGGCACCGTGATCGGCGTGCGAGTCTTCGACCGCGAGGACGAGGACGACGACCTGCCCGCCGGCGTCAACCAGGTGGTGCGCGTCTACGTGGCGCAGAAGCGCAAGATCACGGACGGCGACAAGCTCGCCGGACGCCACGGCAACAAGGGCGTCATCTCTAAGATCCTGCCCGTCGAGGACATGCCGTTCATGGAGGACGGCACCCCGGTGGACGTCATCCTGAACCCGCTGGGCGTGCCCGGCCGCATGAACCTGGGCCAGGTGCTCGAGGTCCACACCGGCTGGCTGGCCAAGCAGGGCTGGAACATCGAGGGCGACCCCGAGTGGCTCAAGGGGCTCAGCAACTTCCCCAAGAGCTCCGGACCCACCAACGTGGCCACCCCGGTGTTCGACGGCGCCCGCGAGGACGAGATCTTCGACCTGCTGGACCACACCAACCCCACGCGGGACGGTCAGCGCCTGATCGGGCGCTCCGGCAAGGCCCGGCTGTTCGACGGCCGCTCCGGCCAGCCGTTCCCGGACCCGGTCTCCGTGGGCTACCAGTACATCTTGAAGCTCCACCACCTGGTGGACGACAAGATCCACGCCCGCTCCACCGGTCCGTACTCCATGATCACCCAGCAGCCGCTGGGCGGTAAGGCGCAGTTCGGCGGTCAGCGCTTCGGTGAGATGGAGGTGTGGGCGCTGGAAGCGTACGGCGCCGCCTACACCCTGCAGGAGCTGCTCACCGTGAAGTCCGACGACGTCCACGGCCGCGTGAAGGTGTACGAGGCCATCGTCAAGGGCGAGAACATCCCCGAACCGGGTGTGCCCGAGTCCTTCAAGGTGCTCATCAAGGAGATGCAGTCCCTGTGCCTGAACGTGGAGGTTCTCTCCGCGGACGGCAACACAGTGGAAATGCGTGATTCCGAGGACGACAGCTTCCGGGCTGCCGACGAGCTCGGCATCGACCTCTCCCACTCCGAGCCCAGCTCGGTCGAAGAGGTCTGAGACCCCGCTCGTCCACAGATCAGCTCGTCACACTTCAGGATTTTACGAAAGAGGGACAGGACCTTATGTCCAACGATTCTTCACTGGGTCTCATGCAGATCGGCCTGGCCACCGCGGATCAGATCCGCGGCTGGTCCTACGGCGAGGTCAAGAAGCCGGAAACCATCAACTACCGCACGCTCAAGCCCGAGAAGGACGGCTTGTTCTGCGAGAAGATCTTCGGTCCCACCCGGGACTGGGAGTGCTACTGCGGCAAGTACAAGCGCGTGCGCTACAAGGGCATCATCTGCGAGCGCTGCGGCGTGGAGGTCACGCGTGCCAAGGTGCGTCGTGAGCGCATGGGCCACATCGAGCTCGCCGCTCCCGTGACCCACATCTGGTACTTCAAGGGCGTTCCCTCGCGCTTGGGCTACCTGCTGGACCTCGCGCCCAAGGACCTCGAGAAGGTCATCTACTTCGCGGCGTACATGATCACGTCCGTGGACGAGCAGGCGCGTCACGACGACCTGCCCAACCTGCAGGCCGCGATCGACCGCGAGAAGAAGCAGCTCGAGGACACCCGGGACGCGGACATCAACGCGATCGCCCGCGATCTCGAGACCGACCTCGCGCGTGTCGAGGAGGAGGGCGGCAAGGCCGCCGAGAAGCGCAAGCTGCGCGACTCCGCCGACCGCCAGATGGCGAACGTGCGCAAGCGCGCCGACCGCGAGATCGACTACCTGGAGAAGGTCTGGGACCGCTTCAAGAACCTCAAGGTCAACGACCTCGAGGGCGACGAGGCCCTGTACCGCCAGATGGTGGACCGCTACGGCATGTACTTCGAGGGCTCCATGGGCGCTGAGTCCATCAAGAAGCGCCTCGAGACGTTCGACCTCGCGGCCGAGGCCGAGGCGCTGCGCGAGACCATCGCCACGGGCAAGGGCCAGCGCAAGACCCGCGCCCTGAAGCGCCTCAAGGTGGTCAACGCGTTCCTCACCACGGACAACTCGCCGCTCGGCATGGTCCTGGACGCCGTTCCGGTGATCCCGCCGGAGCTGCGCCCCATGGTGCAGCTGGACGGTGGCCGGTTCGCGACCTCCGACCTCAACGACCTCTACCGTCGTGTGATCAACCGCAACAACCGCCTGAAGCGTCTGCTGGACCTCGGTGCCCCCGAGATCATCGTGAACAACGAGAAGCGCATGCTGCAGGAGGCCGTGGACTCGCTGTTCGACAACGGTCGCCGCGGCCGTCCCGTCACGGGTCCGGGCAACCGTGCCCTGAAGTCCCTGTCCGACATGCTCAAGGGCAAGCAGGGTCGCTTCCGCCAGAACCTGCTGGGCAAGCGCGTGGACTACTCCGGTCGTTCCGTGATCGTGGTGGGTCCGCAGCTGAAGCTGCACCAGTGCGGTCTGCCCAAGCAGATGGCGCTGGAGCTGTTCAAGCCGTTCGTGATGAAGCGCCTGGTGGACCTGAACCACGCGCAGAACATCAAGTCAGCCAAGCGCATGGTGGAGCGCTACCGTCCCCAGGTGTGGGACGTGCTGGAAGAGGTCATCACCGAGCACCCGGTGCTGCTGAACCGTGCGCCCACCCTGCACCGTCTGGGCATCCAGGCTTTCGAGCCGCAGCTCGTGGAGGGCAAGGCCATCCAGCTGCACCCGCTCGTGTGCGGCGCGTTCAACGCGGACTTCGACGGTGACCAGATGGCGGTGCACCTGCCGCTGTCCCCGGAGGCGCAGGCCGAGGCCCGTGTGCTGATGCTGTCCTCGAACAACATCCTCAAGCCCTCGGACGGCAAGCCGATCGCCCTGCCCTCGCAGGACATGATCATCGGCCTGTACCACCTCACCACCGTGCGTGAGGGCTGGGCGGGGGAGGGCAACAGCTACTCCTCCGTGGCCGAGGCCATCATGGCCAACGACTCCGGCGAGCTGCACCTCAACGCCAAGTGCAAGATCCGCCTCGAGGACTTCGTGCCCTACGCGGGCTGGGAGGCCCCGGAGGGCTGGGAGCCGGGTCAGCCCGCCGTCGTGGAGACCACCCTGGGGCGCGTGCTGTTCAACGAGACTCTGCCCGAGGACTACCCCTGGGACGAGAACGTCGCGGACAAGAAGCACCTGTCCGCGCTCGTGAACGACCTCGCGGAGCGCTACCCGATGACCCGCGTGGCCAAGACGCTGGACAACCTCAAGGACGCCGGCTTCCACTGGGCCTCGCGCTCGGGCGTCACCGTGGCCATCTCGGACATCGCGACCCCGCCGGAGAAGCCCGCCATCATGGAGGGCTACGAGGCGCAGGCCGCGCGCATCCAGGGCCAGTACGACAAGGGTCTGATCGACGACGACGAGCGCCGCTCGGAGCTCATCGACATCTGGTCCAAGGCCACCGACGAGGTTGCGCAGGCCATGCGCGACAACCTGGAGCCCACCAACACCATCAACCGTATGGTGTCCTCGGGCGCTCGAGGCAACTGGATGCAGGTCCGCCAGATCGCCGGCATTCGCGGCCTCGTGGCCAACCCCAAGGGCGAGATCATGCCCCGTCCGATCAAGTCCTCCTACCGTGAGGGCCTGTCGGTACTGGAGTACTTCATCGCGACCCACGGTGCTCGAAAGGGTCTCGCGGACACCGCGCTGCGTACCGCCAACTCGGGCTATCTGACCCGTCGTCTGGTGGACGTCTCGCAGGACGTCATCGTGCGCGAGTCGGACTGCCAGACCGTACGCGGTCTGACGCTGCCGCTGGCGGACATCACGGACACCGGCGTGCGCACGCTCGGCGAGGACGTGGAGAACACGGTGCACGGCCGCGTGCTGGCCAGCGCCGTGGCGGACGAGAACGGCGAGGTGCTGGCCGAGGCCGGCGCGGACATGTCCGACGCCATGATCGAGAAGCTCTACAATGCCGGTGTGGACCAGGTGCGCGTGCGCTCGGTCCTGACGTGCGAGTCCGCCGTGGGCGTGTGCGCCGCGTGCTACGGCCGGTCGCTGGCCACCAACCAGCTGGTGGACATCGGCGAAGCCGTGGGCATCGTGGCCGCGCAGTCCATCGGCGAGCCCGGTACCCAGCTGACCATGCGCACCTTCCACACCGGTGGTGTGGCTTCCTCGGACGGTGACATCACGCAGGGTCTGCCCCGAATCCAGGAGCTCTTCGAGGCCCGCACCCCCAAGGGCGTGGCCCCGATCTCCGAGGTGGCCGGTCGGATCCGCATCGAGGACACCGACAAGTCCCTCAAGATCGTGGTGGTCCCGGACAACGGCGACGAGGAGTTCGCCTACCCGGTGCTGCGCCGCGCCAAGCTGCTCGTGGCGGACGGCGACCACGTCGACGTCGGCCAGCAGCTCGTCACCGGTGCGGTGGATCCCAAGGAGGTGCTGCGCATCCGCGGGCCCCGCGAGGCGCAGAAGCACCTCGTGGACGAGGTCCAGGGCGTGTACCGCTCACAGGGCGTGGGCATCCACGACAAGCACGTGGAGGTCATCGTCCGGCAGATGCTGCGTCGCGTGACCATCATCGAGTCCGGTGACACCGCGCTGCTGCCGGGTGAGCTGGTGGACAACGTGCGCTTCCTCGAGGCCAACCGCGGTGCGGTGGCCGAGGGCAACCGTCCCGCCGCCGGTCGTCCGGAGCTCATGGGCATCACCAAGGCCTCGCTGGCCACGGACTCGTGGCTGTCCGCCGCGTCCTTCCAGGAGACCACGCGTGTGCTCACGCAGGCCGCCATGGAGGGCAAGTCGGACCCGCTGCTGGGTCTCAAGGAGAACGTCATCATTGGCAAGCTCATCCCCGCGGGTACCGGTCTGGACCGGTACAACAGCGTGGACGTGGAGCCCACCGAGGAGGCGAAGGCCCAGATGTTCACGGACCCGTCCGCGTTCGCCGACTTCAGCTACGCCGAGGAGAACGCCGGCGGACTGGGCTCCGAGTTCCAGGCCATTCCGCTGGACGACTACGACTTCGGCAACTGAGTCGCCCGCACTGCCGGTCCCGCGCCACGGGCGCGGTGACTGCGTGGTGAAGAGCGACTGAGTTCCGACCCGGCCCGGGTGGGTCTCCCGCACGAGGGAGGTCCACCCGGGCTTCGTCGTGTCCCGGCTCCTGTCGTTGATCCAGACGCGGACGGCCGCAGGGGGAAGGGGCGCAGATTGGTGAGAGCCGAGATCAAAGAACAAACGGATGCAGTTGACCGCGCACGAAGCTTCCACTGCCAGCCCATAAGGCAAACGAAAACAGTTGTCCAGACCGGGCCGGCGCGTGGTGGAAGGGTGGCCGCACGGGCTGCTGTCCGGCGGGTGGCCCGCACGTGAGGCCGCGACGGCTCGCGGGAGTTTCCAGGACGGTCCCTCTCCGGTTCCGCGGACCGGACGGGTCTGATACGATGGGGCAGAATTGCTCGATTCCGGGCATTCTGCAATGAGATGGCAAATCGGACCCTGTCCTGTGGTACGCACCTTGTACCTAGATGCCATCTTTCGTCATGCTCAGGGGAGGATCCGCGGCGCGGAACCTGCCCGCGAGCACCCCGGGATCAATGTTCCGTCACCGGCGGGCCCGGCAACCACCGGACTCCGCTCCAACAGGAGGCACTGTGCCAACTATCCAGCAACTGGTCCGCAAGGGCCGGCACTCCAAGGTCGTGAAGACCAAGGCTCCCGCGCTCAAGGGGAACCCCATGAAGCGCGGCGTCTGCACCCGCGTGTTCACCACCACCCCCAAGAAGCCGAACTCGGCGCTGCGCAAGGTGGCCCGTGTGAAGCTCAACGGCGGCGTGGAAGTCACCGCCTACATCCCCGGCGAGGGCCACAACCTGCAGGAGCACTCCATCGTGCTCGTGCGCGGCGGTCGTGTGAAGGACCTCCCCGGTGTCCGCTACAAGATCGTGCGCGGCGCGCTCGACACCCAGGGTGTCAAGGGTCGCCAGCAGGCCCGCTCCCGCTACGGCGCCAAGAAGGAGAAGAAGTAATGCCTCGTAAAGGTCCCGCTCCCAAGCGCCCCCTCGTCGTCGATCCCGTCTACGGCTCGCCCGTGGTCACGCAGCTGATCAACAAGGTCCTGCAGGACGGCAAGAAGTCCACCGCCGAGCGCATCGTCTACGGTGCCCTCGAAGGTGTGCGCAACAAGACCAACTCCGATCCGGTGGCCACCCTGAAGAAGGCCCTGGAGAACGTGAAGCCGGCCCTCGAGGTCCGCTCCCGTCGCGTCGGCGGCGCCACCTACCAGGTGCCCGTCGAGGTCAAGGCCGGTCGCGCCCAGGCGCTCTCCCTGCGCTGGCTCGTGGGCTACTCCAAGGCCCGTCGTGAGAACACCATGACCGAGCGCCTGCAGAACGAGATCCTCGATGCCTCCAACGGCCTCGGTGCCGCTGTCAAGCGCCGCGAGGACACCCACAAGATGGCCGAGTCCAACAAGGCCTTCGCCCACTACCGCTGGTAAAATTCGGTAGTCCTGTCGGCCCCGCGGATCCGCGGGGCCGACTTCCAGGGCCCGGCACCACCTTTTACGAAGGGAACCATCGTGGCACTCGACGTGCTTACCGACCTCAACAAGGTCCGCAATATCGGCATCATGGCTCACATCGATGCCGGTAAGACCACGACCACCGAACGCATCCTGTTCTACACGGGCATCAACCACAAGCTCGGCGAGACGCACGACGGTGCCTCCACGATGGACTGGATGGCCCAGGAGCAGGAACGCGGCATCACCATCACCTCCGCCGCGACGTCGTGCTACTGGCACGACTACCAGATCAACATCATCGACACCCCGGGTCACGTGGACTTCACGGTCGAGGTCGAGCGCTCCCTGCGCGTGCTCGACGGCGCCGTGGCGGTCTTCGACGGCAAGGAGGGCGTGGAGCCCCAGTCCGAGACCGTGTGGCGCCAGGCCGACAAGTACGAAGTGCCCCGCATCTGCTTCGTCAACAAGATGGACAAGCTGGGCGCCGACTTCTACTTCACCGTGGACACCATCAAGTCCCGTCTGGGTGCCACCCCGCTCGTGCTGCAGCTGCCGATCGGCGCGGAGAACGACTTCGTGGGCGTGGTCGACCTCATCACCATGAAGGCCCTGGTCTGGGAGGGCGACTCCAAGGGTGACGTCTCCCTGGGTGCCAAGTACGAGACCCGTGAGATCCCCGAGGACCTCCAGGACCGCGCCGCAGAGTACCGCAACCAGCTGGTCGAGGCCGTGGCCGAGGCCGACGACGACCTCATGGAGAAGTACCTCGGCGGCGAGGAGCTGACGGAGGACGAGATCAAGCTCGGCATCCGCAAGCTCACCATCTCCTCCGCCGCGTACCCCGTTCTGTGCGGCTCCGCGTTCAAGAACCGCGGCGTGCAGCCCATGCTCGACGCCGTGGTGGACTACCTGCCCTCCCCGCTCGACGTGGAGGACGTGCAGGGTCACGCTGTGAACGACGAGGAAGAGGTGCTCACCCGCACCGCAGACGCCAACGGCCCGTTCGCCGCGCTGGCGTTCAAGGTCGCGTCGCACCCGTTCTACGGCCAGCTCACGTACATCCGCGTGTACTCCGGCAAGGCCAAGGCCGGCGAGCAGGTCCTGAACTCCACCAAGGGCAAGCGCGAGCGCATCGGCAAGCTCTTCCAGATGCACTCCAACAAGGAGAACCCGGTGGAGGAGATCTCCGCCGGTCACATCTACGCGGCCATCGGTCTGAAGGACACCACCACGGGCGACACCCTGTGCGACTCGTCCAGCCCGATCGTGCTGGAGTCCATGAGCTTCCCCAAGCCCGTGATCTTCGTGGCCATCGAGCCCAAGACCAAGGGCGACCAGGAGAAGCTCTCCACCGCCATCCAGAAGCTCTCCGCCGAGGACCCCACCTTCACGGTGTCCCTCAACGACGAGACCGGCCAGACCGAGATCGGCGGCATGGGCGAGCTGCACCTGGACATCCTGGTGGACCGCATGAAGCGCGAGTTCCGCGTGGAGGCCAACGTGGGCAAGCCCCAGGTGGCCTACCGCGAGACCATCAAGAAGGCTGTCGAGAAGGTCGACTACACCCACAAGAAGCAGACGGGTGGCTCCGGCCAGTTCGCCAAGGTGCAGGTCTCCTTCGAGCCGTTGCCCCTGGACGCCGAGGAGCTGTACGAGTTCGACAACGCCGTGACCGGTGGTCGCGTGCCGCGCGAGTACATCCCCTCCGTGGACCACGGCATCCAGGACGCCATGCAGCTCGGCATCCTCGCCGGCTACCCGGTCGTGGGCGTCAAGGCCACGCTGGTCGACGGCGCCTACCACGACGTCGACTCCTCCGAGATGGCGTTCAAGATCGCCGGCTCCATGGTGTTCAAGGAGGGTGCGCGCCGTGCGAACCCGGTGCTGCTCGAGCCGCTCATGGCCGTCGAGGTCCGCACGCCCGAGGAGTACATGGGTGACGTCATCGGCGACCTGAACTCCCGCCGTGGCCAGATCCAGTCCATGGAGGACGTCACGGGTGTCAAGCTCGTGCAGGCTCTGGTGCCGCTGTCCGAGATGTTCGGCTACATCGGCGACCTGCGTTCCAAGACGCAGGGTCGCGCCGTGTACTCGATGCAGTTCGACAGCTACTCAGAGGTTCCCAAGGCCGTGGCCGAGGAGATCATCCAGAAGAACCGCGGCGAGTGAGCCATCGGGGTTCGCCCCGAGATTTCAGTAAATTCGTAATCCAGAAGTAGACTTGCACAGGTTTCGACACGCTCAGCGCCGATGCGCTGTGGTCACATGCTCCGGTGCCCGGAGCAGTCGAGCAAGTCTCACCTCAATGTTCTAGGAGGAACACATCATGGCGAAGGCCAAGTTCGAGCGCACCAAGCCGCACCTCAACATTGGCACCATTGGCCACGTTGACCACGGCAAGACCACGCTCACCGCTGCAATCTCCAAGGTCCTGGCTGACAAGTACCCGGACGTCAACGAGCAGCGCGACTTCGGTGCCATCGACTCCGCCCCGGAGGAGAAGCAGCGCGGCATCACGATCAACATCGCGCACATCGAGTACCAGACCGACAAGCGTCACTACGCCCACGTGGACGCCCCGGGTCACGCCGACTACGTGAAGAACATGATCACCGGTGCGGCTCAGATGGACGGCGCGATCCTCGTGGTCGCCGCCACCGACGGCCCCATGGCGCAGACCCGCGAGCACGTGCTGCTCGCCCGCCAGGTGGGCGTGCCCTACCTGCTGGTCGCGCTGAACAAGTCCGACATGGTGGACGACGAAGAGCTGCTCGACCTCGTCGAGATGGAGGTTCGCGAGCTGCTGTCGGACCAGGGCTTCGACGGTGACAACGCCCCCGTGGTGCGCGTCTCCGCTCTGAAGGCCCTCGAGGGCGACGCCCAGTGGGTCAAGTCCGTCGAGGACCTCATGGAGGCTGTGGACGAGAACGTGCCGGATCCCATCCGTGACACCGACAAGCCCTTCCTCATGCCCATCGAGGACGTCTTCACCATCACCGGTCGTGGCACCGTGGTGACGGGCCGCGCCGAGCGCGGCACCCTGCCGATCAACTCCGAGGTCGAGATCGTGGGCATCCGCCCCGTGCAGAAGACCACGGTCACCGGCATCGAGATGTTCCACAAGCAGATGGACGAGGCCATGGCGGGCGAGAACTGCGGCCTGCTGCTGCGCGGTCTCAAGCGTGACGACGTCGAGCGCGGCCAGGTCGTGTGCAAGCCGGGTTCCATCACCCCGCACACCGACTTCGAGGCCAACGTCTACATCCTGTCCAAGGAAGAGGGCGGGCGTCACAACCCGTTCTACTCGAACTACCGTCCGCAGTTCTACTTCCGCACCACCGACGTCACCGGCGTCATCACGTTGCCCGAGGGCACCGAGATGGTCATGCCCGGCGACAACACCGAGATGACGGTCGAGCTGATCCAGCCGATCGCCATGGAGGACGGCCTCGGCTTCGCCATCCGCGAGGGTGGCCGCACCGTTGGCTCGGGTCGTGTGACCAAGATCATCAAGTGATCATGTGATGATCGGGGAGAGGTTCTGAACTGATCCCTCGTGAAGCCCCGTGGTTCCCCGGAACCACGGGGCTTCGTCGTACCCGCTAGCTACGCCGAGGTTTTCACGTCCCCAGGTTCCCCGGTGACCCGGTGCAGCGGGTCGAGGCTGCCGGCGGCCGACGATCGCTGTCGCAGCGGTGCGCCCCGGTGCATGACACCTGGGACTACCGGCTGCGGCCACCTTACCTCGCGTTCCCGAGTCGGGCGGGGCGACGTCGTTGGGCCCGGGGGAGCGTCCCAGGTGCGGTCTCCCAGGTTGCGCCGCTGCTGTTCTCTCTGGCAGAATGGTCGCTGTTGTTCGCTCAGCGGCGCGTGCTTCACGCGCGGCGGCACCAACGCCTCGTACGTCGCAGGAACCGGGTGCAATGCAGTTGTGCAGCCGAAGCACTCGTGACGCACGCAGCACCGCGCGGCCGCGCCGCGGACAACCACTCATCACCGGCACCATGTCATTGTGCGAGCTCGGCAGCGTAGTCCACCGCGACACGCCCGAGTTCGGGTGCCGGAGCCCCGGCAGGGTGAGGAACCCGGAATCGTCCGGATTCAGTCTGTGCGGGGCGGCGGCAGAGGCCGCCGAACACAAGGAGCCCTGGGCTCCATACAGGGAAGTACTTGAAGAAAGAGAGTCACGACGCCATGGCGGGACAGAAAATCCGCATCCGGCTGAAGTCCTATGACCACGAGGTCATCGACGTCTCGGCCCGGAAGATCGTTGAGACGGTGACGCGCGCAGGCGCCACGGTGGTGGGACCCGTCCCGCTGCCCACCGAGAAGAATGTGTACTGCGTCATCCGGTCGCCGCACAAGTACAAGGACAGCCGCGAGCACTTCGAGATGCGCACGCACAAGCGGCTGATCGACATCATCGACCCCACGCCCAAGGCTGTCGACTCGCTCATGCGTCTCGACCTGCCCGCTGACGTGAACATCGAAATCAAGCTGTAAAAAGGATCGCACCCCAATGACTACCACTTTCGAACGCCAGGTGAAGGGCCTGCTGGGCACGAAGCTCGGCATGACCCAGGTCTGGGACGAGAACGGGAAGTTCGTGCCGGTGACCGTGGTCAAGGCCGACTCCAACGTCGTGACGCAGCTGCGCAACGAGGACAAGGACGGCTACAACGCCGTGCAGATCGGCTTCGGTGCGATCGATCCCCGCAAGGTGACCAAGCCGCTGGCCGGTCACTTCGCCGCTGCAGGCGTGACGCCCCGTCGCCACGTCGTCGAACTCCGTACTTCCGACGCCGCCGAGTACGAGCTGGGACAGGAACTGTCCGTCGAGCTCTTCGAGGCCGGCGCCAAGGTCGACGTGGTCGGCACCACCAAGGGCAAGGGCACGGCCGGTGTGATGAAGCGTCACGGCTTCTCCGGCGTCGGCGCCTCCCACGGTGCGCACAAGAACCACCGCAAGCCGGGCTCCATCGGCGGCGCGTCGTACCCCGCACGCGTGTTCAAGGGCATGCGCATGGCCGGTCGGATGGGCAACGCCCGTCACACCACCATGAACCTGACCGTGCACGCGGTTGACGCCGAGAACTCCCTGCTGCTCATCAAGGGCGCCCTGCCGGGCCCCAAGGGATCGGTCGTCCTCGTCCGTTCCACCGTGAAGGGAGCTTGATATCCATGGCAACTGAAACCGTCAACGTCGAGCTGCCCGCTGAGATCTTCGACGCGCAGACCAATGTGGCGCTGCTGCACCAGGTCGTCGTCGCCCAGCTGGCCGCCGCGCGTCAGGGCACGCACAAGACCAAGACCCGCGCCGAGGTCTCCGGCGCCGGCCGCAAGCCGTTCAAGCAGAAGGGCACTGGCCGCGCCCGTCAGGGCTCCATCCGCGCCCCGCACATGACCGGTGGTGGCGTGGTCCACGGTCCGACGCCGCGTGACTACTCCCAGCGCACCCCCAAGAAGATGAAGGTCGCCGCCCTGCGCGGAGCCCTCTCTGACCGGGCCCGCAACGGCCGCATCCACGTGGTTGCGGATCTGGTGAGCGGTGCCGAGCCGTCCACGAAGGCCGCCAAGCAGGCGCTGCGCTCGATCTCCGAGCGCAAGAACCTGCTGGTCGTGCTGGACCGCGGCGAGGACACCGCCGCGCTGTCCGTGCGCAACCTGGTCAACGTGCACGCCGTGTACGCCGATCAGCTCAACACGTACGACGTGCTCGTCTCGGACGACGTGGTCTTCACCAAGGCCGCCTACGAGTCGTTCGTGGCAGCCGCGTCCGGTAGCAAGCAGGAGGACGCCAAGTGAGCGCCATCTACAACAAGGACCCGCGCGACGTCATCATCCGTCCCGTGGTCTCCGAGAAGTCCTACGGTCTGATCGACGAGGGCAAGTACACCTTCCAGGTGGACCCCTCGGCCAACAAGACCGAGATCAAGTACGCAATCGAGCAGATCTTCGGTGTGAAGGTTGCGTCCATCAACACCCTCAACCGTCCCGGCAAGCGCAAGCGCACTCGCTTCGGCTGGGGACAGCGAAAGGCCACCAAGCGTGCCGTCGTGTCCCTTCGGGAAGGCTCCATCGACATCTTCGGCGGTCCGCTCTCCTGAGCGGAGACCACTTTAACGAGGAACTCAAAACATGGCTATCCGTAAGCACAAGCCGACAACCCCGGGCCGTCGTGGCTCGTCGGTTGCGGACTTCGTAGAAATCACGCGCACCACGCCCGAGAAGTCCCTGGTGCGTCCGCTGCCCAAGAAGGGCGGTCGCAACAACACGGGCCGCATCACCACCCGCCACAAGGGTGGTGGCCACAAGCGCCAGTACCGCGTGATCGACTTCCGTCGTCACGACAAGGACGGCGTGGACGCCAAGGTCGCGCACATCGAGTACGACCCGAACCGCACGGCTCGCATCGCCCTGCTGCACTACGTGGACGGCACCAAGCGCTACATCATCGCGCCGAACCGCCTCAAGCAGGGTGACGTCGTGGAGTCCGGCCCCACCGCGGACATCAAGCCCGGCAACAACCTGCCGCTGCGCAACATCCCCGTGGGCACCGTCCTGCACGCCGTGGAGCTGCGTCCGGGTGGGGGAGCCAAGCTCGCCCGCTCCGCCGGCGCATCGGTCCAGCTGGTCGCCCGTGAGGGCAAGTACGGCCAGCTGCGCCTGCCCTCCGGCGAGATCCGCAACGTGGACGTGCGCTGCCGCGCGACCATCGGCGAGGTCGGCAACGCCGAGCAGTCGAACATCAACTGGGGCAAGGCCGGCCGCAACCGCTGGAAGGGCATCCGCCCGACTGTCCGCGGTGTGGTCATGAACCCGGTGGACCACCCCCACGGTGGTGGCGAGGGCAAGACCTCCGGTGGTCGTCACCCGGTCAACCCCAACGGCAAGCCCGAGGGACGCACCCGTCGCCCCAACAAGGAAAGCGACAAGCTCATCGTGCGTCGTCGTCGTACCGGCAAGAACAAGCGCTAAGGAGCCTGAACAATGCCACGCAGTCTCAAAAAGGGCCCTTTCGTTGATCAGCACCTCTTCGTGAAGGTCGCCAAGGAGAACGAGAAGGGCACCAAGAACGTCAT
The DNA here is from genome assembly GCF_003667225.1 of Kocuria rhizophila. Lineage (GTDB taxonomy): Bacteria > Actinomycetota > Actinomycetes > Actinomycetales > Micrococcaceae > Kocuria > Kocuria rhizophila. The sequence goes on from NZ_RCOM01000013.1 coordinate 25,715, forward strand.
CAAGACGTGGTCCCGCCGTTCCATGATCATCCCCGACATGCTCGGCCACACCATTGCCGTGCACGACGGGCGCAAGCACGTTCCCGTGTTCGTCACGGAGTCGATGGTCGGGCACAAGCTCGGCGAGTTCGCTCCCACCCGCACGTTCCGCGGCCATGTGAAGGACGACAAGAAGGGCAAGCGTCGCTGACCCCAGGGGTCAGCACGCTGCACTTCTTCGACAAGACGAGAGAAGGAAAGCAATGGAAGCCAAGGCATCTGCGCGCTACATCCGCGTGACGCCTATGAAGGCCCGGCGCGTCGTCAACCTGATTCGTGGCCAGCAGGCGAATGAGGCATTGGCGATTCTGAAGTTTGCCCCCCAGGCAGCTTCCGAGCCGGTGTTCAAGGTTCTCGAATCCGCCGTGGCGAACGCCCGGCAGAAGGCCGACCGCGAGGGACTCGCGTTCAAGCCGGAAGACCTCGTGGTCTCCGCGGCCTTCGTGGACGAGGGACCCACCATGAAGCGGTTCCAGCCGCGTGCCCAGGGCCGTGCGTTCCGCATCAACAAGCGCACGAGCCACGTGACCGTGGTCGTGGCGACCCCGGAGAAGGAGGAGGTCCGCTAAGTGGGACAGAAAATCAACCCCAACGGATTCCGTCTGGGCATCACCACCGACCACGTCTCGCACTGGTACGCCGACTCCAACCAGCCGGGTCAGCGCTACAAGGACTACATCCGCGAGGACGTCAAGATCCGCGAGCTCATGTCCAAGGGCATGGACCGCGCCGGCATCTCCAAGGTCGAGATCGAGCGCACCCGTGACCGCGTCCGCGTGGACATCCACACGGCACGTCCGGGCATCGTGATCGGCCGCCGCGGCGCCGAGGCGGACCGCATCCGCGGCGAGCTCGAGAAGCTCACCGGCAAGCAGATCCAGCTCAACATCCTCGAGGTGAAGAACCCGGAGATCGACGCGCAGCTCGTCGCCCAGGGTGTTGCCGAGCAGCTGGCCTCCCGTGTCGCGTTCCGCCGCGCCATGAAGAAGGCCATCCAGTCCGCGCAGCGCGCTGGTGCCAAGGGCATCCGGATCCAGTGCGCCGGCCGTCTGGGCGGTGCGGAGATGTCCCGCTCGGAGTTCTACCGCGAAGGCCGTGTGCCCCTGCACACCCTGCGCGCGAACATCGACTACGGCTTCTTCGAGGCGAAGACCACCTTCGGCCGCATCGGCGTGAAGGTCTGGATCTACAAGGGCGACCTGACCGACAAGGAACTGGCTGCCCAGCAGGCGGCTGCTCCGTCCTCGCGCGGTCGCAACGACCGTCGCGGCGGCGGCGGTGGCGAGCGGCGTCGTCGTCCGAATGACCGTAACGACCGTGGCGGGCGCCGTGAGCGCGACTCCGCCGCAGCCCCCCAGCAGAACAGCGCTGCGGAGGCCAACAACGCAGAGGGTGGTAAGTAATGCTTATCCCACGTCGTGTGAAGTTCCGCAAGCAGCACCACCCGCGTCGGCGGGGACAGGCCAAGGGCGGAACCCAGGTCACGTTCGGCGAGTGGGGCATCCAGGCGATGAGCCCGGCGTACGTCACGAACCGTCAGATCGAGGCCGCGCGTATCGCCATGACCCGTCACATCAAGCGTGGCGGCAAGGTCTGGATCAACATCTACCCGGACCGTCCCCTGACCAAGAAGCCCGCCGAGACCCGCATGGGTTCCGGTAAGGGTTCCCCCGAGTGGTGGGTCGCCAACGTCAAGCCCGGACGCGTCATGTTCGAGATCTCGGGCGTGAGCGAAGAGGTGGCGCGTGAGGCGCTGCGTCTGGCAATCCACAAGCTCCCGATGAAGGCACGCATCGTGCGTCGCGAAGGCGGTGAATGATCAATGGCTATTGGATCCAAGGATCTGAACATGGACAACCTCGCGGCTCTTGACACCGGTGCCCTCACCGACCAGCTGCGCAAGTCCAAGGAAGAGCTGTTCAACCTGCGCTTCCAGGCTGCAACCGGTCAGCTCGAGAGCAACTCGCGTCTGAAGTCCGTCAAGCGCGACATCGCGCGGATCTACACCGTGCTGCGTGAGCGCGAGCTCGGTATCCGCGAGGACGTGGCGCCGGCCGCAGCGAAGACCGAGAAAAAGGCCTCGAAGAAGGCTGCCAAGTCTGAGGATGATGCCAAGTGAGCGAGCAGGTCAACAACGAGACGGCTACGGCCGAGCGCGGTGACCGCAAGTCCCGCCAGGGCTACGTGGTCTCCGACAAGATGGACAAGACCGTGGTGGTCCAGGTCGAGGACCGCGTCAAGCACGCGCTCTACGGCAAGGTGCTGCGCAAGTCCAAGCGTGTGAAGGCGCACGACGAGCAGAACTCCTGCGGCGTCGGCGACCTCGTGCGCATCGTCGAGACGCGTCCGCTGTCCGCCAACAAGAACTGGCGGATCGTGGAGATCATCGAGAAGGCCAAGTAGGGCTTTCCCGCCGGGTCTCGATGGCAGGCCCCCGTCCGGTGTTCCGGGCGGGGGCCTGCTGCGTGTCTGCGCCCGGGCGATTGGAGATCGACGTCCCGACGCGGTAGAGTAGGCCGGTACGCGTGTCGACACACGTGTGCCCTCTGGCTTCGACCCTGCTGAGCCAGAATCCACAGCCGACCTCGTGCCCACGCGGCACGTCCACGGGTCGGCGGCAAGTCCCGCGGTTCGCCGCGGAAGGCGACCCACCCGCTCGGTGGGCACGCTGCGAGAACTTGCCCGTTGATTCTGCGCTCAGTCATGAATCCGGGCAGGGCAGCAGGACGATTTCCCTCGTCCACACGTGCGAGATCACAGCGTGCAAACTTTGCGCAGCGCCCCGGGCCCCTCCTACGGCCTCGGGGGAGACCGTGGCGTGAAGCGTTCACACGACCACCGTTCCGCAAGGCTCGACATTCAGCAGGTTTGGATGAGAACCGGCGCGACGACAGGAGTATTCAGTGATTCAGCAGGAATCGCGGCTGCGGGTTGCCGACAACACGGGTGCGAAGGAAATTCTCACCATCCGTGTGCTCGGTGGATCCGGACGCCGTTACGCAGGCATTGGTGACGTCATCGTCGCCACCGTCAAGGACGCCATCCCCGGCGGCAACGTCAAGAAGGGCGACGTGGTCAAGGCGGTTGTGGTCCGTACCAAGAAGCAGAGGCGCCGTCCCGACGGTTCCTACATCCGTTTCGACGAGAACGCCGCAGTGATCTTGAAGAACGACGGGGACCCCCGCGGCACGCGCATCTTCGGCCCGGTGGGCCGTGAGCTGCGCGACAAGAAGTTCATGAAGATCGTCTCGCTGGCTCCGGAGGTGCTCTGACATGGCTAAATTCAAGATCAAGACCGGCGACCTCGTGCAGGTCATCACCGGCAAGAACAAGGGCGAGCAGGGCAAGGTCCTGCGCGTGATCACCGAGACCTCCCGCGTGGTGGTCGAAGGCGTGAACGTCGTGACCAAGCACAAGCGCGCCAACGCCCAGGGCGAAGCCGGCGGCCTCGTCAAGTCCGAGGCTCCGATCCACATCTCCAACGTGATGCTCGTGGACCCGGAGACCGGCAAGCCGACCCGTGTGGGCTACCGCACCGAGACCGTGGAGCGCGACGGCAAGCAGAAGACCGTCCGCGTTCGCGTGTCCAAGAGCACCGGCAAGGATCTGTGATGAGCGAAACGACCGAAACCAAGTTCACCCCCCGGTTCAAGACCAAGTACCAGGAGACCGTTGCTCCGGCTCTGCAGGAGCAGTTCGGCTACGCGAACGTCATGGAGATGCCGCGCGTGGTCAAGGTCGTGGTCAACATGGGTCTGGGCGAAGCGGCCAAGGACTCCAAGCTGGTGGACAACGCCATCAAGGACCTCACCGCCATCACCGGACAGAAGCCCGTGATCAACCGAGCCAAGAAGTCCATCGCGCAGTTCAAGCTGCGTGAGGGCATGCCGATCGGCGCGCACGTCACCATGCGCGGCGACCGCATGTGGGAGTTCCTGGACCGACTGGTCACCCTGGCGCTGCCCCGCATCCGTGACTTCCGTGGTCTGTCCGACCGTCACTTCGACGGCAACGGCAACTACACGTTCGGCCTCACCGAGCAGTCCATGTTCCACGAGATCGACCAGGACAAGATCGATCGTGTGCGCGGCATGGACATCACCGTGGTCACCACCGCCAAGACCGACGACGAAGGCCGTGCCCTGCTCAAGGCGCTCGGCTTCCCGTTCAAGACCAACTGATTCCATCGACGTCAAAAGGTCCCTGCGGGCTGCAACCGGCAGGGAAACCGTGACGAGGAAGGGCTGAAGCCCACATGACAATGACAGATCCCGTCGCAGACATGCTGACGCGTCTGCGCAACGCGAACTCCGCCTACCACGACACCGTGAGCATGCCGTACTCCAAGCTGAAGGCCCGCATCGCGGAGATCCTGAAGGCGGAGGGCTACATCGCGGACTGGTCCGAGGAGCCGGCCCGGGTCGGCAAGACCCTGACCATGTCGCTGAAGTACGGCTCCAACCGTGAGCGCTCCATCGCCGGTGTTCGCCGCATCTCCAAGCCGGGCCTTCGCGTGTACGCGAAGTCCACCAACCTCCCCAAGGTGTTCGGTGGCCTCGGCATCGCGATCCTCTCCACGTCCTCCGGGCTGCTCACTGACAAGCAGGCCGGCAAGAAGGGCGTGGGCGGGGAAGTCCTCGCGTACATCTGGTAACCGGTAGCACAGAAGAAGAAAGGAAGAAGACATGTCACGTATTGGACGTCTCCCGATCTCTGTGCCCGCCGGTGTGGAGGTTTCCGTGGACGGTTCCGCAGTGTCGGTCAAGGGCCCCAAGGGCACGCTGACCCACACCGTCGCGGCACCCATCACGGTGGTCGTCGAGGACGGCACCGTGCAGGTGTCCCGTCCCAACGACGAGCGCGAGTCCCGCTCCTTGCACGGCCTCACGCGTTCCCTGATCGCCAACATGATCCAGGGTGTGTCCGAGGGGTACACCAAGCAGCTGGAGATCGTGGGCACGGGTTACCGCGTGCAGGCCAAGGGGGCCAACCTGGAGTTCGCTCTGGGCTACAGCCACCCGGTTCCCTTCAACGCGCCGGACGGCATCACGCTGTCCGTCGAGGGGAACAACAAGGTCACCGTTTCCGGTATCGACAAGCAGCAGGTTGGCCAGGTCGCCGCGAAGATCCGCTCCCTGCGTCTGCCCGATCCCTACAAGGGCAAGGGCGTCCGCTACGCGGGCGAGCAGATCCGCCGCAAGGCCGGAAAGGCTGGTAAGTAATCATGGCTCTCGTAATCAAGGGAAAGTCGAAGGCTGCTCAGCGCGCACGGCGTCACCGCCGCGTCCGCAAGCACATCGCCGGAACCGCGCTGCGCCCCCGTCTGGTGGTCACGCGTTCCACCCGCCACATGGTCGCCCAGGTGATCGACGACGACAAGGGCTTCACCCTGGTCTCCGCGTCCACCATGGAGAACGACCTGCGTGCGTCGTCCGACGACAAGACCGCCAAGGCCAAGCGCATCGGTGAGCTGATCGCCGAGCGCGCCAAGGCTGCGGGGATCGAGACCGTCGTGTTCGACCGCGGCGGCAACAAGTACCACGGCCGTGTGGCCGCGGTGGCCGAGGGTGCCCGTGAAGGAGGTCTGGCGCTGTGAGCGAGCAGAAGAACGAGAAGGAAACTCAGGTGAGCGAAGCCACCAACGGTTCCAACGAGACGGCTGAGGCGAACGCCTCGCAGCGTGGTTCCGACGAGAACCGCGGTGGCCGCGGCGGTCGCAACGACCGCGGTGGGCGCAACGAGCGCGGCTCCCGCAACGACCGTGGTGGCCGTGGTGGCCGCGGCGGCCGTGACGAGGAGAAGGACAAGTTCCTCGAGCGCGTCGTGACCATCAACCGCGTCTCCAAGGTCGTGAAGGGCGGTCGTCGCTTCAGCTTCACCGCTCTCGTGGTCGTCGGCGACGGCAACGGCATGGTCGGCGTGGGCTACGGCAAGGCCAAGGAAGTTCCCGCGGCCATCTCCAAGGGTGTCGAGGAGGCCAAGAAGAACTTCTTCCGGGTTCCCCGCGTGGAGGACCGCACCATCCCGCACCGTGTGCAGGGTGAGGCCGCGGCCGGCGTCGTCATGCTGCGCCCGGCCACCCCGGGTACCGGCGTGATCGCCGGTGGTCCGGTGCGTGCGGTCCTGGAGTGCGCGGGCATCCACGACGTGCTCTCCAAGTCCCTCGGTTCCTCCAACCAGATCAACATCGTGCACGCGACCATCCAGGCGCTGCGTGAGCTCGAGGAGCCCGCGTCCGTGGCGGCCCGCCGTGGCCTGCCCATGGACGAGGTCGTCCCGGCGCCGTTGCTGCGTGACATCCAGAAGGCAGGTGCCTGATGAACGGAAAGCGCATTCAGGCCACCGGCGCGACCCTGCGCGTGAAGCAGGTCCGCTCCGTGGTCGGTCAGAAGCAGAACATGCGCGACACGCTGCGTTCGCTGGGTCTCAAGCGCCCCGGCCAGGTCGTGGAGCGCAAGGCCGATGCGGCCACCGTGGGCATGATCAACACGGTGACCCATCTCGTAGAGGTTGAGGAGGCTTGAGCATGGCTGAGAACACCCAGAACAAGCGCCACGCTCTGAAGGTTCACCACCTGCGTCCGGCTCCCGGATCGCACCAGGCCAAGACCCGTCTTGGCCGCGGTGAGGCCTCCAAGGGCAAGACGGCGGGCCGCGGTACCAAGGGCACCAAGGCGCGCTACCAGGTCAAGGCCGGTTTCGCGGGCGGGCAGCTGCCGCTGCACATGCGCCTGCCGAAGCTGCGCGGGTTCAAGAACCCGTTCCGCGTGGAGTACCAGGTCGTGAACCTGGACCGTCTCGCGGAGCTGTTCCCCGAGGGTGGCACCGTCACCGTCGCGGACCTCGTGTCCAAGGGTGCAGTGCGCAAGAACCAGCCGGTGAAGGTGCTGGGCAGCGGGGAGATCTCCGTGGCCTTGAACATCACCGCAGACAAGTTCTCGGCCTCCGCGGCCGAGAAGATCGCCGCGGCTGGCGGTTCCACGCAGAACGCGTGAGAAGTTTCCAGCATTCGGTTGTAGGGTGAATCCCTGAACTGGAAGCGGGCCCCGTGCCGGATCACCGGCACGGGGCCCGCTGTTTTTGCCGGGATGTGCGCACGTGGGCCGGGAGGGCCGCGGCACATCCTTCGCTAGACTTGCCCGGGGTCGGAACCCACCGGGCCACCACGTTTTGGAGGAGGACCAGTGCTCAGTGCTTTCGCGCGGGCGTTCACCACGCCGGAGCTGCGCAACAAGCTGCTGTTCACGCTCGCGATCATCGTGATCTACCGGTTGGGGACCTTCATCCCCGCCCCGGGCGTGGACTACGGCAACGTGCAGCAGTGTCTCGCCATGGGAAACACCACGGGCGGAGCGTACGACCTGGTCAACCTGTTCAGCGGAGGTGCGCTGCTGCAGCTGTCGATCTTCGCCCTGGGCGTGATGCCCTACATCACGGCTAGCATCATCGTGCAGCTGCTGCGCGTGGTGATCCCGCGCTTCCAGGAGCTCCACGACGAGGGCGCGCAGGGGCAGACCAAGCTGACCCAGTACACGCGCTACCTCACGATCGGCCTGGCCGCGCTGAACGCCACCACGGTGGTGTCCCTGGCCCGCTCCGGAAGCCTGCTGGGCAACTGCCCCCTCCCGGTGATCCCCGACGACTCCATCATGGTCATCATCATCATGATCATCACCATGACGGCCGGCACCACCGTGATCATGTGGCTGGGGGAGCGCATCACGGACCGCGGCGTGGGCAACGGCATGTCGCTGCTGATCTTCACCTCCATCGCGGCCACGTTCCCGGCGGCTCTCGGGGACATCCTCAAGTCCCGCGGCTGGGGAGTGTTCCTGGGCGTCTGCGCGATCGGCCTCGTGGTGATCACGTGCGTGGTCTTCGTGGAGCAGTCGCAGCGGCGGATCCCCGTGCAGTACGCCAAGCGCATGGTGGGCCGGCGGACGATCGGAGGCACCAGCACCTACATTCCGCTCAAGGTCAACATGGCCGGCGTGATCCCCATCATCTTCGCGTCGTCCATGCTCACGCTGCCCACGATGCTCGCGCAGTTCGCCATGCCGGACGACGGCAGCCCCGCTCCCGGGTGGGTGGACTGGATCAACACGTACCTGGCCGGTGGCGAGCACCCGGTCTACATGGTCACCTACTTCCTGCTGATCGTGGCGTTCACGTACTTCTACGTGTCCATCACGTTCAACCCGGAGGAGGTCTCCAACAACATGAAGCGCTACGGCGGGTTCATCCCCCGCATCCGTGCCGGTCGCCCCACGGAGAACTACCTGCGCTACGTGCTCACGCGCATCACGCTTCCCGGCGCGCTGTACCTGGGCGTCCTGTCCATGATCCCGCTGATCGCCCTGGTGCTGTTCGACGCCAACCAGAACTTCCCGTTCGGCGGACCCTCCCTGCTGATCGTGGTGGGCGTGGGCCTGGACACCGTCAAGCAGATCGACGCGCAGCTGCAGCAGCGCCACTACGAGGGTCTCCTGCGCACCTGAGCCGGTCGCCATCAGACCGGGGCCGCGTGTTGGCGGGCCGTTAGACTGGAGTCCACGTTCACGACGACGCAAGGAGAGAGAGCATGACCCGCATGTTGATCATCGGACCGCCCGGTGCAGGCAAGGGCACGCAGGCCGCCCGGATCTGCGAGCGGCTGGGCGTTCCCGCCATCTCCACCGGGGACATCTTCCGTGCGAACATCAAGGACCAGACGGAGCTGGGCCGTGAGGCGCAGCGCTACACGGACGCGGGCAACCTGGTGCCGGACTCCGTGACCAACGACATGGTGCGGGACCGGCTGTCCCAGCCGGACACCGCAGCGGGGTTCCTGCTGGACGGCTACCCCCGCAACACGGCACAGGTCGAGGAACTGGACAGGATCCTCGAGACGAGCCAGGTGTCCCTGGACGTGGTGCTCCTGCTCACGGCGGACAACGACGAGCTCGTGTCCCGTCTGCTGGGCCGGGCCCAGGAGCAGGGGCGCACCGACGACACCGAGGACGTCATCCGGCACCGGCTGGACGTCTACGACGAGCAGACCGCTCCCGTGGTGGGCGTCTACGAGGACCGCGGCATCGTGGTCCGTGTGGACGGCCTGGGCAGCATCGACGAGGTCACCGAGCGCATCATGGCGGCGCTGCCCCGCTGACACGGCGGTGCGGCGTCGAGTGCCGCTCACCGGACCGGCGCCGCCGCGCAGTCCACAAAAAATATTCACCATGACCGGGCCCCCGAGGCGGTGCGCGAGCACCGGTTCGGGGGCCCGTCCGCCCACCGCACCGGGCCTCGGGGTCGGGGCCATTGACAACACACGGGAGGAGCCGAGCACTGTGTTCGGACGCCGCAGGATCCAGCTGAAGTCCGACGCCGAGCTGGCGGCCATGTCACGCGCGGGCGTGGTGACGTCCCTGGCGCTCGACGCCGCCGTGGCGGCCGCCGTGCCCGGGGCCACCACCGCGGACCTGGACACGGCGTTCCGTGCCGTCCTGGACGAGCACGGGGCGAGCTCCAACTTCCTCGGCTACCACGGGTATCCCGCTACTGTGTGCACCTCCGTGAACGACGAGGTGGTCCACGGGATCCCGGGGGAGCGGGTGCTGCGGGACGGGGACATCGTCTCGATCGACGGCGGCGCCGTGGTCGGGGGCTGGCACGGTGACTCCGCCCGCACGGTCCTGGTGGGCACCACGCACGATCCCGCGGACCAGCAGCTCTCCGACGTGACCCGGGCCGCCATGTGGCGGGGCATCGCCGCGATGGCCACGGGTACGCACGTGGGGGACATCGGCCTCGCCGTGGAGAACCACGTGCGGGCGGCGGTGGGGGCCCGGCTGGGCATCCTCGAGGACTACGTGGGCCACGGCATCGGCACGGAGATGCACATGGCGCCGGACGTCCCGAACTTCGCGATCAAGCACCGGGGGCCACGCCTGACCACCGGGATGGCACTGGCGATCGAGCCGATGCTCGTGCGCGGGGACATCGAGACCCGCGTGCTCGACGACGACTGGACCGTGGTCACGGTGGACGGTTCCCGCGCGAGCCAGTGGGAGCACAGCGTGTGCCTGCACAGCCAGGGGCTCTGGGTGCTGACCGCCGAGGACGGCGGAGCGGCGGAGCTCGCACCACTGGGAGTCCACCCGGTGCCCATCCCCGGCACCTGAGACCGGCAACCACCACGACCCTGGGACACTCGCAGGGAGAGGACAGCAATGACCACGCAACCCGTTGAGATCACCCCGCGGCCGGAAGCCGGCCAGCTCGTGTTCAAGCCCGCCCGTCGAGGCAAACCCCCGCTGCACATAGCGGACTTCGACATGGCCGGGCGCAAGGCGTTCCTGAAGGACGCGGGCTACCCCGCCTTCCGGGCGTCCCAGCTGTCCAAGCACTACTTCGAGAGGTTCGAGGCGGACCCCGAGGCCATGACGGACCTGCCGGCGGACCAGCGCGAGGATCTGGTGGCCAAGGCCATGCCCCCGCTGCTGCGGACCGTGCGGCAGCTGCGTGCGGACGAGGGAATGACGGTCAAGTCCGTCCACCGCCTGTACGACAACGCCATGGTCGAGTCCGTGCTGATGCGCTACGACAAGCGGGTCACCATGTGCATCTCCTCCCAGGCGGGCTGCGGCATGAACTGTCCGTTCTGCGCCACGGGCCAGTCCGGCCTCACCCGCAACCTCTCCGCCGCGGAGATCGTGGACCAGGTGGTCCAAGGTGTTCGAGCGCTGCGGGACGGCGCCGTGGGAGACCCCGAAGAAGCGCCGCAACGGGTGTCGAACATCGTGTTCATGGGCATGGGGGAGGCCCTGGCCAACTACAAGGCCACCATGGGGGCGGTCCACCGCATCATCGACCCCTCACCGGACGGGCTGGGCATCTCGGCGCGCGGTCTCACCATGTCCACGGTGGGGCTGGTTCCCGGGATCCGGAAGTTCACGCTCGAGAAGCTGCCCATCACGCTCGCGCTCTCCCTGCACGCCCCGGACGACGAGCTGCGTGACGAGCTCATTCCGATCAACACACGCTGGAAGGTGGACGAGGCCCTCGACGCCGCCCGGGACTACTACGACGCCACGGGCCGGCGCGTGTCCATCGAGTACGCCCTGATCCGGGACATCAACGACCAGGGCTGGCGCGCGGACCTGCTGGGGGAGAAGCTCAACAAGCGCGGCGGCGGCTGGGTGCACGTCAACCCCATCCCGCTCAACCCCACACCGGGCTCCAAGTGGACGGCGTCCCGTCCGGGCGTGGAGCAGAACTTCGTGGAGCGCCTGCGCGCCCACGGGATCCCCACCACGGTGCGCGACACCCGCGGGTCGGACATCGACGGCGCGTGCGGGCAGCTGGCCACGGACGTCTGACGGTCGCTGCGGAACCACCCCGCCGTCGCTTGCGCCAACACGCAGAACCGGGTAGTGTCGTCGGTTGGTTGTTTGTGCTCGCAGATCGAGTCATGCCCGGAACCCACCCCCTCGTTGCCACGTGCGGCGCGGGGTTGTTCGTCTGGGCAGCTGGAAGCGGGCACCGCCGTCCGGATAGACACCCGGACCCCTCGAGAAGTTAGCGGAGGATATGGCCAAGAAAGACGGAGTCATCGAGATCGAAGGCACTGTGGTCGAGGCACTGCCCAATGCGTCGTTCCGTGTGGAGCTGACCAACGGGCACAAGGTGCTCGCCCATATCTCTGGCAAGATGCGCCAGCACTACATCCGGATCCTCCCCGAGGACCGCGTGGTGGTGGAGCTCAGCCCCTACGACCTCTCCCGAGGCCGGATCGTCTACCGCTACAAGTAGCATCCAGGCCCCGTGCTCGCGCAGACAGCGTCCGCACGGCAGGGGTCGGAGTGCACACGCCATTACGAGTACGCGAAGGAATGCGATGAAGGTCCAACCGAGCGTCAAGCAGATCTGCGACAAGTGCAAGGTGATCCGCCGCAACGGGCGGGTCATGGTGATCTGCGAGAACCCCCGGCACAAGCAGCGCCAGGGCTGACGGGAACGCTCCCGCCCACGCAAGTGGATTGACAAGAACGGACACCGCAGCCGCCGCCCCAGGGCGCGGCAACCCCCGGCACGGAGGCCGGAGACCGGTCGCAGCACGATCGGGACGCGGTGTTCAAGACCTCCGGAACATCAAGGAGAACCGCCACTATGGCTCGTCTCGCAGGCGTTGATCTTCCCCGTGAAAAGCGGCTGGAAGTTGCGCTGACCTACATCTACGGCGTGGGCCGCACCCGCGCACTCGAAACTCTGGAAGCCACGGGCATCTCCGGGGACGTGCGCGTCAAGGATCTCACCGATCCGCAGCTCGTGGAGCTGCGTGACTACATCGAAGGCAACTACAAGGTCGAAGGCGATCTTCGCCGTGAGGTGGCCGCCGACATCCGCCGCAAGGTCGAGATCGGCAGCTACCAGGGCCTGCGTCACCGTCGGGGTCTGCCCGTCCACGGCCAGCGCACCAAGACCAACGCGCGCACCCGCAAGGGTCCCAAGCGCACGGTCGCCGGTAAGAAGAAGTAATCGCGGCCGCCGTCCAGTGGGCGGCTGACCGACGTCGAAGATCTTTGTAGGAGAATCCATGGCCCAGAAAACTCGCGCGACGGCCGCTCGCAAGCCGCGTCGCAAGGTGAACAAGAATGTGACCCAAGGTCAGGCTCACATCAAGTCCACGTTCAACAACACCATCGTGTCCATTACCGACCCCTCGGGTGCGGTCCTGTCGTGGGCCTCGGCCGGCGGCATGGGCTTCAAGGGCTCGCGCAAGTCCACTCCGTTCGCCGCGCAGCAGGCCGCCGAGGCCGCGGCCAAGGGCGCCCAGGAGCACGGCATGCGCAAGGTGGATGTGTTCGTCAAGGGACCGGGCTCGGGGCGCGAGACCGCGATCCGCGCTCTGCAGGCCACCGGGCTGGAGGTCGGCTCCATCCAGGACGTGACCCCGTCAGCGCACAACGGCTGCCGTCCCCCCAAGCGCCGCCGCGTCTGACTCGTGTCGCGTGGTCACCGGGCTCCCAGGAGCCCGGTGACCACGCATCGACGCGGTGACCTCGCCTGCTCACCGCGGCATCCACCCATTTTGTTTTCCACCACCTGCGTGCGTCATATGGCGGAGGCACGCTGAAAGGAAACATCAGTGCTCATCGCACAGCGCCCCACCCTCACGGAAGAGGCTGTGGCCGAGAACCGCTCCCGGTTCGTGATCGAACCCCTCGAGCCGGGTTTCGGGTACACCCTCGGCAACTCCCTGCGCCGCACGCTCCTGTCCTCCATCCCCGGGGCCTCCGTGACCAGCATCCGCATCGACGGCGTGCTGCACGAGTTCTCCACCGTGGAGGGCGTCAAGGAGGACGTCACCGAGCTCATCCTGAACATCAAGAAGCTCTCGCTGTCCTCCGAGGAGGACGAGCCCGTCACCGCGTGGCTGCGCAAGCAGGGCCCGGGCGAGGTCACCGCGGCTGACATCTCGGCTCCGGCCGGTGTCGAGGTGCACAACCCCGAGCTGCACATCGCGACCCTTAACTCGAAGGGCCAGCTCGAGATCGAGCTGACCATCGAGCGCGGCCGCGGCTACGTCTCGGCGTCCCAGAACAAGTCCGGTGACGCGGAGGTCGGTCGGATCCCCGTGGACTCGATCTACTCTCCCGTGCTCAAGGTGACCTTCCGCGTGGAGGCCACCCGTGTGGAGCAGCGCACCGACTTCGACAAGCTCATCCTCGACGTGGAGACCAAGGAGGCCATCTCTCCGCGCGACGCGGTGGCTTCGGCCGGCACCACGCTGGTGGAGCTGTTCGGGCTGGCCCGCGAGCTGAACTCCGCGGCGGAAGGCATCGAGATCGGTCCTTCGCCCACGGACGCGGCCGCCGCCGCGGACATGGCGCTGCCCATCGAGGACCTCGAGCTGTCGGTCCGGTCCTACAACTGCCTCAAGCGCGAGGGCATCCACAGCGTGGGTGAGCTCGTGGGTCGTTCCGAGGCCGATCTGATGGACATCCGCAACTTCGGTGCCAAGTCCATCGACGAGGTCAAGGACAAGCTCGGCGAGCTCGGTCTGGCCCTCAAGGACTCCCCTCCGGGCTACGACCTCGCCGCCCACGCGGCGTCGCTCGAGGACGAGGACGACAACAACAACCCGTTCGACGTCGATCTCGACTGACGCCCACACCACTTTCCGTGCCCCGCGGGCGATGAGTTGCCCGCGCGGGACCGATCACCAGGAGATCTACTATGCCTACCCCTACCAAGGGACCCCGTCTCGGCGCCGGGCCGACCCACGAGCGCATGATCCTCTCGAACATGTCCCAGCAGCTGTTCGAGCACAAGCGGATCACCACCACCGTGACCAAGGCCAAGCGCCTGCGTCCGGTGGCGGAGCGGCTCATCACCTTCGCCAAGCGCGGTGACCTGGCCTCCCGCCGTCGGGTCATGCGTCAGCTGACCGACAAGTCCGTGGTGCACGAGCTGTTCACCAGCATCGCGCCGGCCATGGAGGGTCGCGAAGGCGGCTACACCCGCATCACCAAGATCGGCAACCGCAAGGGCGACAACGCCCCCATGGCCGTCATCGAGCTCGTGATGGAGCCCGTGGCCTCCAAGGCGACCGTGTCCGAGGCCGAGCGCGCCACGGCCAAGGCTGCCCCGGCTCCCGCCGCTCCCGTGGACACCCCCGCCGGTTCCACCACCGCGGACGTCCAGGAGAAGGAGATCCCGGCCGACGAGCAGGCTCCTGCCGTGGGCTCGGAGGAGGCCGCTGAGGTCGCCGCCGAGAACTCGGAGGCCGAGTTCCCGGGTTCGCACGCTCCGCTCGAGTCCGGTGAGGCCCCCGAGGGCTTCTCGGTCAAGGGCAACCGCAACTCCATGAAGTACCACGTGCCCGGTTCGCGCTGGTACTCCGGCACCACCGCGGAGATCTGGTTCGACTCTCCGGCCAACGCCGAGGCCGCCGGCTTCCAGCCCGCGGGCGGCGCCGCCGCGCAGAAGATCTCCGAGTAGTCTCGGGTTCTTCGGTCGAACGGACACCGGAGACGACGCCGCCGCAGGTTGCCTGCGGCGGCGTCGTCGTCTCCGAGAACGAGAGGGAGACCTGTGGGGCAGGAGCAGATCAGACTGCGGATCGACCTGGCGTACGACGGTGCGCCGTTCAAGGGGTGGGCGCGGCAACCGGGTCTGCCGAGCGTCCAGGCGGCCCTGGAGGACGCGCTCTCCCTCATCTTCCGCGAGGCGTGTCCCACCGTGGTGGCCGGACGCACGGACACGGGGGTGCACGCCCGGCACCAGACCGTGCACGTGGATGTGCCCCGGCAGCGCTGGCAGCAGCAGAGCAGGCGGCGTGGCATGTCACGCGACGTCGTGCGCGGCGGCGTGCCCACGCAGCATGGTGACGGGGAGACGGGGGCGGGCGCGCCCGTGCCGGAGCTGACGCGGCGGCTGAACGGGGCGCTGAACAGGGTGCTCGGCAAGGATCGGGCCGCGGAGGGATGGGCGCCCGCCGTGGGCGCCGTGGTGGTGCGGGACGTGTCCGTGGCCGAGGTGGGCTTCGACGCGCGCTTCTCGGCGCTGTCCCGCGGCTACCTCTACCGCGTGGCCGATGCCGTGACGGGCCACGACCCGCTGGCGCGCACGTACTCCTGGTGGGTGGACGAGAGGCTCGACGTGGCCGCCATGGACCGGGCGGTGCGAGACCTCCTGGGTCTGCACGACTTCCTGAGCTTCTGCAAGCCTCGCGAGGGTGCGACCACGGTGCGCGAGCTGCAGCGGGCGTCCGTCACGCGCGGGGCGGACGGCATGATCACGGCGGCGCTCACCGCCGATGCCTTCTGCCACCACATGGTGCGCTCGATCGTGGGCGCGGTGGTGCGCGTGGGGCAGGGGCGGCACGACGCCGCGTGGCCCGCTCAGCGGCTCGAGGCACGGGTCCGGGACGCCGCCGTGGCGATGGCCCCGGCCCACGGCCTGGTCCTGGACGCGGTGCACTATCCCGACGCGCAGGAACTCGCCGAGCGTGCGCGCGTGACCCGAGCCCGGCGAGACGACGACTGACGGCCGGGGAGCGCACGGGTGCTCCCCGGGGCAGTCCTGGCCGTGAGTGGCGGGCGGAGCGGGGATCCGGTATCATCGAACGCTGTTGTGCGTGTTCTGCCCCGGTTCACGTGTACCCGCAGCGGTCGCTCATGTTGCAGAGCGCAGGGCCGTGCGGTGCACCGGGTTGCGGACGCACGGATGCCGCCCGGATCTCACCCGGGCCCCGAAGCACAGCAGAACCGATCGACACGAGTAATCGTGTCTTCACCAGACAAACGAAGGCAGATCAACGTGCGTACGTACACTCCGAAGCCCGGTGACGTCCAGCGTCAGTGGCACGTCATCGACGCCACCGACGTCGTCCTGGGTCGTCTTGCCAGCCAGACCGCAACACTGCTGCGCGGGAAGCACAAGCCGACCTTCGCTCCCCACGTGGACACCGGCGATTTCGTCATCATCATCAACGCGGAGAAGGTGGCCCTCACCGGCTCCAAGCTCCAGAAGAAGCGCGCCTACCGCCACTCCGGCTACCCGGGCGGACTCAAGTCCACCAGCTACGCCGAGCTGCTCGAGAAGAACCCCACGCGCGCCGTGGAGAAGGCCGTCAAGGGGATGCTGCCCAAGAACAAGCTGGCAGCCCAGCAGCTGTCCAAGCTCAAGGTCTACGCCGGTGCCGAGCACCCGCACCAGGCGCAGCAGCCCAAGCCCTACGAATTCACGCAGGTCGCCCAGTAATTCGGGCCAACGAAGAACACATAAGGAGAATCGTGGCTCAGAACACTGAAGAGCAGATCACCGAGGACGTGGAGCTGACCAGCTACACCTCCGAGTCCACCGAGTCCGTGGCCGGTGGCGCCGCCATGTCGGAGCGCCCCGCCCTGACCGTTCCCGGCCAGGCCGTGGGCCGCCGCAAGCAGGCCGTTGCCCGCGTGCGCCTCATCCCCGGCTCCGGCAAGTGGACCGTCAACGGCCGCAGCCTGGAGGAGTACTTCCCCAACAAGCTGCACCAGCAGGAGGTGAACGATCCGTTCACCCTCCTCGAGCTGCAGGGCGGCTACGACGTCATCGCCCGCATCTCCGGCGGCGGCCCCTCCGGCCAGGCCGGTGCACTGCGCCTGGGCGTGGCTCGCGCGCTCAACGAGATCGACGCCGAGCACAACCGTCCCGCCCTCAAGAAGGCAGGCTTCCTGACCCGTGACGCCCGCGTCATCGAGCGCAAGAAGGCCGGCCTCAAGAAGGCGCGCAAGGCTCCGCAGTACTCCAAGCGCTAAACGACGCCACCCAGGCCTCGGCCGGGTTTCGTCTCGCGGGGTCCCGTTCCTCGGTTTCGGCCGAGGCCCGGGGCCCTGCGTTTTTGCGTCCTGGGCTGCGTGGCCGGGGGGAGGGGAGGGG
>NZ_RCOM01000140.1 GCF_003667225.1 Kocuria rhizophila
TCACGGACCAGAGGGGGCGCGGGCCAGGAGGGCACGCGAGGGTGGCCGGGCGGGGAAGCATCCCCACCCGGCGCGCGGGATCACTGGCCCGACTGCCCCACGGACTTGGCGTACTGGTCCAGGGTGCCGCCCGAGATGGCCTTGCCGATCTCCTTCATGGCGGCCTCGTCCGCGATGATGATGGACTGGCCGTCCGCGGAGGTGCCCAGGCCCTGGTTGGGCACGGTGAACATGTGGATGTCACTGCTGCTCATCCCCACCATCTTGGGGGCCTGCTGCGCGATCCACCCGGCCGTGAGGCCGTCACTGACCGTGAGGTACGGGGAGATCTGCTTGACCACCTCGTTGAGCTTCATCGGGTTGGTCAGGGTGCCGGCGCTGACGAGCTCGTTGATCAGCCCCTCCAGGTATGCACGCTGGTTGCGCACGCGCTGGTAGTCGCCGTCCGGGAAGGCGTAGCGCTCCCGCACGAAGGCGAGCGCCTCCTCACCGTTCATCTCCTGGGGCCCCTTCTGGAACTGGTGGCCGTCCTGGGTGGTGAAGGACACGGGGACGTCCACCGTGACACCGCCCAGGGCGTCGGTGAGTCCCTCGAACCCGGCGAAGTCCACGAGCGCCACCTCGTCCACGCGGGTGTCGAAGTTCTGCTCGATGGTGCTCACCATGGTGGGCATCCCGCCCACGTCCAGGGCCGAGTTGATCTTGGCCTCACCGTGGCCGGGGATGTCCACCCAGGTGTCGCGCATGATGGACATCACGTACATCTCGCCGCCGTCCTCGGGGATGTGCAGCAGCATGATGGAGTCCGCGCGGGAGCCCGTGACGGTGGGGTCCTGGCCCTCGGGCCGCTTGTCGGAGCCGAGCAGCAGCACGGTGGTGCCCGCGTCCTCGGAGGAGCCCTTGGCGGGGCGGCTGGACTCCTCGGGGAACGCCGATTCCAGGTTCTGCGCGCCGTTGTCGAAGTTGCGGGCGAGGTTCCACACGAAGAACCCCGCGACCACGCCGATCACCAGGACGATGCCGAGGAGCACCAGGAGGATGTTCCTCCCGGTGTGCTTCTTGCGGGGGGTGGGCTGGTCGTCGTCGAACTCGACCGGATGTGTGGACACGTGGCTCTCCGAGGCTGGGGGGACATGACTCGCGCGAGACCCACCGGGAACCGGTGCCGCGCCCCCGTGGGACGGGGCGCGTCCTACCGGGGGCTGGCGCGGTGCGGTGAGTGCTTTCGCACATCCTAGCTACGGCACCCTGTGGATCCACTCCTCCGTGCCGAACTTGTGCTCCACGAGATTCCGGGCCGTGGCGAGTTCGCTGTCTGAGACCTTACCAACCTGGGCCCCGTAGCGTTCCGCGAACGTGCGGGTCAGGGCCGAGATCACATCCCCACGAGCCATGCCGGTCTGGCGTCGCAGCGGGTCCACGCGCTTCTTGGCGGAACGGATGCCCTTGTCCGAGATCTTCTCCTTGCCGATCCGCAGCACGTCCGTCATCTTGTCCGCGTCGATGTCGTAGCTCATGGTCACGTGGTGGACCATCCCGCCGTTGGCGAAGCGTTTCTGGGCCGCTCCCCCGATCTTGCCCTGCGGCGTGGCGATGTCGTTGAGGGGCACGTAGAACGCCTCCACCCCGAGGTCCGCGAACCCCTGCATGACCCACGCGTCCAGGAACGGGTAGGACTCCGCGAAGCTCATCCCGTCCACCAGGGTCTGGGGGATGTAGAGGGAGTACGTGATGCAGTTGCCCGCCTCCATGAACATGGCCCCGCCGCCGGAGACGCGGCGGACCACCTGCACCCCGTGGCGCCGCGCCCCCTCCGCGTCCACCTCGTTGCGCACGGACTGGAACGAGCCGATGACCACCGCGGGCTCGTCCCAGTCCCAGAACCGCAGCGTGGGCGGACGGTGGCCGGCTCCCACCTCCCTGGCGAGGACCTCGTCCAGGGCCAGGTTCTCCAGGGTGGGGCGCACCTGCGCGGGGACCACCTGCCACTCGTGGTCGCTCCAGCTCGTGGCCTTGGCCAGCGCGCGGCGCACGGCAATCACCACGGAGCGGGCGTCGAAGCCGAACAGCACGGCGTCGCGCGGCAGGGCCGCCTCGATCCTTGCCGTCATCTCCTGCGGATCGGTGTCCTCGTGCAGACCGGTGAGGGCGGCGTTGATGTCGGCGAGCGCCTCGTCGGGCTCCAGGAAGAAGTCGCCGTTGACGGAGACCTCGGCCAGCCGGTGGTCCTGGACGGTGAAGTCCGCGACCACCAGCTTCCCGCCGGGGACCTTGTACTCTCCGTTTGCGCGTGACGTGCTCATTCACTGACCTCCGCTGCGAGTGGTGGCACGGGGTGTGGTGCCGGGTGTTGCGCTCTTGTGGGGCGCCTCAACCCGTTGCCCGTGGATTCCTCTCCTGATGGTATGCACGCGTGGGTCGAATCGACCGACGTGGGCCGGAGGCGTACCATGGGCGGTTGGTGTGCTCACTCTCGAGCGCGCCGCGTCCGAGCAACGCCGTGCCTGGCAAAATCCAGGCACCTACAGAAGGTTGACACCATGAAGGCTGACATCCACCCGGATTACCACCCGGTTCTCTTCCGTGACCTCGCTTCCGGCAAGGTCATCCTGACTCGTTCCACCGCCACCTCCTCCAAGACGGAGACGTGGGAGGACGGCAACGAGTACCCGATCATCGAGGTCGAGATCTCCTCCGAGTCCCACCCGTTCTACACGGGCAAGCAGCGCATCATGGACTCCGCCGGCCGCGTGGAGCGCTTCAACCAGCGGTTCGCGAACTTCGGGAAGTCCAAGTAACCCAGGGACACTCCCCCGTCGACGCCCGGTCCACCGCACGGTGGGCCGGGCGTCGTGCTGTGCGGGCCAGTGCCTGGCCCGGCGCAGCGGATGACGACACTCGCGGAACAATCGTCACCATTTCGTGACCCTCCCCATAGGATGGGCCTGGCTCTTGTCCCCCCAGGCCCCGGCACATCCCCCTGATCCCGTGCCGCGG
>NZ_RCOM01000141.1 GCF_003667225.1 Kocuria rhizophila
GTCCGGGACGTTGGCCACCACCCCTCCCCCCACCACGGCCCTGGCGCGCTGGTTCACCGGCGACGCCGCCCCGCAGCGCCGTCTCGTCGTCTTCCCCCACGCCGGCGCGGGGGCCCTGTCCGGGCGGGTCTTCCAGGCCCCCGGCACGGAGGTCCTCGTCCACCGCCGCCCGGGGCGCGAGTCCCGCATGGCGGATCCCACGCCCGTGGACGTGCGCACCGGGGTGGCCGAGGCGCTCGAGCTGATGCTGCCCGTGCTCGACGCCGACGAGCTGCCCACCACCGTCCTGGGCCACTCCTTCGGGGCTCTGCTCGCCGCGGAGTTCGCCGCGGCCGTGGACCGCGAGCGTCCCGGCCGGCTGCGGCGGGTGGTGCTCTCCGCCAAGAGCGTCCCACCGGATCCCGATCCCGAACTCCGTGCCGTTCTGGAGGACGACGCCGCCCTGGCCGCGTGGCTCCAGGAGCTCGGGGGCACCCCGGAGGAGCTGCTGCGCGACCCTGATCTGCGGGCCATGGTCCTCGCCCCGCTGCGCGCGGATCTGCGGGCCTCGCTGTCCCACGACGCCGCTCCACCGCGGCTGCGCACCCCGCTGCTGCTCGTGTGCGCAGAGCAGGACCGCACGGCCTCGGCGCGGTCCATGGCCGGCTGGGCCCGGAGCACGGACGCGGAGTGCACCACGCTCACCGTCCCCGGTGGCCACCACGGCCTGCTCGAGCACCCCGAGCTGCTGCACCGGGCCCTGACTCAGACTGACGGGGGCACGAGGTGAACGCGGGAACCACCACTCTGCGGCAGCCGGTGTGGGCGGACCACCGACGCAGGGTCCCCGGAGCTCCGGCGGACCTCACCCTGCACGTGCTGCCCCTCGCGGAGTTCGCCCCCTGGGCCTTCTCGGCGTCAGGGTGTCTGAGCGAGCTCGAGCTCGCGCGGGCGGAGACCGTCCAGGAGGCCCGCGCCCGCGAACTGTTCACGGTGTCACGGGTGGCGCTGCGCCACGTCCTCGCGCACCGCCTGGGCTGCCGGCCCCACGAGGTGCCGGTGACCCACGACCCACGCACCGGCGCGCCGCGTCCGGTTCACGGCCGGGCGGCGTCGGTCTCCAGCGCGGACGACGCCGCCCCCCCGGCCCCCGCCGGCAGCGTCACCGGCTCCGTGTGGGCGCCCGTGCAGCCCGTCCACTTCTCCGTGTCGCGCACCGCGGGCGTGGTCGCGCTCGTCACGGCTCAGCGCCGCGTGGGCGTGGACGTGGAACGGATCCAGAGCGACGTGGAGGCGGGTGTGCTGCTCGACGTCCTGCACCCCGCAGACCGGGAGCGGCTCGCGAGGCTGCGCGGGCGGCGTCGGGCCGCGGACGTGACCCGGACCTGGGTGCGTGTGGAGGCGCTCGTGAAGGGGTGGGAGACCGGGCTGTCGCGTGACCCCGCGGGCATCCGCATCGGCCCGGCGGCGCGCGCCGACTACGGCCACGGGTGGACCGTGAGCGACGTGCGCACCCGCTCTGCGGAGAACGCCCGGCTGGCCGTGGCGTGGCAGACGGACCCCCGCCCGGTGGGCTGAGGGTCCGTCTGCAAGTCGGCTGCGGGGCCGGCTACCGCCGGGGCGTCTGCGCCCGACGCCGCGGGGGCGCCTTCTCGGGCGGCACGACCGCGGCGGCAGCTCCCTTGGACACCCTGGTGACCAGGCGCTCGAGCGGACCGTTGCCCACGGCCTGCTGCCAGGCCACCGCGAACAGCGCGGCGACGACCACCTGCACGATGAACCAGAACCAGGGCGTGGTGTCCGTCCACACGAACGCCAGCAGCACCAGGTGGCTCACGTAGAGCGTGAGGGTCATCGAGCCCATGGCGCCCAGCCAGGTCAGCCACTTGCCGATCACGCGGCACAGCAGCAGGAACGCGCCGAGGGCCACCATGGCCAGACCGGCGCTCTCCAGCAGCGCGAACGGGGTGTTGGTGTGCGGCCCGGAGAGCAGCAGCCACAGGTAGGACGTGTCCGGCAGCTGGGGGTCCGGACCGTAGACCTGGATGTTCCACACGTCGTCAGAGGTCATCCACGGAGTGGCCTCGATCAGGGCGTTCTCCAGCTCGAAGCGCATGAGCATCAGCATGGAGATCCCACGGGCCGCGGCCGCGACCACAGCGCCCACGATCACGAGCACCACCTGCACCCGGTCCCGGGACAGCGGCAGCCGGCCCAGGGCCATGCCCAGGCAGATGAACGTCATCCACGGCAGGGCGGGGTACGTTCCCGTGAGGAACAGCTCAGCCAGGACGGCCCCCGGATCGGTGAGCAGCTCGGCGAACCCGGGGTTGCCGTACACGTGCGCGGGCAGGACGGACAGGGACCACTGCATCACGAAGGGCATCACCACGGCGAAGACCGCCGAGGACACCAGCAGCCACCGCACGCTCAGCAGCGTGAACGGTATGGCCACCAGGAACATCAGGCCGTAGTAGATGAGGATGTTGTAGACCGGCAGCTCCAGCAGGTTGATGCTCAGCCCGATGAGGAACAGCACCAGCGCGCGCACCAGGATGGACACCCGTGCCCGCGCGCCGTCCCGGCCACGCCGCGGGTTGCGCCCCCCGGTCATGAACGCCAGGCTCACCCCGGCGAGGGTCGCGAACAGTGCCGCGGAGTGCCCCGCGAACAGCCGCCACTCCAGGGAGGGATTGCCCTCCACGTCCGCGACCGCGGGCAGCACGTGCACCGCGATCATGCCCACCAGGGCGAAGCCCCGGGCCACGTCCACACCCATGATGCGCCGCGTGGTGCGGCGCCCGTCCGCGCTGGACACGTTGCGGGTGGCCGCCCCCTGGCGCGGGGCGGAGGTGGAACGCGGGGGTGCGGTGACCACCGGGGTGGCCGAGGTCCACAGTCCGCTCTCCGCGGCGGTGCGGCCCTCGTCCCCGCGGTCCCCGAGCCACACCT
>NZ_RCOM01000142.1 GCF_003667225.1 Kocuria rhizophila
GGTGAAAGGGGGGAGGGGCCCTGCCTTCGGCAAGGCCCCTCCGTGGGCGGCCAGTCCGGGATCAGTAGCCGGCGGTGTCGAGGTCCTCAAGCGGACGATCGCGGTGATCGCGGCCGCCGGACTCGTGCCCGGCGGTCACTGTCCCGGCCGGGGCGAGGTGCTGGTCAGTCGTCATCGTCGTCGTCCTCGACGAGCTCGCCTTCCCAGGCTTCCTTGCCTTCCATGATCGCGAAGGCGGCGATAACGAACCCGGCCACCGGGTCCACCCAGGCCGCGCCGGTCAGCGCGAAGATGATCAGCCCGGCCAGGGTGGAGATCGACAGCAGCACGCAGATCTTCGTCTCGGCAGCATCAGCGAGGATGAGGTTGTCACCCAGGGCGGTGCCGACCTTCTTCTTGGCTGCGGCCAGGATCGGCATGATGATCAGCGAGGCCACCAGGATGATGATGCTCACCGGGGAGGACTCCGGGGTCTCCCCTTCGATCAGGGAGCGGATGCCCTCGAAGGTGACGTAGGCGGCGAGGATGAAGAAGGTCACCGCCACCAGGCGCAGGGTGATCTTCTCCTTGTGCTCATCGGTCTCGCCGTGGCGCAGTCGGGCGGAGAGGCGCAGGGCCACCAGTACGGCGGCGATGGACTCGATGCCCGAGTCGATGCCGAAGCCGACCACCGAAACCAGCCCGGCCATCAGACCGGCGGTGACGGCGACGATGCCTTCGATGACGTTGTAGCCGACGGTGAACTGGGCCAGGCGCAGCCCGCGGCGAGTCAGGGCTTCGGTCTCCGTAGGAGACAGGGTGGTGGTGGGGTTGCTCATCGGTCTTCTTCCGTGGTGGTGCCGTAGGTGGGGCAGAGGGCGACCTTCGACCCGGTAGCCGCCAGCAGCGTCTCGGCGGTGGCTAGCAGATCCAGCAGCTCCAGGCGGGCCAGGGCGTAGAAGGTCTAGCGCCCCTCGGTGCGCCCGACTACCAGCCCGCATTCGCGCAGGCATCCCATGTGCGCGGAGACGGTGGATTGGGCCAGACCGGTCTCCTCGACCAGGTCCCGCACCCTGGCTTCGCCTTGGGCTAGACGGGCCGAGATGGTCAGTCGGGTGGGGTCGGACAGGGAGTGGAACAGGGCCACGGCCGGAGACAGCGTGGTCGCACAACTGCTGTTCGTCATGAATCGATGCTATCGCTTAAAACCGATTGATCGTCTGTTGGCGATGTGATGTTGCTCGCCTGCCGGTGCCCGCGCCTCTGAACCGGCACAGGCCACGGCCCCGGGACTCCTCGCTGAGGGGCGCCGGGGCCGAGGTCGCTCAGTGGTTGATCAGAGGCCGGTGAAGGTAGAAAAGAAGCGGAAGAACACCGAGGCGGCCACCGCGACGTAGGTGATGGCGATCAGGGTCCAGGCCCATTCGGTGGCGAAGCGCACCAGCCCCGCCGGGGCGGGGATCACGCCGTGGGCGAGGTTGCGGACGGTGAGCAGGATGGTCAGGGGGATCATCGCCGCCCACACGATCATGCAGTACAGGCACAGGATGTAGATGGAGAACAGCGCCTGGGACCACAGCCAGACCACGAACACTGCCCCGGCGGTGACCCCGACCTGCAGGCCGGCCCAGTACCAGCGCCCGAACCGCGCCCCGGAGAGGGCCGCCATGGCGGTGGTGATGACCACGGCGAAGGCGACGATGCCGATCAGCGGATTGGGGAAGCCCAACAGTTCCGACTGCCAGGTGCCCATCACCTGCCCGCAGGACACCCAGGGGTTGATGTCGCAGCTGGTGACGTGGCCGGGGTCGCGGTAGAGGGCCAGGCGCTCGAGCACCAGGATCGCTGAGGCGATCCAGCCGATCACCCCGGTCACCAGCAGCAGGATCGCGAAGGGGCGGTGACGGGCGAAGGCGGGCAGGTGAGTCTCGGTCGCGGCCTCCGGGATCGGCTCGGAGGCCCGGGGGCGATCGGCGGTTCCAGATGTGGTCATGGCAGGGTCTCTCCGGATGTGAGGGGCGGGGATCAGTCGGTGGCGGCGGCCTCGACCGCGGCCCGGAACTGCTCCAGGGACTCCGGGTTGAGGACTTCTCCGTCGAGGAAGAACGTCGGGGTCCCGCCCACGCCCAGCGCCTCACCGTCGGCCACATCGAGCTGGACTCGTTCGGTCGTGGCGGGGTCGGCAACCGCGGCATCAAAGGCGGCCATGTCCAGGCCCAGGTCTTCGGCGAAGCCGCGGAAGACCGCGCTCTTGTCCTCGGCCGATTCCCCCCACTCGGTCTGGGTCTCGTACATGCGCTGGTACATCGCCTCGTACTGCCCCTGCTGGGCTGCGGCCTCCACGGCCAGGGCGGCGTTGACGGAGTTGCGGTGCCCGGGCAGGGGGAAGTAGCGGTGGACGAAGGTGACGGTGTCGGCGTACTCGGCGCGCAGGTCCTCGATGAAGGGGTAGGCGGCCCGGCAGGACTCGCACTCGTAGTCCAGGAACTCCACCAGCACGGCTTGTTCGTCCGGGGCCTTCGAGAGCACCCGGCTGTTCTCGCGCACCACCTGCCCGGCGTCTTCCGGTGCGGCTGCGGTGGAGGACCCGCGGGCGACCAGGAAGGCGATGATCCCGGCTGTCACCACAGCGGCCAGGATCGCCCAGACGATGAGCTTGGACCTTGTCGAGGACCTCTTCGGCGAGGTGGTCGTGGGAGTGTCGGTGGGGGTGCTCACGCAGGATCCCTTCGG
>NZ_RCOM01000143.1 GCF_003667225.1 Kocuria rhizophila
GGACCGGAGGGGGGTTCCCGGCGGGGCGGAGAGGTCCACACCGCGGTGACCCGGCAGCCACTTCTGGGCCGGTGCCTCGAACGCGCGCTCGACGCCCGGACGGGGAGACACCGGCCACGCCCAGCCGGCTCCGGCCGCGCCCGCGGGGTGGGCACCCAGCACGAACAGGGCCGTCAGGAGAGCCGCGAGGCCCAGGGCCATCCACCGTGGTGCGGGACACTCCGTGCCCGTGGCCGCGGGCCGCCCGGGGAGCCTGGGATGCACGTCCCCGCCCGGACAGGCCACCGGCCCCGCGGCGGGGCCCGGCGGTCCGCCGATCGCTGGAGACTGGACAACCGGCCCGGCGGTGAGCGCCAAGGCGAGAGCGGAGGTGGGAACGGTCGGAGCGGTCTCGGAGCTGCGTGGGTGAGCCATGGGACCAGGGTGACGCGGCGGCGTCGTGCTGCCGGGGGAGGGGCGCGCGATGTGGAGAGGAGGTGCCGCGCGATGCGCTAGACTGGCTAGTGCAGTTGCCCTGCCATCAGTTGCGCATGCCCGTTCGCGGGTGGGTGCGGCGGCGGGTGACTGACTTCGCGCGCGAAGGAACCCGGAACGGATCCGTTCCCTCCGGGTGCGTGCCCCTCGGTCCGGATCCGCCTGTGGAACCGGTACGGGGCACGTCGGACCCGCTCCACGAGCACGGTCCGCGCATCGCGCCAGGGACCGGCACGTCCGGTCGACAACCGTCAACCCACGGTGGCCCCCGGGCCGCCGGATACTCATGAGGAGACGACATGCCTGTCGTTACCATGCGCCAGATGCTCGACAACGGCGTCCACTTCGGTCACCAGACCCGTCGCTGGAACCCCAAGATGAAGCGCTTCATCTTCACCGAGCGCAACGGCATCTACATCATCGACCTGCAGCAGTCGCTGGGCTTCATCGACAAGGCCTACGAGGCTGTCAAGGCCACGGTCGCCCACGGCGGCACCATCCTGTTCGTCGGCACCAAGAAGCAGGCCCAGGAGGCCATTGCCGAGCAGGCCACCCGCGTGGGCATGCCCTACGTGAACCACCGCTGGCTCGGTGGCATGCTCACCAACTTCCAGACGGTCTCCAAGCGCATCGACCGCATGAAGGAACTGGAAGAGGTCGACTTCGACGACGTCGCCGGCTCGCAGTACACCAAGAAGGAACTGCTGCTGCTGCGCCGCGAGAAGGAGAAGCTGGAGCGCACCCTCGGTGGCATCCGCAACCTCACCAAGACCCCGTCCCTGATCTGGATCGTGGACACCAAGAAAGAGCACCTCGCGGTCGACGAGGCCCAGAAGCTCGGTGTGCCGATCGTCGCGATCCTCGACACCAACTGCGATCCGGACGAGGTCGCGTTCCCCATCCCGGGCAACGACGACTCCATCCGCTCCGTCTCCCTGCTGACCCGCGTGGTCGCGGACGCCGTGGCCGAGGGCCTCATGGAGCGCCACAACGGCAAGTCCAACGCCGCCGAGGAGCCCATGGCCGAGTGGGAGCGCGAGCTGCTCGAGCAGCACGAGGGGCAGAAGTCCGAGCAGGCCGCCCCGGCCGCTGAGGCTCCCGCCGCCGAGCAGGCCGCCCCGGCCGCTCCCGCCGAGACCGAGCAGAAGGACGCCCCCGCCGCCGAGTGAGGCCGCGGAAGGTGTTCACCTTCCATTCTCCCCGGTGACCCACGATGGTGACCGGACCCGCCCGGGCGTCCACGGACGCCCGGGCGGACACAACCGACAACAGAGGAGTTCACATGGCGAACTACACCGCTGCTGACATCAAGGCCCTGCGCGAGCGCACGGGCGCCGGCATGCTGGACGTCAAGAAGGCGCTGGACGAGGCCGACGGCGACGCCCAGAAGGCCCAGGAGATCATCCGCGTCAAGGGTCTCAAGGGTGTGACCAAGCGCGAGGGCCGCTCCACCGCCGAGGGCATCGTGGTGGCTCGCACGGAGAACAACGTGGGCTACATGGTCGAGGTCAACTCCGAGACCGACTTCGTGGCCAAGTCCGCGCCGTTCGTGGAGTTCGGCAACAAGGTGCTCGACGCCGCCGTGGCCGCCGACGCCGCGGACCTGGACTCGCTGCTCGCGGCCGAGGTGGACGGCACGCCCGTCTCCGAGCTCGTGACCGAGACCGGTGCGCTGCTGGGTGAGAAGGTCGTCGTGCGTCGCGTGGCCCGTGTGGCCGGTGACCACGTGGCCGTGTACCTGCACAAGACCTCCAAGGACCTCCCCGCCCAGGTGGGTGTCCTGCTGGCCGTGTCCGGCTCCGAGGCGGAGACCGCCGCCCACGACGTCGCCGTGCACATCGCCGCGATGTCCCCGGCGTTCCTCTCCGAGGAGGACGTTCCCGCCGAGACGGTGGAGAACGAGAAGCGCGTGGCCGAGGAGACCGCCCGCAACGAGGGCAAGCCGGACAAGATCATCCCGAACATCGTCCAGGGTCGCCTCAAGGGCTACTACAAGGACGTCGTGCTGGTGGACCAGGACTTCGCCAAGGACTCCAAGAAGACCGTGGGCCAGGTGCTGTCCGAGGCCGGCGCCACCGCCACCGCGTTCGCGCGGTTCCGCGTGGGGGCCTGATCCACGACCCCACCGGGCCCGGCGCTGCACGCACGTGACGCGCTGACGGCCCGCAGCGGCGTCGTCCGCGGGAGACCGCGGCGCCACCGCACCCCGTGACGGCGGGGCACCACCCGGGAGAC
>NZ_RCOM01000144.1 GCF_003667225.1 Kocuria rhizophila
GGATTCGGTGGAGGCGGCGGATTCGGCGGAGGAGACTTCGGCGGCGGAGGCGGCGGCTTCGACGGCGGGGTGGGCGGCAACTTCTGACCCGCCCCGGGCCCGCGGCGCCCCAAAGATTTCAGCTCCAGTCCAGTGACGAGAAGAGGAGAACACCATGACCAAGCAGTCCATCTTCGGCCGGATCGCCCAGCTGGCGAAGGCCAACATCAACGCCATCATCGACTCTGCGGAGGACCCGCAGAAGATGCTCGACCAGATGGTGCGCGACTACACCGAGAACATCCGCGAGGCCGAGTCCGCCGTGGCCCAGACCATCGGCAACCTGCGGCTGCTCGAGAAGGACCACGCGGAGGATCTGCAGGAGGCCCAGCAGTGGGGTTCCAAGGCGCTCGCCGCGTCCAACAAGGCGGACGAGTTCCGCGCGGCCGGCAAGACCGGTGAGGCGCAGAAGTTCGACGACCTCGCCAAGGTGGCGATCCAGCGTCAGATCCAGTCCGAGAACGAGGCCCGCGGCGCCGAGCCCCAGATCGCGGCGCAGACCGAGACGGTCGCCAAGCTCAAGGACGGGCTGAACACCATGCGCGGGAAGCTGCAGGAGCTCTCCGCCAAGCGGGACGAGCTCGCCGCCCGCCAGAAGACCGTCCAGGCGCAGTCCCAGGTGCAGGACGCGCTGAAGTCCTTCGACGTGATGGACCCCACGAGCGAGGTCTCCCGCTTCGAGGACAAGATCCGCCGCGAGGAGGCTCGCGTGGCCGGTCAGCAGGAGCTCGCGGACTCCTCCCTGGACCGCCAGTTCGAGGCCCTCGAGTCCATGGGCCAGCAGACGGAGATCGAGGCCCGGCTGGCCGCCCTCAAGAACGGCGGCTCCCCCACCAACGGCGAGAACATCGTCTCCGCGGAGGAGGTCTGAGAATGGCCGAGAACCCCACGGGGGCGCAGAAGCAGCTCGAGGCCGTCCGCTCCGGCTACGCGTCGGAGGCACCGTGCCTCGACCTCGGGGCGGCACTGGACGAGTCCGGTGCGCACGCGGACGCCCCGGTGCGGGTCCCGCTGGCCACCCTCAACCGCCACGGACTGGTGGCCGGGGCCACCGGCACCGGCAAGACCAAGACCCTGCAGGCGCTCGCCGAGCAGCTCAGCGCCCAGGGAGTTCCCGTCTTCCTCACGGACGTCAAGGGCGATCTCAGCGGGATCTCCCAGCCCGGGGAGGACAACCCCAAGGTGGCCGAGCGCGCACAGTCCGTGGGCCAGACGTGGACTCCCACCGCGAGCCCCACGGAGTTCTACAGCCTGGGCGGGCAGGGACCGGGCGTTCCGGTGCGCGCCACGGTGACCTCCTTCGGGCCCACGCTACTGGCCAAGGTGCTGGGGCTCAACGCCACGCAGGAGTCCTCCCTGGGCCTGGTCTTCCACTACGCCGACTCGAACGGGCTCGCCCTGCTGGACCTCAAGGACCTGCGCGAGGTGATCGTGCACCTGACGTCCCCGGAGGGCAAGGAGGAGCTCGCGGGCATCGGCGGGCTCTCCAAGCAGACCGCAGGGGTGATCCTGCGCGAGCTCACCACGTTCGCGAACGAGGGGGCGGACGTGTTCTTCGGCGAGCCCGAGTTCGACACCGCCGAGCTGCTGCGCACCACCGAGGACGGCCGGGGCGTCGTCTCGTGCCTCGAACTGGCCGCGGTGCAGCAGCAGCCGCGGGTGTTCTCCACGTTCCTCATGTGGCTGCTCGCGGACCTCTTCCAGGACCTCCCGGAGGTGGGGGACGCCGAGAAGCCGAAGCTGGTGTTCTTCTTCGACGAGGCGCACCTGCTCTTCGAGGACGCCTCCAAGGAGTTCCTGGACTCCATCGAGCAGACCGTGCGGCTGATCCGCTCCAAGGGCGTGGGCATCTTCTTCGTGACCCAGTCCCCCAAGGACATCCCCACGGACGTCCTGGCGCAGCTGGGCAACCGCATGCAGCACGCCCTGCGCGCGTTCACTCCCGACGACGCCAAGGCCCTGAAGGCCGCCGCTCGCACCTACCCCCGCAGCGAGTACGACCTCGAGCAGCTGCTCACCCAGCTCGCCACGGGTGAGGCGGTGGTCACGGTGCTGTCCGAGACCGGTGCCCCGACCCCGGTGGCGTGGACCCGGATGCGGGCCCCGCAGTCCCTCATGAAGCCCGCCCCGGTGGCGGACGTCGAGGCGGCCGTGAGCGCCTCTCCCCTCATGGGGACCTACGGCCAGCCGGTGGACCGTGAGTCCGCCTACGAGCTGCTGCGAGCACGTCTCGACGGGCCGCAGGGCCACGCGGGCGCGGCTGAGGACCACTCGGTGGAGCACCCGGACGAGCCCCGGCAGCGCCGCGCCGAGGAGCCGGACGAGCGGCGTCGGCAGGAGGAGGGCCAGCCGCGCACCCGCCAGGACGAGGGCGGCTTCCTGGGCTCCGTGATGGACAACCCCGCCGTGCGCTCGATGATGCGCTCGGCGGGGACCACCCTGGGCCGGGAGATCACGCGTTCCCTCTTCGGCACCTCCCGGCGCCGCCGCTGACGGTCTGCCCC
>NZ_RCOM01000145.1 GCF_003667225.1 Kocuria rhizophila
ACCATGCGGACCCCGTGCAGGGCCTGCCCGTCGCCCGCGGTGCTCACGGTCTCGTGCTCGGCGAATCCGGCGCGGTGCAGCGCCGCGTAGATCCAGTCGCCCGCGCGGTCCCCCGTGAACATGCGCCCGGTGCGGTTGCCTCCGTTGGCGGCGGGGGCCAGCCCGATGATGGCGATGCGCGCCCGCGGGTCCCCGTAGGACGGCACGGGCCTGCCCCAGTACGGCTCGCCCGCAAAGGATGCGCGCTTGGTCTGCGCCACGTCCTCACGCCACTGCACGAGGCGCTCGCACGCACGGCACACGCTGGCCATCCCGTTGAGCTGGTCCACGTCCGAGGCGGTAGCCGCGAGATCCCGCACCGCGGCGGCGTCGTGGGCCACGGGGGCGTCTGCCGGTGCTGGGTCCTCCGGCCACCCCGAGCCGGGGGGAACCGGGGACGGGAACGGCTGCCCGGTGAGGGGGTGCGGCAGCTGGTATGCGTGGTCATGGCTCATGCGGCGTCATCCTCGGGATTCGGTGTCGTGACTCGGTGGTTGCTCACCGGGCTGCCGTTGTGTGCGGGGCCTGACAAGGGCGGCGTCGTGCGCTCACAGCAGTCCGTCCTCCCCCAGCCGGCGCAGGATCTTGCGGCGCCACTGCTCCGGGAACTCGGGCGCGGACGCCAGGCCGCGGTACGCCCCCCGGTCCGCGGGTCCGGCGGCCATGATGCGCACGACGTCGCCCACGGACACCGCGCCCGAGGGTCGGCTCACGAACTCGAACGCGTCCCCGGCGCCCACGTGGCCCTCGCGCAGGACCCGCAGGTAGAAGCCGGTGCGGGTGGTCCGCTCCATGTCCCGCGGCAGGTCCCAGTCCGACCAGCGGCGCGAAATGGTGTTGCAGGGGGTGCGCGGCTGGGTCACCTGGACCAGCGCGGTGCCCACCTGGAACGTGTCGCCCAGGAACACGCGGTCCTCCGTGGCGCCGCGCAGGGTGAGGTTCTCCGAGAACGCCCCGGGGCCGAGGTCCCGCCCCTCCGCGCGCCACGCCTCGTAGTTCTCGGCCGCGTAGCAGCACACGGCCTTGTCCGGGCCGCCGTGGTTCTTCAGATCGCCCTGCTCGTCCCCGATGAACCCGGTGCCGCTCAGAAAGACCTTTCCGGCGCACGGTGACTTCTCCGCCGCGGTCTCCAGCTCCCGGCCGTCCCAGCGATGACGCCGCACCTCGCCGGTGTGCAGGGCGGTCACCGCGGCGTCGGTGACGGTGGGCTGCGGGTTCTCCACGGTGGTCTCCTGCTCTCGAGGGAGGCGGCGCCGGACGCCGCCACGGGGTGGTGCGAGCGGCTGGTGGGTCAGACGGTCACGGGAACACAGTCCGCGCACCGGGTGCGAGCCGCGGTGTCCGTGCACGTCTCGCAGCACAGGAACAGCTGCCGGCACTGCTGGTTGGCGCAGTTCACGTACCGGGGTGTGCCCTCCCCGCACTGCACGCACCGCCCCAGGGACCTGGCCCCGGGTGAGAACTCCATGTGCCGACGCTCGTCGAAGACGTAGAGGGACCCGTCCCACAGGCCGCGGTCCCCGTAGGCCTCCCCGTAGCGCACGATCCCGCCGTCCAGCTGGTACACGTCCTGGAACCCGCGGTTGCGCAGCAGCACGCTCAGCACCTCGCAGCGGATCCCGCCGGTGCAGTACGTCACCAGGGCCTTGTCCTTGAGGTGGTCGTAGGCGCCGGAATCGAGTTCCCGCAGGAAGTCCCTGGTGGTCTCGGTGCGGGGCACGACGGCGCCGCGGAACCTCCCGATCTCCGCCTCCAGCTGGTTGCGGCCGTCGAAGAACACCACGTCCTCACCGCGCCGCTCCACGAGCTCGTGCACCTCGTGGGGCTTCAGGTGCGTGCCTCCGCCCTCTACGCCGTTCTCCGAGACCCGGATGACGTCCGGGGCGTCGAAGGTCACGAGCTCCGGGCGGACCTTCACGCTCAGCCGCGGGAAGTCGTCCCCCGCGCCGTCGGACCACTTGACGTCCGCGTGCTTGAACGGGGCGTACTCCTTGAGCCCGCGGACGTACGCCTTCACGTCCTGGATGTCCCCGCCCACGGTGGCGTTGATGCCCTGCTCCGAGACGATGATCCGGCCCTTGACCCCGGTGCGCCGCGCGAGGTTCAGCTGCCACAGCTTCACGGCCTCCGGGTCCGCCAAAGGGGTGAACACGTAGAACAGCACGATCTTGGGGAGGGACATGGGTCCAGCGTAGTAGGGGTCCTTGCGGCGGGCCGCGTGGTGTGCACCGCACGGCCCTCCAGGGGCCGGCACGGGGAGGCGCGCGCACCATCTGCACAACGCGGGGTGTTGTCCCCCATCTCGCCCACAGGCCCGGCTATTCTTCGACCGTGCTCACCCTCCCCCC
>NZ_RCOM01000146.1 GCF_003667225.1 Kocuria rhizophila
GCTGTGCCCCGCGCCCCCGGTTCTACACTGTCAGCCATGCCCCACCTGCTCTTCGTGTGCCACGGCAACGTGGCGCGGTCCCCCGCCGCGGAGGTCGTCGCCCGCGCGCTTCTGCCCCGCTCCAGCGGGTGGACCGTCTCCAGCGCGGGGATCGGCGCGCTGCGGGGAGAGCCCGTGGCGGACGACGTCGCCCGCGCCCTCGCGCAGCGCGGCCTGGATCCCCGGGGGCACCGGGCCCGCCAGGTGAGCCCCGCGATGGTCGGGGAAGCCGACCTCGTGATCTGCATGGCCGGCGAGCAGCGGGCATGGCTCGTGGACGAGCTGCCCCGAGAGGCGGCCAAGCTCCTGGTGCTGGGTCAGGCGGAACGGCTCGCGGCGCGGGCACCCCGGCACGTGGTGGGTCTCGACCACCTGCTGCTGTCGCAGGAACCGGCCGTGGTGCAGGACGACGTGGCAGACCCCTTCCGCCAGGGGCCCGAGGCCGCGCGGGACGCGGTCGCGAGGATCGCCGCCGGCGTGGAGAACGTGGTGCGCCTCCTGGTGCCGGGAACGGGCTCCGGCACGGGCCTCGCTCCGCTGGACGAGCAGGGCGCACGGGTTCACGGCAGCTCCCACCTCAGGACGCCCCGTGCCGGGTGAGGACCGCCTTGACGGTCTTGAGCACGATGATGGCGTCCCCCACGAGTGACCAGTTCTCCACGTAGGACAGGTCCAGGCGCGTGCTCTCCTCCGCGGAGAGCTCCGAGCGCCCACCCACCTGCCACGGACCGGTGATCCCGGGCTTGACCTTGAGCCGGCGCAGGACGTGCTGCGGCAGCTGCGCCACCTCCCGGGGAAGCTGGGGGCGCGGGCCCACCACGGCCATGTCTCCGCGCAGCACGTTGACCAGCTGCGGCAGCTCGTCCACGGACCACGCGCGGATGATGCGGCCCACCCGCGTGACCCGCGGATCGTCGGGAACCTTGAAGAGGGGTGCGCAGGCCCGGTTGGCCTCGGCCAGGTGCGCGAGCTCCTCGTCCGCGCCGGGCCGCATGGAGCGGAACTTGTACATCGTGAAGGCGGTGCCGTCGATCCCCACACGCTCCTGCCGGTACAGCACCGGACCGCCGTCCTGGAGCTTCACGGCCAGCGCGGTGACGAGCAGCAGCGGCAGGGTCACGAGCAGCCCGGTGGCGGCGATCACCAGGTCGAAGGCCCGCTTGAGCGCGTACTTGGCCCCGGAGAACTGCGGGGTGTCCACCGCCATCAGCGGCAGCCCCTCCACGGGACGCCAGTGGATGCGGGGCCCGGCCACGTCCGTGAGGCGGCTCGTGAGCACCAGCTGCACGTCCGTGCCCTCGAACTGCCACGAGAGCTGGCGCAGGAACCTGCGGTCCGTGGGGACGTCGTCCGCCACGATCACGGTGCGGATGCCCGTCTCGTCCAGCAGGTCCATGATCCGGTCCCAGCGGCGCAGGTTCGGCAGCCGCGTGCCGTCCGAGAGGGTGAGCCCGTCAGGGGCGTCCGGCTCGGCGCACACCACCGCCGCCACGCGGTAGCCCGCGGCGGGAATGCGTCGGATGTGCTCCGCGGTCCAGGTCACCGCGCGCTGCGAGCCGATCAGCAGGGAGTCCTCGAGCATGGCCCCGGCGGCGCGACGGCGCACGAGCACCTGCCGCAGGATCCAGCGTCCGAGGAACAGCAGGAACACGCCCAGGGGAAGGGCGATCGCCAGGAAGCCGCGCGCCACGTCGATCAGCAGCAGCACGGCGATCATGGACAGACCGCCGAAGAGCACGAAGGTGGCGTGGGCCAGGGCCCGGTACTCCTCGTCCCCGAAACCCAGGCGGTGGTGCGAGTAGGCCCGGCTCGCGGCGAGCGCGATGATCCAGCTCACGCCGATCAGCGCCGAGATGGCGGGATACGTCAGCCAGTCCACGCCCACCACGGTGGTGCTCGAGGCGGCGTCGTCGAAGCGCGCGACGTTCGCGACCGCCATGGCGGTCGTCACTGCCACGACGTCGCTGAGGACGGCCGCCTGCCGGTACGGAACCCACCACGGGCGGGACGCCCGGCGGCCGGTCCCGCGAACGGGGGGTGTGGTGGCTCCGCGGGGGTGCTCCCCCCGATCGAGCTCACGAAGGCTCATGCGTGCACCTCCCAGCCCGCGGATCGTCCGGGCCACTCTACCAATGTTCATGCATCCGCGCGGATTTGTCCCCATGTCAGATCGGGGCCGGGGACGGCCACCGCGGCTGCCCTTGGGTCGCCCGAGGGATCGCCGACGGATCAGCATCAGCCCACCCCACAGCCTCGATGCGGTTGAATGATCTCGTGCCCACAGCGTCCACC
>NZ_RCOM01000147.1 GCF_003667225.1 Kocuria rhizophila
GGGGGGGGTGCAACGCGCGCCGTGAGGGGTGCAGCGCGCGCTGCGGACGGAGGTGCGGCTGCGCTGCCCGGGAGGCGTGTGTGCAGGTGGTCGGGCGTGCCCTCGATCAGCCCACGCGGTGGAGCCAGCGCACGGGGGCGCCCTCGGCCGCGTGGCGGAACGGTTCGAGCTCTTCGTCCCAGGCCTCACCCAGCGCAAGCGAGAGCTCCTCCACCACGGCGGCGGGGTCTCCCCCGGCCGCCTCGAAGGCGTAGCGGATCCGGTCCTCACTCACGCAGATGTTCCCGGCGACGTCCGTGGTGGCGTGGAAGATGCCCAGGTCCGGGGTGAAGGACCACCGGGACCCGTCACTGCCCTGGCTGGCGTTCTCGGTCACCTCGAAGCGCACCCGGCCCAGGGTGCGAAGGGCGGACGCGAGAAGCGCACCGGTGCCCGCACGGCCGGACCACTCGAGTTCGGTGCGGACGCAACCCGGCTCGGCGTTCTGCGGGGTCCACTCGAGATCCGTCCGCCGATGCGACACGGATTCCAGTGCCCACTGGATGTGGGGGCAGAGCGCCTGGGGCGCGGAGTGCACGTAGAGCACTCCGCGCGTGGTGGGTGAAGACATAGCCTGTTCCTCCGTCGTGTAGGTACGTCTTCCCCAACGTCCTGCTCGGAGGTTCAGCGCTGCCAGCCCGGCGCCGTGATGCAGTTGAAACGAGCGAGGTGACGTCCGCCACGGATTCGAGGCCGGGGCGAACTTCCGCACTCTGGTTCATTGTCCAGCAGGGCCCACCCACGGTCAACCTGGTGGGCACTGCGAGCTCGAATGTCAAGCTCGGGGGTGAGCCTGTGAATACGCCTTTCGGAGCCGATCGACGGACACATGGGTGTAGATCTGCGTGGTGGCCACGGTGGCGTGGCCCAGGAGCTCCTGCACGCTGCGCAGGTCCGCTCCCCCGTCCAGCAGGTGGGTGGCCGCGCTGTGCCGCAGGCTGTGGGGGCCGCGGGCGCCGGTGTCCGGAACGGTGTCGAGCGCCCTCGCGACGACCCCCCGGGCTACGCGCGGATCGATGCGCGCCCCTCGAGCCCCGAGGAACAGGGCATCAGCGGCGCGCGGCCCTGCCAGGGCCGGCCTCCGGTGCTCCCAGAGAGCGAGTGCTTCCCCCGCCCTCTGTCCGTAGGGCACTCGCCGTTGTCTGTTCCCCTTGCCCGTCACGGTGAGCACGTGCTGCGTGCGGTCGAGGTGGGCACGGTCCGCCCCCACCAGCTCGCCGATGCGCGCACCCGTGGCGTAGAGCAGCTCCAGCAGGGCCCAGTCCCGCGCGGCCAGCGCGGCAGCCCTTTCGTCCTCGTGCTCCCCCAGCGCCGTGTCCGCGAGAGTTTCCAGCATGGTGGACAGTGCGGTGGCTCCGACGACCTCCGGCAGGTGGCGGGCGGGGCGGGGGCCTTTGAGCCCGGCGGCCGGATCGTGACGCAGGCCCTGGGTGTCCACGGCCCAGCGGAAGAACGTGTGCACAGCGGCGATGCCCCGGGTGATCGAGCTGCGAGCCAGTCCCCGCTGGTGCCGGTCGGCGAGCCAGCCGCGCAGGGCGTCCCTGTCCAGCAGGTCGATGTCGTCGATGCCCGTCCCATGCATCCAGCGCGACAGGTCCGCGATGTCGGTGGTGTAGGCCCGAACCGTGTTGTCGCTGCGCGAGCGCTCGAGTCCGAGATGGGCACGGAATCCTGGCAGGTAGTGATCGAGCGGCCCGGGTTCCGTGCTCGTCGCCGGGGACGTCCGCTCGGCGGCGTCGACGGACCGGGACGCGCGCGTCTGGGGAGCGGATCTCCCGTTCGTGGCTGCTCGTCCCACCGCGACGGTGCGCTCGACCGCCGAGGGACGTCCGCCAGCGGGTGTGCGTCCGCCCGGGGCGGGAGGTCCGCCAGCGGGTGTGCGCCCGTCCGTGAGGGTGCGTCCGTCAGCGGGGGTCTCGTCCTGGCCGGCCATGCTGGGAGCCTACCCGTCGCCACCCCAGGAGCGAGTCCGTGGCCAGGCCGCGCTCCCGGAGAGTGGCCAGACCGGCGAGGACGTCCCCCGGCGCCAGCCCCGAGACGCGGCAGAGCGACGAGGGATCCGCATCGCGGTGCAGGGGCAGGGCGTCGAAGAGGCGCAGCAGCTGGGGGTCCAGGTCGTCCTCGGGACGACGGTCCAGACCGCTCGCGCCTGGGTGGGTCTCGTCGGGCGGGGTGCCCCGCGGGGCCACGAGCGCGA
>NZ_RCOM01000148.1 GCF_003667225.1 Kocuria rhizophila
TTCCGGTGGTTATAGCGTGGGGGAAACGCCCGGTCCCATCCCGAACCCGGTAGCTAAGACCCACAGCGCTGATGGTACTGCACTCGGTAGGGTGTGGGAGAGTAAGTCACCGCCGGAATCAACGTAGAAAAGGGTCGAGGCCCCACCAGGACCACTCACACCGAGTGGACCAGGTGGGGCCTCCCCACATTTAACAGCGCTTTTCGGAATGCGCGGTCTGCCTCCGGGGCACAGGGCGGGCAGCTGGTTCAGCTTCGTGTCGATTTGCCCGGTGTACGGGCTCACAGCCTTCCCGGTGTCCGGTGTCCGGTGTCCGGCCTTCCCTGTGCCGGTGTCCGGCCGGCCTTGTGTTCGGTGCGCGCGCCGGCCCTGCGTACGCTGCCCGCGCCAGTCCTGTGTACGATGCGCGGGTCAGTCCTGCGCCTCGGGCGCGGCACGCATGTCGCCCCTGTTACTGGCCGGTGTCTGTGCGCGCAGCGGCCCTCTGGTTCACTGCGGCAGGGACTACCCGTGCCTGGCCCGTTGAGAGGCCCATTAACCAAGGAAGATGGGTCTGGACAGTCTCCACGCCGGGGAGCTCATGGAACCCATGCCCCTCAGTTGCTCGCGGACCATACACATGCCAGGGGCGCACCGTGTTCGCACGGCGCGCCCCTGGACGGTTTGCTGGTTGTTCTTCAGCGAACCGTGGCGCTGGGCGCGTTGCGCAGTCGCCCGTTCTTCCCGCGCAAGAGCTTGTCCATAACGGCGGCGATGGCGCCGTCACCGGTCACGTTGCATGCGGTCCCGAAGGAGTCGATGGCAACGTACGTGGCGATCATCAGCCCCACAGCGGTCTCGTCGAAGCCGAGCTGCGACTGCAGGATCGCCACGGCCGCCATGATGG
Source organism: Kocuria rhizophila (assembly GCF_003667225.1). Taxonomy (GTDB): domain Bacteria; phylum Actinomycetota; class Actinomycetes; order Actinomycetales; family Micrococcaceae; genus Kocuria; species Kocuria rhizophila. The sequence continues at coordinate 887 of NZ_RCOM01000148.1, forward strand.
CGCCGCCGGGCACGCCCGGTGCCGCGACCATGGTTACGCCCAGCAGGAAGATGAACCCGATGTACTGCCACGTGTCGATGGGCATGCCGGAGATCGTCATGATCGCCGTGGAGAACAGCACGATCTTCAGGGTGGATCCCGAGAGGTGGATCGTGGCGCACAGGGGGATCGTGAAGCCGGCCACGCGCTCGTCGACGCCGTTGCGGCGGGCGCACGCCAGGGTCACCGGGATGGTCGCGGCCGACGACGCCGTGCCCAGGGCGGTTGCGTACGCCGGCAGCATGTTCTTGAGCATGACCAGCGGGTTGCGCCTGGCCACCACTCCCGCGATCCCGTACTGGATGAGCAGGATCACGATGGTCATGATGAACGCCAGCACGACGACGCGCAGGAACGTGGAGATCACCAGCGCGATCTGGCCGTTCATGGTCAGGCTCAGGAACATCCCGAAGATGTAGAGCGGGAGCAGAGGGATGATGACCTTCTCCACCACGCGCATGACGATGGTGCGCAGTTCCGCGAAGCCGGAGTGCAGGGTGGTTCCCCGCACGAACGTGATCCCCACACCCAGGCAGAAGGCCAGGACGAGGGCAGTCATGACGTCGAACACCGGTGGCATGGCGATCTCGAAGTAGCCGCTGAGCGCGTGCTCCTCCGGATTCTCGAGCCCGTCGATCGACTGTGTTCCGCCCAGCAGCCAGGGGTAGCTGCTCTGGGCCACGAGGAACGCCAGCAGCCCCGCGAAGACGGTGGAGCCGTAGGCAACCGCTGCGGTGACCGCGAGCCATTTGCCGGCGCCCCGCCCCAGCTCGGCGATGGCCGGGGTGACGAGACCCACGATGATGAGGGGGATCAGGAAGCCCAGGAACTGGCTGAAGATACCGTTGAACGTCATGAACACTCGAGCGAGCCACTCGGGCATGACTGCTCCGAGTGCACTGCCGAGGACAATGGCTGCGACAACACGGACGAGCAAGTTCTGGGAGAGAGATCTCAAGCGCATGCTCCATTATCAACGGAACCTGGCCACCGCCCCTGCACCAGGGTCCTCGCGTGGCGCTGCGGTGAAGGGCGTGGACGGGCCCAGGGCATTGTGAGGCGGTCGGTGACCGTTTGTAGAATGCTCAGCAGACCAGTGGACATCGCCCGTCGATGACCTGAACACCAAGGCCTGAGGCCGCAGTAGGAGACACCCCTTGAGCGCATCTGATCAGCACGGTTCCCGCGATCACTCGGATCGTCGGCGGGACGAGGGTGAGCGCGGCGGCTGGCGCGGCCGCGAGGACCGCGGCGGACCACGCGGTGGATGGCGTGGGGGTCCCGCATCCCGCGACGGTGGGG
>NZ_RCOM01000149.1 GCF_003667225.1 Kocuria rhizophila
GCCCGGGATCAGCCGGACCACCAGGTCGATCAGCCAGATCCCCAGGAAGGGCGTGATGATCCCGCCCAGCCCGTAGACCGCGAGGTTGCGCCCCAGGGTCTTGGACGCGTTCATGGGCCGGTACTTCACACCCCGCAGGGCCAGCGGGACCAGGAACACGATCACGATCGCGTTGAAGATCACGGCGGAGAGCACCGCGGAGGCCGGCGAGTGCAGGCCCATCACGTTGAGCACCGCGAGCCCCGGGAACACCCCGATGAAGATCGCGGGGATGATCGCGAAGTACTTGGCGATGTCGTTGGCGATCGAGAACGTGGTGAGCGCCCCGCGGGTGATGAGCAGCTGCTTGCCGATCGCGACGATGTCGATGAGCTTGGTGGGGTCCGAGTCCAGGTCCACCATGTTCCCGGCCTCCTTGGCCGCGGAGGTGCCGGTGTTCATGGCCACGCCAACGTCCGCCTGGGCCAGCGCGGGGGCGTCGTTGGTGCCGTCACCGGTCATGGCCACGAGGTTCCCGCCCTCCTGCTCCGTGCGGATGTAGGCGAGCTTCTGCTCCGGGGTGGCCTCCGCGAGGTAGTCGTCCACGCCGGCCTCCTCCGCGATGGCCGCGGCGGTCAGGGGGTTGTCACCCGTGACCATCACGGTGCGGATGCCCATGGCGCGCAGCTGCGCGAAGCGCTCGGTGAGCCCCTCCTTGACCACGTCCTTGAGGTGCACCACGCCGAGCACGCGCGCCGCGCCGTCGGCCCGCTTGTGCGCGACCACCAGCGGGGTGCCGCCCGAGCGGGAGATCTTGGTGACGCGCTCCTGGAGCTCACCGCGGGCGGCGTCGTCCGGCTGCGCGCCGTCCTCCGAGAGCCACGCGACGATCGCGGAGCCCGCGCCCTTGCGGATCTGCGAGCCGTCCGGCAGGTCCAGCCCGGACATCCGCGTCTGCGCGGTGAAGGGGACGACGTCGCCCGCGGCCTCCCGCTCGAGGCTCGCCCCGCGCTCGCGGGCCAGGTCCACGATCGAGGAGCCCTCGGGCGTGGGGTCCGCCAGGGACGAGAGCGCCGCGGCGTGCACGAGCTCCTCCTCGGCCACCCCGGTGAGCGGGACGAACGCGGTGGCGCGGCGGTTGCCGTACGTGATGGTGCCGGTCTTGTCGAGCAGCAGGGTGGTCACGTCCCCGGCGGCCTCCACGGCGCGCCCTGACATGGCCAGCACGTTGCGCTGCACCAGCCGGTCCATGCCCGCGATGCCGATCGCGGAGAGCAGCGCGCCGATGGTCGTGGGGATCAGGCACACGAGCAGCGCGATCAGCACGGTCACGCTCGCGGGGCTCGCGGGGTAGGAGGCAATCGGGTTCAGGCTCAGCGTGACCACCACGAACACGATGGACAGGGACGCCAGCAGGATGTTCAGGGCGATCTCGTTGGGGGTGCGCTGGCGGGCGGCGCCCTCCACCAGGGAGATCATCCGGTCCACGAACGTCTCACCGGGCTTGGAGGTGATCCGCACGACGATCCGGTCCGAGAGCACGCGCGTGCCACCGGTCACCGCGGAGCGGTCGCCGCCGGACTCGCGCACCACGGGGGCGGACTCGCCGGTGATCGCGGACTCGTCCACGCTCGCGATGCCCCACACGATGTCCCCGTCCCCGGGGATCAGCTCGCCCGCGGAGACCACCACCACGTCACCCAGGGTGAGGTCCGCCGAGGACGCCTCCTCGGTGACCGCGCGCTGGGCACCCGGGTCCGCGGCGTCGTCGTAGTCCCGCACGCGGTGCGCGGTGGTGCTGGTGCGCGTCTGGCGCAGGGACTCCGCCTGGGCCTTGCCGCGGCCCTCCGCGATGGACTCCGCGAGGTTCGCGAAGACCACGGTGAGCCACAGCCACACGGCGATCGCCCACGTGAACGCACCGGGGACCGCGGTGCCGCCGGAGTCCTGCGCGCCGCCGGTGAACAGCTCCGCCACGGCGAACACCGTGGTGACCACGGCACCCACCCACACGATGAACATCACGGGGTTGTGCCACTGGGTGCGGGGGTCGAGCTTGCGCACCGCGCCGGGCAGAGCCCCGCGCAGCTGCCGCCACGTGAGGGTCTTGCGGGGTGCGGCCGGGCGGGCCGCGGGGGCCGCCCGGCCGCACCC
>NZ_RCOM01000014.1 GCF_003667225.1 Kocuria rhizophila
GGTCTGCTCCATGATAGGGAGGACACCCGACCCGCACAGGCGCCCGGAGCGCCGGGCGCGCACGAGAACGCGCACGAAAAGAGGACCGATGACTTCCGAGCACGATGCACCCATCCGCGCCGCCGTGGAGCCCGTGGTGGAGGCCGCCGGGCTGTTCCTGGAGGAGTGCGAGCTGAAGGGACAGGGCGGAACCCGGACCCTGCAGGTCCTCGTGGACCTCCCGGACGGCACGGACGCGCTGAGCCTGGACCGGGTGGCCGCCGTGGCGCAGGAGATCTCCGACGCGCTGGACCGCACGGACCCCGTGCCCGGCCCGCCCTACGAGCTCGAGGTGTCCTCACCGGGCGCCACCCGCTCGCTCGAGACGCCGCGGCACTGGCGGCGCACGGTGGGCCACCTGGTGCGGATCCGGCCGCTCGAGGGCGAGCGCTTCACGGCGCGGCTGCTCGAGGCGCACGACGACCACGCGGTGGTCCAGCGCTCCCACCAGCCCAAGAAGGGCATGCCCGTCAAGCTGCTGGACCCCGAGCGCGTGGACTACGCGAGCATCCGCGGGGCGAAGTCCGAGGTGGAGATCTGAGGCCGGGCCCGGCGATGTAGCATGGCCTGCAACAGATCACGACGTGAGACCCATGCAGCAGCGCACCGCACGCACCCGTGCGGCGCGCTGTTTGGTTCCCGGCCCCGCTCGGGCCGGACAGCCGCGTGGCGCGAAGGAAGGCCGGACACATGGACATCGACATGAGCACCCTGCGACTGCTGGAGCGCGAGCGGGACATCCCCGTGGACGTGTTGATCCCCACCATCGAGCAGGCGCTGCTGCTGGCCTACATGCGCTCGCCCGGAGCGATCGACGGCGCCCGTGCCGAGGTCGAGCGCCGCTCGGGCCACGTGACCATCTGGGCGCCCGAGCTGGACGAGGAGGACCGCCGGATCGGCGAGTTCGACGACACCCCCTCCGGCTTCGGACGGATCGCCGCCGCCACCGCGCGTCAGGTGATCCTGCAGAAGCTGCGGGACGTCGAGGACGACAACGTCCTGGGCCACTTCAAGGGCCGTGAGGGTGAGCTGGTGTCCGGCCAGATCCAGCAGGGCAACAACCCCAAGATGGTCCAGGTGAACCTGGGCACGGTGGAGGGGCTGCTGCCCCCGCACGAGCAGGTCCCGGGAGAGACCTACCGCCACGGCGACCGCATCCGCGCGTTCGTGGTGGAGGCCAAGCGGGGCTTCAAGGGCCCGTCCATCACGCTGTCCCGCTCCCACCCGGACCTGGTGCGCCGGCTGTTCGAGATGGAGGTCCCGGAGATCGCGGACGGCTCAGTGGAGATCGTCACCCTGGCCCGTGAGGCCGGGCACCGCACCAAGATGGCCGTGGAGGCCACGCGTCCCGGTGCGAACGCCAAGGGCGCGTGCATCGGGGACATGGGCTCGCGTGTGCGCGCGGTCATGAACGAGCTCGGGGACGAGAAGATCGACATCATCGACTTCTCCCAGGACCCGGCCGAGTTCATCCTCAATGCCCTGTCCCCGGCCCGGGTCTCGCGCGTCGTCGTGCTGGACGAGGCAGCCCGCTCCGCGCGTGCGGTCGTCCCGGACGCGCAGCTCTCGCTGGCCATCGGCAAGGAGGGGCAGAACGCGCGCCTCGCGGCCCGGCTCACGGGATGGAAGATCGACATCGTGCCCGAGTCCCGCGCAACGGAGCGCTGAGACCCGCGGAATTCGAGGGAACGGCGCCCGGCGCGCTAGACTGTGCTCTGATCAGGTGGACCATCTGCCGGGATCGTGCGCGCTCAGGCGCCGGGCGGTCCACGGGGATGGCACACGAGGAGCAGGGATGAGCACCACGAGCCTTCGCACCTGCGTGGGGTGTCGCACCGTGACGTCCCCCGATCAACTCGTCCGCGTGACGACGGAGAGCACCGCAGCCGGCCCCCGGGTCGTTGCGGATCTCCGCCGCCAGTTGGGAGGCCGTGGGGCCTGGGTGCACGCCACCCCCCGCTGCGTCGACCTCGCGATCCGGAAACGGGCCTTCAACCGCTCGTTCCGCACCGCGGTCAGCGCGCAGGACCTCATGGAACAGCTCCGCGTGCTCCTGCCCGTGCAGGAGGACGAACACCAGGAAAGCGAGTCAGAAGACCATGGAAAACCGATGAGTGCCGGCCGATGAGTACCTCCACGTACTCACCCCGCAGCCGTGCAGGACACCCGCGCACCGCGCTCGTGTCCGGCGGCCGCTTCAACGGAAGATAAACGGTTCGTACCTGTTTCGGTGCGGACCGAGACAGGAGAACAGTGGCCAAGCCCCGTGTCCACGAGCTCGCGAAAGAGCTCGGAATCACGTCCAAGGAAGCAATTTCCAAACTTCAGGAACTCGGTGAGTTCGTCCGTGGCGCATCGTCCACGGTCGAGCCGCCCGTAGCCAAGAAGCTGCGCACCGCGTTCCCCGCCGGCGGCGACAGCGCCGCGGCGTCCAAGCCCGCGGCCAAGGCCCCCTCCCAGGGTGCCAAGAAGCCCGCGGCCCCGGGCCCGAAGCCCGCCGCCAAGGCACCCGCCAAGCCCGGCGCGTCCAGCGACGCCGCACCGGCCGAGAAGCCCGCGGCGCGCGAGACCCCGAAGGCCGCCGCCCCGAAGGCCGAGGCGCCGCAGCGGACCGAGCCGGCCGCGTCGTCGTCGGAGTCCGCAACCCCCGAGGCCCCGGCGAGCAGCGCTCCCAAGCCCGCGGGCGCCACTCCCGGCCCGCGCAAGAGCCCCGCGCCCGGCGCCAAGCCGGGGCAGTCCGCTCCCCGTCCCGGGAACAACCCGTTCGCCTCGCAGCAGGGGATGGGCCGTTCCGAGGGCGGCGCGCAGCGCGGCGGTCCTCGTCCCGGTGGCCAGCAGCGCTCTGCCAAGCCCGGTGCACCGCGCCCCGGCAACAACCCGTTCGCAGCCCAGCAGGGCATGCGCTCGGCCAACTCCGGTCAGGGCGGGCCCCGTCCGGGCGGTCCGCGCCCCGGAGGCCCCCGTCCCGCGCAGTCGGGCCAGGGCGGTCCGCGTCCCGGTGCGCCTCGCACGGGCGCTCCCCGTCAGGGCCAGGGCGGCCCCCGTCCCGGTGGTCCGCGCCCCTCGCCGAACATGATGCCCGGCCAGACCACGAGCGTGGCGCCGATCGGCAGCCGTCCGGCTCCGGGAAGCGGCCCGCGCCGCGGTGGTGGCGGTCCCGGTGGCGGACCCGGTGGCGGCGGCGGATTCCGCGGTCGCGGCGGTCGTGGCGGCACCCAGGGTGCCTTCGGCCGCGGCGGTGCCCGTGGCAAGCACCGCAAGTCGAAGCGGGCGAAGCGCCAGGAGCTCGAGCAGATGAGCGCACCCGCCGTCGGCGGTGTGTCGGTGCCCCACGGCGACGGCAGCACGGTTGTGCGCCTGCGCCGCGGTGCCTCGCTCATGGACTTCGCGGAGAAGATCAACGCCAACCCGGCGTCGCTCGTGACCGTCCTCATCCACCTGGGTGAGATGGCCACGCAGACCCAGTCCCTGGACGAGGAGACCTTCCAGCTCCTCGGTGCCGAGCTCGGCTACCAGATCCAGGTGGTGTCCCCGGAGGACGAGGAGCGCGAGCTGCTCGAGTCCTTCGACATCGACCTCGAGGCCGAGCTGGAGGCCGAGGGCGAGGACGTCCTCGCCCCGCGTCCCCCTGTGGTCACTGTCATGGGCCACGTGGACCACGGCAAGACCCGTCTGCTGGACGCGATCCGGAACACCAAGGTGATCGAGGGCGAGGCCGGTGGCATCACCCAGCACATCGGTGCGTACCAGATCTCCACCGAGGTGGACGACCAGGAGCGCCTGATCACGTTCATCGACACCCCGGGTCACGAGGCGTTCACCGCCATGCGTGCCCGTGGTGCGCAGGTCACGGACATCGCCGTGCTGGTGGTCGCCGCGGACGACGGCGTCATGCCGCAGACCGTGGAGGCGCTGAACCACGCGCAGGCGGCCAACGTGCCGATCGTGGTGGCCGTGAACAAGGTGGACAAGCCGGACGCGAACCCGGAGAAGATCCGCGGCCAGCTCACCGAGTACGGTCTCGTGCCGGAGGAGTACGGCGGCGACACCATGTTCGTGGACGTCTCCGCCCGCGAGAACCTCAACATCGACGACCTGCTGGACGCGATCGTGCTGACGGCGGACGGTGCCCTGGAGCTGCAGGCCAACCCGGACAAGAACGCCCGCGGTGTGGCCATCGAGGCCAACCTGGACAAGGGCCGCGGCGCCGTGTGCACCGTGCTGGTCCAGTCCGGCACGCTGAAGGTCGGCGACTCGATCGTCGCCGGCGCGGCCTACGGCCGTGTCCGCGCGATGTTCGACGAGATGGGTCGCACCGTGGAGGCGGCCACGCCGTCCCGCCCGGTGCAGGTGCTGGGTCTGTCCACCGTGCCGCGCGCCGGTGACACGTTCCTGGCCACCCAGGAGGAGCGCACCGCACGCCAGATCGCCGAGAAGCGTGAGGCGGCGGACCGCAACGCCCAGCTGGCCAAGCGCCGCAAGCGCATCACGCTGGAGTCCTTCGACGAGGCCGTGGCAGAGGGCAAGATCGACACCCTCAACCTCATCATCAAGGGCGACGTGTCCGGTGCCGTGGAGGCGCTCGAGGACTCGCTGCTCAAGATCGACGTGGGCGAGGAGGTCCAGCTGCGCGTCATCCACCGCGGCGTGGGCGCCATCACGCAGAACGACGTGAACCTGGCCACGGTGGACAACGCCGTGATCATCGGCTTCAACGTCCGTCCGGCGGAGCGCGTCACGGAGCTCGCGGACCGCGAGGGCGTGGAGATGAAGTTCTACTCGGTCATCTACAACGCCATCGACGAGGTCGAGAGCGCGCTCAAGGGCATGCTCAAGCCGGAGTACGAGGAGGTGGAGCTCGGCACCGCCGAGATCCGCGAGGTGTTCCGCTCCTCCAAGTGGGGCAACATCGCCGGTGCCTACATCACCAAGGGCATCGTCCGCCGCAACGGCAAGGCCCGTCTGGTGCGCGACGGCAACGTGGTGCAGGACAACCTCACCATCGACTCGCTGCGCCGCTTCAAGGACGACGCCACCGAGGTCCGCGAGGGCTACGAGTGCGGTATCGGGCTCGGCTCCTTCAACGACATCCACGAAGGTGACATCATCGAGACCTGGGAGATGCGCGAGAAGCCGCGCGACTGACAGGCTCCACCGGCTGCGGCGCTCCTCGCGGGGCGCCGCGGCCGGTGCGCACGACCGCGTGACCGGATGCCCGGGGACTCCTCACGGAGGCCCCGGGCATCCGGCCCCGCACCGGGGCGCGTCCTGGACGCGCCGCCCCCGGGCGGTCCCGCACCGGCGGTTCCGTCCCCTGACTTCGGCAGCGCGCCGCGCTGCCCGCACACGAGGAGTTCCACCATGGCCGACGCCGCACGCGCCGCACGACTGGCCGATCGCATCAAGGTGATCGTGGCCCAGGCTCTCGAACGCAGGATCAAGGACCCCCGACTGGGTTTCGTGACCGTGACCGACGCCCGCGTGACCAACGACCTGCAGCACGCCACGCTCTACTACACGGTCTACGGGGACGAGGAGCAGCGCGAGGAGACGGCCCGCGCGCTGGAGTCCGCCAAGGGCATCCTGCGCTCCGAGGTGGGCAAGAACATCACCGCGCGGCTGACCCCCACGCTCACGTTCGTGGCGGACGAGATCCCCGCGGACGCCGCCCGGCTGGAGACCCTGCTGCGCTCCGCCCGTGAGAAGGACGCTCAGGTGGCGGCCCAGGCAGAGGGTGCCCAGTACGCGGCGGGAGAGGACGCCTACCGCACGCCGTCCGACGAGGACGACGCCGAGGGCCCCCGCAGCACCCCGCAGGCCTGAGCTCCGTGGGCGCACGAGAGGACGTCCCCACCCCGGCCCCGTCCCTTCCGAGGGTCCCGGGGCTCGTGGTCGTGGACAAGCCGCTGGGCTGGACCTCGCACGACGTCGTGGCGCGCATGCGCCGGCTGGCGGGGACCCGGAAGGTGGGGCACGCCGGGACACTGGACCCGGCGGCGTCGGGCGTGCTGGTGATCGGTGTGGAGAAGGCCACCAAGCTGCTCACCTACGTGACCGGCACGGACAAGACCTACCGCGCCGGCATCCGCCTGGGGGCGGCCACCGTGACCGATGACGCCGAGGGCGACGTCACGCGCACGGCGGACCCCGAGCTGCTGGCCGGGATCACGGACGAGCAGGTCATGGCCGCCGTGGCGCGGCTCACGGGCGAGATCCAGCAGGTCCCCTCCGCGGTGAGCGCGATCAAGGTGAACGGGCAGCGCTCCTACGCGCGGGTCCGCAGCGGCGAGGACGTGCAGCTGCCGGCGCGCCCGGTCACGGTGTCCCGGTTCGAGGTCCACTCGATCCGGCGCGTCGACTCCGCTGAGACCGGTGTCCCCGACGCAGCGGCGGCCATCGACGTGGACGCGACCGTGACGTGCTCCTCCGGAACCTACGTCCGCGCCCTCGCCCGCGACCTCGGGGAGGACCTCGGCGTGGGCGGACACCTCACAGCGCTGCGGCGCACCCGCGTGGGATCCTTCACGCTGGACTCCGCCCACACGCTGGAGGAGCTCACGGAACAGGTGCGCTCCGGTGCCACGGTCACCACGCTGGCCATTGCCGACGCCGCGCGGCAGCTCTTCCCGGTGCGCGAGCTCACGGCCACGGAGGCCACGGACCTCTCCCACGGCCGTCGCATCCCGGCCTCCGGGACTCCCCGCCACGACGCCGCCCGGGGAGCCGCGAAGACCCCCGTCGCGTGCTTCGCGCCGGACGGGACGCTCGTGGCCCTGGCCGAGGACCGGGGACGTGCGGAGCAGCGCTACACGACCTCGGTGCTGGGGATCACTGCGGGGACCACGTTCTCCGAGCCGGCACCACGGGAGACACCCGCGGCGGCGGAACACTCCGTGCAGCCGCACGCCGTTGCCGATCAGGCCCCCGGGACCCCGGGTGAGGACCGGGGGAGCGGAGCCACCACGGAAGACACGGACACGACACACGGAGAGCGGGCGGGCGACTGATGCTGTGGGGATACGACGGGTGGTTCTGGGCCGCGGTGGTCCTCGGTGTGCTCTCCTGCGTGGTGTGCCTGGTGCAGGCACTGCGTGGCCGGGCACCGGATGACTTCTCCCAGGGCTCGGTGTTGGTCCTCGAGGCCTTCCTGCTGGTCTACTGCGTGGGGTCCCTGCTGCTGCCGATCCTCGGCCCCTCGGCCTCCGGCAGCGTGCTGGAGTACTGGGGGTACCTGCTCACCGCGCTGCTGATCCCGGCGGGCGCGTTCGTGTGGTCCCTCGTGGAGCGGTCCCGCTGGTCCACGCTGATCCTCGCGGCCGCGGGCCCCGTGGTGATCGTGATGGTCTACCGCATGAACTACATCTGGTACTACCAGTGACCCCTGGCGCCCCCGCACCCCAGCACTTCACGGAAGGACAGACGATGGACCGCGAGACCTCGCACAGCACCCTGCAGCAGCGCTTCGGCCGCCGCTCGGGTGCCCGGCGGCACGACCGCAAGAGCTCCGGCTTCGGCCGCGTGCTGATCGTGGTCTACTGGGTCTTCTCCCTCTCCGCGGGTGTCCGCTCGCTGTACCAGCTGGCCACCGAGTTCAGCCTGGCGCCCCTGGCCATCCTGCTGTCCACGTTCTCCGCCGCCGTCTACGTGGTGGCCACGATCGCCCTGTCCCGTTCCGGCGCGTGCTGGCACCGCGTGGCCACCGCCGCGGTGCTCGTGGAGCTCGTGGGCGTGCTCGGCGTGGGCCTGCTGAGCGTTCTGCACCCCGAGCTGTTCCCCAAGGCCAGCGTGTGGTCCGACTTCGGCGCGGGGTACGGCTACATCCCCCTCGTGCTCCCCGTGGTGGGGCTCGCGTGGCTCTGGGTGACGCGGCCGTCCCGCGCGGAGCGGTAGGCTCTACGAGATGCGCCACCAGCCGAGAAGACATCGAGGAGAGCTGTGATTCGCTGGAGAAGCCTGGACGAGGTCACGCCTGGATTCGGTCCCTCCGTGGTGAGCATCGGCAACTTCGACGGTGTCCACCGGGGCCACCAAGAGGTCTTCACCCGGCTCCTGGACGCCGCCCGGCGGCGTGAGGCGCACTCGGTGGTGGTCACGTTCGACCCGCACCCGGCGCTCGTGCACCGCCCGGAGTCCCACCCCGGCCTCATCATGGGCCTCGAGGACAAGCTCGACGCGCTCGAGCAGACCGGTGTGGACGCCGTGCTCGTCCTGCCGTACAGCCTGGAGTTCTCCGAGCTGGGCCCCGAGGAGTTCCTCGTGGACTACCTCGTGAACCCGTTGCGCATGGTCTCCCTGGTCATCGGCTCCGACGTCCGGCTGGGCCGGGACAACTCGGGGGACCTCACCGCCATCCGCGAGCTGGGACACCAGCACGGCTTCGACGTGGTTGTCGTGGAGGACGTTCCCGGAACCCCCGTGGCAGCGGACGCCGATGAGACGGACGGTTCCGCGCCACGCCGAGAGGATCGGCGCTGCTCGTCCACCTGGGTGCGCTCGTGCCTGGAGGCGGGTGACATCACGGGTGCCGCCCAGCTGCTCGGCCGGCCCCACCGCATGCGTGGCGAAGTGGTTCACGGTGCGGCCCGTGGCCGGCAGCTCGGCTTTCCCACCGCCAACCTGGCCCCGGAGGCCACGGGGTTCATCCCCGCGGACGGCGTGTACGCCGGGTGGCTCGTGGACCAGGAGGGCGCCCGGTGGCCCACCGCGATCTCCGTGGGGTCCAACCCCACGTTCGAGGGCGTCACCCGTCAGGTCGAGGCCCACGTGATCGACCGCCCCGAGGAGGCCGTGGAGGACTTCGACCTCTACGGGCAGACCGTGGTGGTCGAGTTCGTGGAACGGCTGCGCGGCATGGTGGCCTACCGGGGAGTGGACGCCCTCGTGCTGCAGATGCGCGACGACGTCAGACGCACGCGCGACATCCTGCGCGGGCACCGGCCGGAGAGCGAACCCTCGGACGACTGAGCGGCTGCCCGATCGCGCAGCGGGTCGCACGCCCGGGCCCGGAGCACCCTGCGGATCCGGGGTGGGGCACCACTGGCGCGGAAGCCGCCCCGGAACCCGGTGCGGAGGGCACGGCCGCGGAGAGAACCCCCCCCCGCGGCCGTGGCTCTCACATCTCTTCGTGCACCGCCGGATCGAATCCGGACCCGCTGATCCCGGTGTGCATCATGCGCAACCGCTCCATCTGCTCGTCCGTGAGCTCCCAGCCGAACACGTCGATGTTCTCGGCCATCCGCTCCGGGTTGGAGGACTTGGGGATCGGCACGATGCCGGACTGCACGTGCCAGCGCAGCACCACCTGGGCGGGAGTGCGTCCCTGCCGACGCCCGATCTCCGCGAGCCACTCGTCCTGCAGAAGGTCGGTCTTGCGGCCCAGCGGGGACCACGCCTGCGTGAGGATGCGGTGCTCCTCGTGGAACCGGCGCAGGGCCTCCTGCTGGTACTGCGGGTGCAGCTCCACCTGGTTCACCACGGGCATCTCCCCGGTCTCCCGCTCGAGCCGCAGCAGGTGCTCCGGCAGGAAGTTGGACACGCCCACGGAGCGCACGAGCCCCTCGTCCCGTGCGGCCAGCATCTCCTGCCAGGTCTGCACGTACTGGTCCACGCCCGGATTGGGCCAGTGGATCAGATACAGGTCCAGGTGATCGGTGCCCAGGCGCGTGAGGGTCTCCTCGAGCGAGCGGCGCACGCTCGCCCGGCCGTGGTCGCGGCCGGGGATCTTGGACGCCAGGAACAGATCGTCCCGGGGGATGCCGCTGTGGCGGATGCCCTGGCCCACGCCGCGCTCGTTGCCGTAGTTCACGGCGGTGTCGATCAGTCGGTCCCCCCGCCACAGGGCCTCCGGGATCAGGGCCTCCGCCTCGGCGTCGTCCATGGGGTACGTGCCGAAGCCCAGCTGCGGGATCTTGTGGCCGTCCCGCAGCACGTGGGGGGCCACCTCCGGCGCGGTGTCCCGGAGGTCCTGGGTCTTGTCCTTGCTCATGCGTTCCTCGTCTTCCTCGATGCCTGGCTGGTGTGGTGCACTGCTCTCACCGGACAGTATCCCCGGTGATCCTGGATTCATGCCCGGGTGGTGTCCTCGAGCGCGGACAGCAACCGGCACACGGCGCGGGCGCTGATCCCCGCCACCACGTCCAGCTCCAGGTGGAACTGCTGGTCCGCCGCGGGCCCGCACAGGTCCGAGATGCTGCGCACCGCGAGGAACGGGGTCTCGTGGCCGGTGCAGACTTGCGCCAGGGCGGTGGTCTCCATGTCCGTGCTCAGCGCCTCGGGAAACAGCTCCCGGGTGGCCCCCACGTTCTCGGCCGTGACGAACGAGCCGCCGGAGAGCATGGTGCCTCGCCACAGCTGCCGTCCCTCCTCCGCCGCGAGGTGCTCCGCCGCGGAGAGGAGCGGTCCGGCGGCATCGAAGGACTCGGGCATGCCGGGCACCTGCCCCGGCGCGTACCCGAAGGCGGTCGCGTCCGCGTCCGCGTAGCGGAACCGGGTCCCAACCACGAGGTCACCCACGTTCACGTCCGCGCGCAGCCCGCCGCAGGACCCCGCGGAGACGACGGCGCTCGGCTCGAACCGCTCGAGGGCGGACGTCAGCGCCGAGGCCGCATTGACCAGCCCGATGCCCGTGCGGACCAGGAGCACGGGCCGGCCCTCCAGCTCCAGGGCGTGCAGCTGTGCGCCTCCCACCTGCTGGGGGATCGAGCAGCGGGCCGTGGCGAGGTCGAGGAAGGGCTGCGCCTCCTCGGCCATGGCGACCACCACGGCGGGTGCGCCCACGCAGGCGGCGAACAGGGCGGCGTCGTCGGACGTGTCTGTGCTGTGCATGCCACCATTGTCCCAGTCCGCTCGGACACGCACGCCAGGGGAGCGGTGCGGTGCTCCGCGGCGGCATCGGCTAGGATGGTCAACGGTCTGACTGCGGTCCGTGGCGGTCGGGCCCCGGGGCACGCCCCCGGACCCCGGGCGGGAATCTCACGCACCGGGCGGTCACGGTACTGACTCTAGGAGTTACCCATGGCACTGGATGCCGCTGTCAAGAACCAGATCATCACCGAGTACGCCACCCACGAGGGCGACACCGGTTCACCCGAGGTGCAGATCGCCGTTCTGTCTCGCCGGATCTCCGATCTGACCGAGCACCTGAAGATGCACAAGCACGACCACCACACCCGTCGCGGCCTCATGGCCCTGGTGGGACGCCGTCGTCGCATGCTTGACTACCTGCGTCGCACTGACATCGCCCGCTACCGTGCGCTCATCGAGCGCCTCGGCCTGCGCAAGTGATGTGAGTCCCGGCGATTCCCCGCCCTCCCCACCGGGAGCGCGGGGAATCACCACACCCGGCGCTGTCCGTGACGGACACCGCCGCGGCCCGCGGTGACGCGGGCCGACCGGGTCCACAGGACCCGCAACCACAGAACCAACCATCAGACTGTGCAGCCCGCCGCATGTCGCGGTCCTCGACAGTGGCCTTCGCAACGCGGGAGCGGTGCGAGCGCCTCGATCGAAGACCGGTGTGTCGCGCGGGTTGCGCACCACGAAGAAACGGAGGTGACCCGTGGAGGGTCCCGAGATCCAGAGTGCAGAAGCCGTCATCGACAACGGCTCCTACGGACAGCGCGTCGTGCGCTTCGAGACCGGGCGGCTCGCCCGTCAGGCCGCCGGTGCGGCCATGGTCTACATCGACGAGGAGACCTCGATGCTCTCGGCCACGGCCGTGGGCAAGCACCCCCGTGAGGGCTTCGACTTCTTCCCGCTCACGGTGGACGTCGAGGAGCGCATGTACGCCGCGGGCCGCATCCCCGGCTCGTTCTTCCGCCGCGAGGGCCGCCCGTCCACGGACGCGATCCTCACGTGCCGCCTGATCGACCGCCCGCTGCGCCCCGCGTTCGGCAAGGGCCTGCGCAACGAGGTGCAGGTGGTCGTCACCGTCATGTCCATCGCCCCGGACGAGATCTACAACACCGTGGCGATCAACGCCGCCTCCATGTCGACCACGCTGTCCGGCATGCCCTTCCAGGGCCCCGTGGGCGGTGTGCGCATGGCGCTCATGGCCGAGGAGAACGGCGGTCACCAGTGGATCGCGTTCCCCAAGCACTCCCAGCTGGAGAACGCCGTGTTCGACATGGCCGTGGCCGGGCGCGTGGTGACCACCAAGGACGGCGGCCAGGACGTCGCCATCATGATGGTCGAGGCCGAGGCCACCGACAACGCCTGGGAGCTCATCAAGGGCCAGGGCGCCGTCGCCCCGTCCGAGGAGCTCGTGGCCGAGGGCCTCGAGGCCTCCAAGCCGTTCATCAAGGCGCTGTGCGACGCCCAGGCGGACCTCGCGGCCCGCAACCGCAAGCCCGAGCTGGACCTGCCCCGCTTCGGCGGTTTCGGTGACGACGCCGCCCAGGCCGTCGAGGAGTTCGCGGGCGAGCGCATGGCCCAGGTCTACTCGATCGCCGGCAAGCAGGAGCGCGAGGCCGCCACGGACGAGCTGCACCAGTCCACGCTGGCCGAGCTCACCGGCGAGGGCAAGCCCTTCGAGGGCCGCGCGGACGAGGTCAACGGCGCCTATCAGGCCCTGACCAAGCAGACCGTGCGCCAGCGCATCCTCAAGGACAAGGTGCGCATCGACGGCCGCGGCCTCACGGACATCCGTCAGCTCAGCGCCGAGGTGGACGTGCTCCCGCGCGTGCACGGCTCCGCGCTGTTCGAGCGCGGCGAGACCCAGATCATGGGTGTCACCACGCTCAACATGCTCAAGCTGGAGCAGCAGATCGACTCGCTGTCCCCGGTGAAGAGCAAGCGCTACATCCACCACTACAACTTCCCGCCGTACTCCACGGGCGAGACCGGCCGCGTGGGTTCCCCCAAGCGCCGCGAGATCGGCCACGGCGCCCTCGCCGAGCGTGCGATCACCCCCGTGCTGCCCTCGCGCGAGGAGTTCCCCTACGCGATCCGCCAGGTCTCCGAGGCGCTGGGCTCCAACGGCTCCACCTCCATGGGCTCCGTGTGCGCGTCCACGCTGTCGCTGTTCAACGCCGGTGTGCCGCTGCGCGCCCCGGTGGCGGGCATCGCCATGGGCCTGGTCTCCGACACCGTGGACGGTGAGGTCCAGTACGCGGCCCTGACCGACATCCTCGGCGCCGAGGACGCGCTGGGCGACATGGACTTCAAGGTCGCCGGCACCTCCGAGTTCGTCACGGCCATCCAGCTGGACACCAAGCTGGACGGCATTCCCGCCTCCGTGCTGGCGTCCGCGCTCACCCAGGCCCGTGAGGCCCGCCTCTACATCCTGGACGTGCTGACCTCCGCGATCGACGCCCCGGACGAGATGAGCGAGTTCGCCCCGCGCGTGATCTCCGTGAACGTCCCCGTCTCCAAGATCGGCGAGGTCATCGGCCCCAAGGGCAAGATGATCAACCAGATCCAGGAGGACACCGGCACGGACATCTCCATCGAGGACGACGGCACCGTGTACATCGGTGCCACCGACGGCCCCTCCGCCGAGGCCGCGCGCTCGGCGATCAACGCGATCGCCAACCCGCAGGTCCCGGAGGTGGGCGAGCGCTACCTGGGCACCGTGGTCAAGACCACCACGTTCGGTGCGTTCGTGTCCCTCACCCCGGGCAAGGACGGTCTGCTGCACATCTCCGAGATGCGCAAGCTCAACGACGACAAGCGCGTCAACGAGGTGGACGACGTCCTGTCCGTGGGCCAGAAGGTCCAGGTGGAGATCACCAAGGTGGACGACCGCGGCAAGCTGTCGCTCGCCCCGGTGGTGGCCGGATCCGACTCGGACGCCGCGTCCGAGGACGAGAACTGAGCAGAGGTCACCCGCACCAGATGACGGTTGTTCACCTTCCCCTGAAGGCGGGCGGTCCCGAGGAGCACGGCTCCCCGGAGGACGCCCGCCTTCGGGCGTATCCAGACACGGACCCGGCCGGAGGCTTCACCCACACGGTCCACGACGACGCCGACGGCGCGGTCATCATGCGCACGGTCCTGCCGTGCGGCACCCGCGTGCTCACGGAGAAGATGCCCGGGCAGCGCTCGGTGTCCGTGGGGTTCTGGGTGAGTCTGGGCTCCCGGGACGAGGCCCCGGGCATGCTGGGCTCCACCCACTTCCTGGAGCACCTGCTGTTCAAGGGCACGGCCCGGCGCAGCTCCCTGGAGATCGCCGAGGCCTTCGACCGAGTGGGCGGAGAGTCCAACGCGTTCACGTCCCACGAGCACACGTGCTACCACGCCCGCGTGCTGTCCGAGGCGCTGCCCATGGCCGTGGACGTCCTCGCGGACATGTTCACGGGCGCGGTGCTGGACCCCGAGGAGTTCGACCGCGAGCGCGGCGTGATCCTCGAGGAGATCGCCATGGACCGGGACGACCCCACGGACTTCGCGTTCGAGCAGTTCACGGAGCAGGTCTTCCACGGCTCCCCGCTGGCGCGTCCGATCGCGGGCACGCCCGAGGAGATCCGCAGCGTGGCCCGGGACGCGGTGTGGGAGCACTACCGCGGGGCCTACCGGCCCGAGAACCTGGTGGTCACGGTCGCGGGCGGGCTCGAGCACGAGAACGTGGTCCAGCTGGTCCGCGAGTCGCTGGCCCGCGCGGGCTGGGATCCGGACACCGCCGGGGGAGCGGGCGCGCGCCGCCCCACCACCCCCGCGCTGCTGACGCCGCTCACGGGCACCCGCGCGCTGAACAGACCGGTGGAGCAGGCCAACGTGGTGCTGGGCGGGGCCGGGCTGCAGTCCGGTGACGAGCGTCGTTTCACCATGACCGTGCTCAACGCGGCCCTGGGTGGTGGCATGTCCTCCCGGCTGTTCCACACCATCCGCGAGCAGAAGGGCCTGGCGTACTCCACGTTCTCGTTCTCCGGCTCGTACTCGGACGCCGGGTTCTTCGGCATGTACGCCGGCTGCACGGCGGACCGCGTGGACCGGGTCACCGGGCTGATGCGCGACGAGCTGGACCGCCTGGCCCAGGACGGCATGGACGCCGCGGAGCTCGCCAAGGTGGAGGGCCAGCTCAGCGGGGCCACCGTCCTCGCCCTGGAGGACACGGGCTCGCGGATGTCCCGGCTGGGTTCCGCGGAGCTCAAGACCGGGGTGTTCATGGACCTGGACGAGTCCCTGCGCCGGATCCGCGCGGTCACGTCCCGGGACGTCCAGCAGCTCGCCGCGGATCTCGGCGCGGACGCGACCGTCCGCACGGTGGTGGGACCCGGCGTCGCCCGGGAACCGCAGGAATGAGGGGAACGGACATGGCAGAACCGATCCGGGTGGCCGTCCTCGGCCGCGACGGCCGCATGGGCTCCGAGGCGGTGCGCGCCGTCGACGCCGCCCCGGACCTCGAGCTGGTCGCGGCACTTGGCCGCGGGGACGGTCTGGAGCAGCTGCTCGAGGCCCGCGCGGAGGTGGTCGTGGACCTCACGGTGCCCGCCGCCACGCGGGAGAACGTGCGCTTCGCGGTGTCCCACGGGCTGCACGCGGTCGTGGGCACCACGGGCTGGGACCGGGCCGCCCTGGACGAGCTCGAGGCCCAGCTCGCCGAGTCCCCCGCAACCGGGGTGCTGATCGCCCCGAACTTCGCGGTGGGGGCGGTGCTGGCCATGAAGTTCTCGGAGCTGGCAGCACGGTTCTTCGACTCCGTCGAGGTCGTGGAGCTGCACCACCCGCGCAAGCTCGACGCGCCGTCGGGCACCGCGGCCCGGACCGCCGCCCTCGTGGCCGCGGCCCGCCAACGGGCGGGTGTGGGAGCCTCCCCGGACGCCACGGAGTCCGATCCGCACGGCGCACGCGGTGCGGTGGTGGACGGCGTGCACGTGCACTCCGTGCGGCTGCAGGGTCTGGTGGCCCACCAGGAGACCCTGCTGGGAAACACGGGGGAGCAGCTCACCGTGCGCCACGACTCCTTCGACCGCGCCTCGTTCATGACCGGTGTGCTGCTGGGGATCCGCCGGGTGGCGGAGCACCCCGGGCTCACGCACGGTCTGGACGGCTACATGGATCTCGGACTGTGAGCCGGGCAACGGGGCGCAGCGGGCTGCGCTGGTGGGCCGCGCTGGCCATCCTGCTGCTGGTCCTCACCGTCCTGCTGCTGCCCATCCCGTCCGTGTCCAAGGTGTGGATCATCGCGGTGCTGGTCTTCGCGGGCGTGTTCACCGTGCTCGAGGCCGGGTCCATGGGGCGCGCCCTCGCCGCGCTCATGATCGCCCTGCTGACCCTCTACCTGGGGGTGTCCTTCCAGCGGGCCTGGCTGCTGCTGGGCACCGAGGGCTGGGTGCCCAAGCTGCTGGGGCTCGCCATGGTCGTGATCCCCGCGGTGGGCACGTGGGCCATGGTGCGGGAGATCCTCTTCGGAGCCCGCACCGCGCGGCTGGGGCGCGAGCTCGCGGCCCGCGGCGAGCTGCCGGTCGACGAGCTGCCCCGCACACCGTCGGGACGCTACGTGCGCGCCGCCGCGGACGCGCACTTCGACGTGGTGCGGCGGGAGGTCGAGGCGAGCCCCGAGGACTGGGGCGGGTGGTACCGCCTGGGCCTGGCCTACTCGGCCAGCGGTGACAGCCGCCGGGCCCGGGGCGCCATGCGCACGGCGATCGCCCTGCACCGGGGGGCGGACCCCGAGACGGCGCTCGCGCGGTCCGGGCGGTAACCTGTGGGCATGACACACGAGAGCTTCCCCGCGCCCACGGACCGTCCCGCGCCCCTGTTCGGGACCCTGCTCACCGCCATGGTCACGGTCTTCCACGAGGACCGCTCCGTGGACCTCGAGGCCACCGCGGCCCTCGCCGTGCAGCTCGTGGACGACGGCTGCGACGGCCTGGTGGTGTGCGGCACCACGGGGGAGTACTCGACCATGACGGACGAGGAGAACCTCTCGGTGTTCCGCGCCGTCAAGGACGCCGTGGGCGGGAGGGTCCCCCTGCTCGCGGGCACGGGATCCAACGATACCGAGCACTCCCGGTACCTCTGCCTCGAGGCGGAGAAGATCGGGATGGACGGTCTGCTCGTGGTCACCCCGTACTACAACAAGCCCACCCAGGCCGGTGTCGAGGCCCACTTCCGCTCGCTCGCGGACTCCGTGGACACGCCCATCATGATGTACGACATCCCAGGCCGCTCCGGGATTCCGATCGAGCCCGGGACCATGATCTCGCTCGCCTCGCACCCCAACATCGTGGCCGTCAAGGATGCCAAGGCGGATTTCGTCGCCGCGTCCCGCGTCATGGCGGAGACGGACCTCGTGTTCTACTCCGGCGACGACGGTCTCACCCTCCCGTGGATGGCCACCGGCGCCGCCGGGCTCGTGGGCGTGACCACCCACGTGGACACCGCGCGCTACCGCCGCATGATCGACGCCGTGCTGGCCTCGGACCTCGAGACCGCCCGCAGGCTCAACGCGGAGCTGCTGCCCCTCGTGCGCGCCACCATGACGCGCGTGCCCGGGGCCGTGGCCGCCAAGACCATTCTTCAGTGGCAGGACCGCCTGCCGAACGCCGTGGTGCGCCTGCCGCACGTGGCACCAACGCACACCGAGCTGGAGCAGATCCGTGCGGATCTGAGCACGTCGGTGATTGCGGACACTCTGACCAACTAGCAATGAAAGGGGTCTCATGACCCAGTGGAACTCTTCCGATCTCGCTGAACCCCCCGCCCTGGCCAAGGACACGCTCCGCGTGGTCCCCCTGGGTGGCCTGGGGGAGGTCGGCCGGAACATGACCGTGTTCGAGATCAACGGGCAGCTGCTCGTGGTGGACTGCGGTGTGCTCTTCCCCGAGGAGACCCAGCCCGGCGTGGATCTCATCCTCCCGGACATCAACAACATCCGGGACCGCGTGGACGACATCGTGGCGATCGTGCTCACGCACGGCCACGAGGACCACATCGGCGCCGTCCCGTACCTGCTCAAGCGCCGCCCGGACATCCCCGTGATCGGCTCCCAGCTCACCCTCGCGCTGATCGAGGCCAAGCTCCAGGAGCACCGCATCAAGCCGTTCACCATGGCCGTGCGCGAGGGCCAGGTGGAGCGCCTCGGCGAGTTCGAGTGCGAGTTCGTGGCCGTGAACCACTCCATCCCGGACGCCCTGGCCGTGTTCCTGCGCACCAAGGCCGGCACCGTGCTGCACACGGGTGACTTCAAGATGGACCAGCTGCCCCTGGACGGGCGCATCACGGACCTGCGCCACTTCGCACGTCTGGGCGAGGAGGGCGTGGACCTCTTCCTCACGGACTCCACGAACTCCGAGGTGCCGGGGTTCATCCCCTCCGAGAAGGCGATCGGTCCCGTGCTCGCGGACGTGGTCTCGCGAGCCAAGCAGCGCGTGATCGTGGCCTCATTCTCCTCCCACGTGCACCGCGTGCAGCAGGTGCTCGACGCCGCCGTGGCCAGCGGTCGCAAGGTCGTCCTCATGGGCCGCTCCATGATCCGCAACATGGCGATCGCGGAGAAGCTCGGCTACCTGGACGTCCCGCCGAACGTGCTCGTGGACCAGAAGAAGGTCGGGGACTACCCGGACGACAAGATCGTCATCATGTGCACCGGTTCCCAGGGCGAGCCCATGGCCGCGCTGTCCCGCATGGCCAACGGGGACCACAAGGTGCAGGTCAACGCGGGGGACACCGTGATTCTCGCGTCGTCGCTGATCCCCGGCAACGAGAACTCCGTGTTCCGCGTGATCAACGGCCTCATGCGCCTGGGCGCGAACGTGGTGCACAAGGGCAACGCCAAGGTCCACGTCTCCGGCCACGCCGGTGCCGGAGAGCTGCTCTACTGCTACAACATCGTGGAGCCCGAGTACGTCATGCCGGTGCACGGCGAGATCCGCCACCTGATTGCCAACGGCGAGCTGGCGCGGGAGACCGGCGTGCCGGACGACCACGTGATCCTCGCCGAGAACGGAACCGTGGTGGACATGCACGCCGGGAAGGTGAAGATCACCGGCCAGGTGGAGTGCGGCTTCATCTACGTGGACGGCTCCTCCGTGGGGGAGATCACGGACGCGGACCTCAAGGACCGCATGACCCTCGGTGAGGAGGGCTTCATCTCGGTGGTGACCGTCGTGAACCGGGACACGGGCAAGATCGTCTCCGGTCCGGACATCCACGCCCGCGGCGTGGCCGAGGAGGACAAGGTCTTCAACGAGATCCGCCCCAAGGTGGCCGCGGCCCTCGAGGACGCCCTGAGCGAGAGCGGCAAGAACCACACCGCCCACCAGCTGCAGCAGATCGTGCGCCGCACCGTGGGCTCGTGGGTCTCCCGCAGGCTGCGTCGCAAGCCCATGATCGTGCCGGTGGTCGTGGAGGCCTGACGCCCCCGCGCCCCGCACGCACCCCACGGCCCGTCCGGTCACCCGACCGGACGGGCCGTCGTGCGTCCGGGTACCCTGGAGCAATGGCGTCACGAACTACCCCCGCGCGCTCGTCGAAGACCACCAGCCGGTCCAAGTCCCCCGCGCGGTCCCCCAGGAACGGCAAGAAGACCCCGGCACGCACCACGCCCGCGGGGCCCTCTGCCGGCGCCACCGCGCTGCGCGCCGTGGTGGGGGCGTGGTCCGGGGCCGGACACGTGGTGGGCGCTGCGGTGCGTCGCGTGGGCACGCTGCGCACGGACATCGCCCCCGAGCAGCGCCGCGACGGCGGAGCGCTCGTGTGGCTCGTGCTCGCCGTGCTGATCGCCGCGGTGGAGTGGTGGAACCTGCGCGGCGTGGACTTCGCCCCGATCGCGGTTCCGGCCTCGTGGGTGCACTCCGTGGTCGGCGGCACGTTCGGCTTCATGGCCCTGGTGCTCCCCATCTTCTGCTTCTGCTTCGCCATCCGGGTGTTCCGCCACCCGGAGCCCACGCAGGCCAACAACCGCGTGGCGATCGGCCTGCTGGCCCTCACCGTCGCAGGCTCCGGCACCGCCCACCTTGCGGGGGGCTCCCCGGACCTCGGGGACGGCTTCGAGGCCGTGTGGCGCGCCGGCGGCTTCGTGGGCTTCCTCGCCGCAGATCCGCTGTCCTCACTCATCACCCCGTGGGGAGCACTCGCCGTCTTCGTCCTGCTGGCCGTCCTGGCACTGCTGGTGATGACCGCCACACCCGTGGGGGAGATTGGCCCGCGCCTGCGCGAGCTCTACCGCCGTCTGACCGGTCAGACCGAACCCCGCACCACGGACCTCTCGGCGCCCGAGCACGACCGCTCGTACCTGGATCCCGCGCCCGCACGCGGTTCCAAGCGTGCGTCCCGGGCGGAGAAGCGCCGGCAGCGTCAGGACCTCGACCGCTACGACGGGGACGAGGCCTTCGAACGCGCCGTGGTGGACGAGGCCAACCGCCGGGAGGCGCGCGGTGCCGCGGCCACGAGCGTGTTCGACGTGGGATCCCACACCGCAGAGCCGGCCGCCCGCCGCGCCGGCTCCTCCGGCACCCGCGCAGGCACGGCGGCGTCGGGCTCCAGCGCCGCGGACTCCCAGGCCACCGAGGTCGTGCCGAGCCCCGAGCCCGGGCCGCGCCCCGGCGAGAAGCGCCCCACGCGTTCCCAGCGGGAGGCCCAGAAGCTGCGCGAAGAGCAGGGGATCACGCCCGCCGCGGACACCGCGGCGGCCTCGGACGCCCCCGCGCTCGACGTCACGGCCGAGGCCGACGCCGCGCGCACCCACACGCCCAGCACGCCCATCCCCGCCCGGTCCGAGCAGCTCAAGCTCGCGGGCGACGTCGCCTACAGCCTCCCGCCCGTCGCGGACCTCGTGCAGGGCCCGCCCGCCAAGGAGCGCTCCGAGGCGAACGACCAGGTGGTCAGCGCGCTCACCAGCGTGCTGCAGCAGTTCAAGGTGGACGCCGAGGTCACCGGCTTCTCCCGCGGGCCCACGGTCACGCGCTACGAGATCGAGCTCGGCTCGGGCACCAAGGTGGAGCGTGTCACGGCGCTGTCCAAGAACATCGCCTACGCGGTGGCCTCCGCGGACGTGCGCATCCTGTCGCCGATCCCCGGCAAGTCCGCGATCGGCATCGAGATCCCCAACACGGACCGCGAGACCGTGGCACTGGGCGACGTGCTGCGCTCCCAGAAGGCCCGCGCGTCCGAACACCCCATGGTCATGGGCGTGGGCAAGGACGTCGAGGGCGGATTCGTGCTCGCGAACCTCGCCAAGATGCCGCACATGCTCGTGGCAGGTGCCACGGGTGCGGGCAAGTCCTCGTTCGTGAACTCGATGATCGTGTCCATCCTCATGCGATCCACCCCGGACGAGGTCCGCCTGGTGATGGTGGACCCCAAGCGCGTGGAGCTCACCGCGTACGAGGGCGTGCCCCACCTGATCACGCCCATCATCACCAACCCCAAGAAGGCCGCCGAGGCCCTGCAGTGGGTGGTGCGGGAGATGGACGCGCGCTACGACGACCTCTCGCACTTCGGGTACAAGCACATCGACGACTTCAACAAGGCCGTGCGCAACGGCAAGGTGCAGCCGGAGCCCGGGTCCAAGCGGACCATCCGGCCCTACCCGTACCTGCTGGTGATCGTGGACGAGCTCGCGGACCTCATGATGGTGGCTCCGCGGGACGTGGAGGACGCGATCGTGCGCATCACCCAGCTCGCGCGTGCGGCCGGCATCCACCTGGTGCTGGCCACCCAGCGGCCCTCCGTGGACGTGGTCACCGGTCTGATCAAGGCCAACGTGCCCTCCCGCATGGCGTTCGCCACGTCCTCCGTGACGGATTCGCGCGTGGTCCTGGACCAGGCCGGCGCGGAGAAGCTGATCGGCCAGGGTGACGCCCTGTTCCTGCCGATGGGCGCCTCCAAGCCCATGCGCGTGCAGGGAGCCTGGGTCTCGGAGTCCGAGATCCACAAGGTCGTGGAGCACGTCAAGGCGCAGATGACCGTGGACTACCGGGACGACGTCGTCCAGGAGGCCCCGCAGAAAACCATCGACGAGGACATCGGGGATGACCTCGACGTCCTGCTGCAGGCCGCCGAGCTGGTCATCACCACCCAGTTCGGCTCCACGTCCATGCTGCAGCGCAAGCTGCGCGTGGGCTTCGCCAAGGCCGGGCGGCTCATGGACCTGCTCGAGTCCCGGGGCGTGGTGAGCCCGTCAGAGGGCTCCAAGGCCCGGGACGTGCTGGTCAAGCCCGACGACCTCGCCGCGACCCTCGCGCTGATCCGCGGGGAGGAGCCGCCCTCGCCCGATCCGCAGCCCGTGGGCGGTTCCGTGGACTACGGCGAGGACCCCGTGGAGGCGTCGCTCGCCGACGTGGCCCACGACTACCACGACGGATCCACCACCGAGGACGCATGGGAGCTGACAGGACGATGACCGCACACCAGGCCGCCGCACCGCACGGGGAGCCGGCACCCAACAGCTCCAACTGGAACCTGCCCAACGCGCTGACGGCGCTGCGCATCGTGATGGTGCCGTTCTTCATCTGGTTCCTGTGGGCCGGAGGGCCCCACGGGCAGGACTCCACGGGCATGCGCTGGGCGGCGGTGATCACGTTCGGGCTGGCCATGTACACGGACAAGCTGGACGGGGACCTCGCCCGGGCCCGCAACCTCATCACGAGCTTCGGCAAGATCGCGGACCCGATCGCGGACAAGCTGCTCACGGGTTCGGCCTTCGTGGTGCTCTCGTTGCTGGGCGAGCTGTGGTGGTGGGTGACCATTCTGATCCTCGTGCGCGAGTGGGGCATCACGGTCATGCGCTTCGTGGTCATCCGCTACGGCGTGATGGCGGCCTCCAAGGGCGGCAAGACCAAGACGGTGCTGCAGACCGCGGCCCTCATCGCGCTGCTGCTGCCGCTCTCGCCGGTTCTGGGCGAGTGGTGGCTGTGGTTCGCGTGGTTCCTCACCGCGCTCGCCCTCGCCGCCACCCTGGTCACCGGCGTCGACTACGTGGTCAAGGCCGTGCAGCTGCGCAACCGGGCGGTGCGCGGGGAGACCGCGTGACGGCGTCGGGCCGGGGGCACGACGCCGCCGCGGCCGGTTCCGGGGCACCGCACCCCGCGTGCGGTGCGGCCGAGCTGGTGCACCGCGCCACGGAGCGCGGCGTGAGCGTGGGGACCGCGGAGTCCCTCACCGGCGGGGCGGTGGCCTCGGAGATCGTCACGGTGGCCGGGGCGTCGGCGTGCTTCGAGGGCGCGGTGGTGAGCTACTCGCACGAGGTCAAGGAACGGGTGCTGGGAGTGCCCCACGAGCTGCTGGAGGATCGCGGCGCCGTGGACCCGGACGTGGCGGTCGCCATGGCCCGGGGCGCCCGCGCGTGCCTGGGCGTGGACTGGGCGCTGTCCACCACGGGGGTGGCCGGTCCGGAGCCGCACGACGGCCACGCCGTGGGGACGGTGTTCGTGGGGATCAGCGGGCCCGGTGTGGACCGGGCCGAGCGCCTGGACCTGCCGGGGGACCGGGCCGCCATCCGCGCGGCCACGGTCCGTCACGCGATCGACATACTGGCGACTCAAATCTCACTCCCAGGCAATGCCTAGTGCATTTCGTCCGGCGGCAGGGAACAATTGAACATGCAAGCACGTTATGCGTGACAGAGCTTGAGCCGTCAGGGCGCAAGACCTCGAACCCGTCGCATCCGATGGATGTGCAGAGCCCGTTCGTTCACACGAGGAGTAGGCAATTCACATGACCAAGCAACCCGTGTCTGTCAATGGTGTCGTCCGTTGGAAGGACGTGGGTGTGGCAGATGACGTCAACACGGACTCCCACGAGGCCAAGGTGGGCGTCCTGCGCCAGGAGATCGGGGAGGTGCTGCGCAGCGTCCGGCAGCGTCAGGGCCGCACCCTCCGCGAGGTCTCGCACCTCGCCCGTGTCTCCCTGGGGTACCTGAGCGAGGTGGAGCGCGGCCAGAAGGAGGCATCTTCCGAGCTGCTCGCCTCGATCTGCACGGCACTGGACATTCCCATGTCCCAGATGCTGCGCGAGGTGGCGGACCGGCTGGCCTACGCCGAGGGCAACTACATCCCCGACACCGTTCCGTCCGAGCTGACCGACGAGTTCACCCGCGAGGTGCGTCAGCTGCGCGGAGGCACGGCGGCCGGCGCCCACTGATCCACTCCCACCGACCCGTTGGGCACACCACCGCGTGAGCCCGGAGCAGCAGCGGACCCGCCCAGGGGGCGGGTCCGCTGCCGTGTCCGCCGTGCGGCGACGTCCGGTTCGCTGGGCCCACCGGATTCGACCGGTCAGCACCCGTGCCTCTGCACCACCACCCGAGGAGTTCACGCCATGCGAGTCAGCACGTTCTGGGAGCTGATGTCCCACGAGTTCGGGGCCAGCTACTGCCGGGTTCTCGCGGACGACCTGGTGCTGAGTGAGGTGGGGGAGCGCACCGCCACGGAGGCCCTTGCGGCCGGGGTGGACCCCAAGTCCGTGTGGTTCGCGGTGTGCCGCGCGCAGGACGTCCCCGAGTCCCGGTGGTGGGGCCCGGACCAGCCGCCCAGGAGCTGACGTGCACCGAGCATGATTCGAAGGTATATTCGAAGGGCGTCACGCGGGCTCCACAGGCGGCCCGGTTCCTTATGGGTGTCGGACACCCTCGTTAGCGTGGACCGCGAAGACATCGACAGGGCCTGGACCAGGCCCCTGAGACCCGAGGTGAATCATGGCAGCCAAGTCCAAGGGTGCATCCGCTCCCACGCCGTCTCAGACGGCCGGCTCCGATCGGCAGAAGGCGCTCGACACCGTCCTCTCGCAGATCGACAAGAACTACGGCAAGGGCTCGGTCATGCGCCTGGGCGACCGCCCGGCCACCAAGATCGAGACCATCCCCACGGGCTCCATCGCGCTGGACGTCGCCCTGGGCATCGGCGGCTTCCCCCGCGGCCGCGTGGTCGAGATCTACGGCCCGGAGTCCTCCGGCAAGACCACCGTGGCACTGCACGCCGTGGCCAGTGTCCAGAAAGCGGGCGGCATTGCGGCCTTCATCGACGCGGAGCACGCGCTGGACCCGGCCTACGCGGAGAAGCTCGGTGTGGACACCGACAACCTCCTCGTGTCCCAGCCGGACACCGGTGAGCAGGCCCTGGAGATCATGGACATGCTCGTGGGCTCCGGGTCCATCGACATCATCGTCATCGACTCCGTGGCCGCGCTGGTGCCCAAGGCCGAGATCGAGGGCGAGATGGGCGACAGCCACGTGGGTCTGCAGGCCCGCCTGATGTCCCAGGCGCTGCGGAAGATCACGGGCCGGCTGTCCCACACGAACACCACGGCCATCTTCATCAACCAGCTGCGCGAGAAGATCGGCGTGTTCTTCGGCTCCCCGGAGACCACCACGGGTGGCAAGGCGCTGAAGTTCTACGCCTCCGTGCGCGTGGACGTCCGGCGTATCGAGACGCTCAAGGACGGCGCCAACCCCGTGGGCAACCGCACCCGCGCCAAGATCGTGAAGAACAAGATGGCTCCGCCCTTCAAGCAGGCCGAGTTCGACATCCTCTACGGCCAGGGCATCTCCATCGAGGGCGGCCTGATCGACATGGGGGTCGAACACGGGATCGTCAAGAAGTCCGGCGCCTGGTTCACCTACGAGGGTGACCAGCTGGGCCAGGGCAAGGAGAACTCCCGCCGCTTCCTCAAGGACAACCCCGAGCTGGCGCAGGAGATCGAACGGAAGATCCTGGTGAAGCTGGGCATCTCCGAGGACCCGGACGAGGCCTCGCAGGACCCGGAGGGGCTGGACACGGAAACCGGGGAGCTGGATCCGGATGCACCCTTCGCCCCGCAGCAGAGCGACACCGAGCTGCCCGCCTTCTGAGTGAGGTGATCCGGTGGTGAACCAGTCCTCGCAGCACGACTCCCGGGCTCGCCGGTCCACGGTCTCGCGCCGTGGTCCGGCGAGCCCGGGGGATGCGGCGTCGCCGTTCGCGGTCGCAGAAGCAGATGCTCAGGTGGTGGACACGGCGGAGACCGCAAGCGCGGAGCAGCTCGAGACGGCTCGTGGCATTGTGCTGCGGCAGCTCACGGCCTCGGCCAAATCACGCCGCCAGCTCGAGGACAAGCTCGCGGAACGGGATGTGCCGGAGCATGTTGCCCAGGAGGTGCTCGACCGCTTCGAGCAGGTCGGTCTGGTGGACGACCGTGAGTACGCCGCCATGTTCGTCCGCTCCCGCGCCGAGACCCGCAAACTCTCGCGGGCGGCCCTGCGGCGTGAGCTCTCCCAGCGCGGCATCACGGGGGAACTGGCGGAGCAGGCCCTTGAGCAACGCCACGAGGAGGACGAGGTGCGTGACGCGCACGAGCTCGTCCGCAGGAAGCTTCCGGCGTCGGCGGACCTCACGGACCGCAAGGAACGGGACAAGCTCACCCGCCGACTGGTGAGCATGCTGGGCCGCAAGGGGTACCCGTCCGGCATGGCGTTCGCCGTGGTCAAGGAGGAGCTCGCAGGGCTCGGATCCCTGTCCGATCCGGTCTCGGAGGACGGCGCGGGCGCCGAGGTCTGGGACACCCCGTGAGGGGTCGTTCCGTTCTCCGGGTGCTGCCCGGTGAACGGGCAGGCACGGCCCCGGAAGATTTGACCCCGTCCCTAAGATGATGGGGTGACTCAGATGCCCCACACCGCCGTAGACCCCTCCGCACCGGTCCCGTCGGACGCTCCGCCCGCCTACGAGGTGCGGACCCTCGGCTGCCAGATGAACGCCCACGACTCCGAGCGCATCACAGGCCTGCTCGAGAACGCGGGGTACATCCCGGCCGTGGGGCGCGAGCCTGACCTGGTGGTGTTCAACACCTGCGCGGTGCGCGAGAACGCGGACAACAAGCTCTACGGACAGCTGGGCCAGCTCGCTCCGGTCAAGCGCCGCAACGACCGGATGCAGATCGCCGTGGGCGGGTGCCTCGCGCAGAAGGACCGGGCCACCATCGTGGAGAAGGCTCCGTGGGTGGACGTGGTCTTCGGCACCCACAACATCGGCTCGCTGCCGGTGCTGCTGGAACGCGCCCGGCACAACGAGCAGGCTCAGGTGGAGATCCTGGAGGCCCTCGAGACCTTCCCCTCCGCGCTGCCCACCAAACGCGAACAGGCGTACGCGGGATGGCTGTCCATCTCGGTGGGGTGCAACAACACGTGCACGTTCTGCATCGTCCCGCAGCTGCGTGGCAAGGAGAAGGACCGGCGTCCGGGGGACATTCTCGCGGAGGTCCAGGCCCTCGTGGACTCCGGAGCGGTGGAAGTCACGCTGCTCGGGCAGAACGTGAACTCCTACGGTGTGGAGTTCGGTGACCGCGGCGCGTTCGCCAAGCTGCTGCGCGCGTGCGGCGACATCCAGGGACTGGAACGGGTCCGGTTCACGAGCCCCCACCCCGCGGCCTTCACGGACGACGTGATCGACGCCATGGCCGAGACCCCGAACGTGATGCCGCAGCTGCACATGCCGCTGCAGTCGGGCTCGGACCGGATCCTGAAGGACATGCGCCGCTCCTACCGGTCCAAGAAGTTCCTGGGGATCCTGGAACGGGTGCGGGAGCGCATCCCGCAGGCGGCCATCACCACGGACATCATCGTGGGCTTCCCCGGGGAGACGGAGCAGGACTTCCAGGACACGCTGGACGTGGTGGAGGCCTCGGAGTTCTCCTCCGCGTTCACGTTCCAGTACTCGATCCGCCCGGGAACCCCCGCGGGGGAGATGGCGGACCAGGTGCCCGCGGCCGTCGTGCAGGAGCGGTTCGAGCGCCTCACGGCTCTGCAGGACTCCATCAGCGCCCGGCTCAACCGCCAGCTCGTGGGGACGCGTGCGGAGCTGCTCGTGAGCGCGCAGTCCGGGCGCAAGTCCGGTGCCACGCACCGGCTCTCGGGGCGCAGCCGCGACCAGCGCCTGGTGCACTTCAGCGTGCCGGAGGGCTCACCCGTGCCGCGTCCCGGGGACTTCGTCACCGTGCCGGTCACGGGGGCCGCGGCCTACCACCTGCTCGCGGACCCCGCGGACGCCTCCGAGTACCACGTCCGGCCGTCGCGTGGCGGGGACGCGTGGGAGGCGGCGCAGGCCGAGAGCTGCGGGGCGCCGTCGTCCGGTGGGGCCGCAGGATCTGCCGGGACCGTGGGACTGGGGATGCCCGTCCTGCGGAAGCCCTGACGGGGATGACCGACCGCGGCGCACCCACGCCCCTCGTGGCCGTGGTGGGCCCCACGGGCACGGGCAAGTCCGATCTCGGCATCGCCCTGGCCCACGAGCTGGGCGGCGAGGTGATCAACGCGGACGCCCTGCAGCTCTACCGGGGCATGGACATCGGCACGGCCAAGCTGCCGCTCGAGGAGCGGGACGGCGTGCCCCACCACCTGCTCGACGTTCTCGACATCCACGAGGAGGCGTCCGTGGCGGCATTCCAGCGGGATGCCCGGCGCTGTGCGGACGAGATCCGGGAACGGGGTCGCGTGCCCGTCCTCGTGGGCGGCTCAGGGCTGTACGTGCGGGCCGCGCTGGACGCCATCGAGTTCCCCGGAACGGACCCCGGGATCAGGGCACGGCGGGAGGAGCAGCTGCGGCGTGACGGCCGCGCGGTGCTGCTGCGGGAACTGGCCGCCGTGGACCCGGAGTCCGCGGCGCGCGTCAAGGACGACCGGCGTCTGGTGCGGGCCCTCGAGGTCCACGACCTCACGGGGCGGCCCTTCACGTCCTTCATGCCGCAGCGCCGGTACGTGCGCCCCACGGTCCAGATCGGGCTGGCCATGGACCGGGACGAACTCAACGACAGGCTGGCGCGCCGTGTGGACCTCATGCTGGAGCGGGGCTGGCTGGACGAGGTCAGGGTTCTCGCCGCACGCGGTCTACGAGAGAGTCCCACGGCCGGCAGGGCGCTCGGGTACCCGCAGCTGCTCGCCGTGCTGGACGGCACCATGACCCTGGCGCAGGCCCGCGAGGACACCGTGGCGGCCACCCGCAGGTTCACCAAACGGCAGCGCACGTGGTTCCGCGCCGATCCGCGCGTGCACTGGATCGAGTGCTGCGCAGGGCGCAGCGTCACGGACCTCGCGGCTCGAGCCCTGCAGGTCGTCCGTGCTCAGTAGGATGACGCGCATGAGTGCAACCAACGAGGGGACGGGACCAGCAGTGGGCAGCGGTGAACTGGCGGGCGTGCGGGTGAGCAAGGCGCACGGCACGGGCAACGACTTCGTGGTCTGCACGGACCGCGACGGGACCCTGGACATCTCCGCGGAGACCGTGGCGAGCGTGTGCGACCGGCACACAGGGCTCGGCGGGGACGGACTGATCCGTGCCGTGCGCTCCCGGCACCTGGAGGAGGGGCGACGGCTGCTGGAGCGGCATCCGGATGCCGAGTGGTTCATGGACTACCGCAACGCGGACGGCTCACTCGCCCAGATGTGCGGCAACGGCGTGCGGGTCTTCGTGGACCACCTGGTCCGTGAGGGGCTGCTGAGCCTGCCCCCCGGCGCGCGGGTGCGGATCGGGACCCGCGCTGGGGCCCGAACGGTGGCGCGCACCTCCGCCGGGTACGCCGTGGACATGGGGCCCTGGAGCTTCAGCCACGGCGAGGAGGCCCGCGAGCGGGGTTCGGACTGCGTGGTCACCGCCCACGGTCTCACCGTCCCGCGACCGGGCGTGTCCATCGACATGGGCAACCCGCACACGGTGGTCGTCCTGTCCGAGGGGGAGAAGCTCGACGCCCTGGACCTGCACGCCGCGCCCGCGGTGGATCCTGTGCCCTCGAACGGCACCAACGTGGAGTTCGTGGTCCCGCTCGACCACGACGACACCGAGGTGGGGCGGCTCGAGATGCGCGTGCACGAGCGCGGCGTGGGGGAGACGCTCTCCTGCGGCACCGGAGTGTGCGCGGCTGCGGCCGCCGCCCGTTTCTGGGGCGGGCCCGAGTCCCCGGACCGGTGGTTCGTGCAGGTTCCCGGCGGGGTTCTCTCGGTCACGTTCGTGGCCGCCCCGGACGGCACCGAGCACGTGGTGCTCGCGGGGCCGGTCCGTGTGGTCGCCACTGCGGAGCTCGTGTAGCGGGTCCGGGACGTCACGCGCCGGTCGCGCGGAGGCGGGCGGGCGGCGTCGTGCGGTGTGGGCGTCGTGCGAGGCGGGGCCGTGGAGGCCCTCAGTCCCGGTGGACGGCGATGATGCGGAAGCCCTTGTCCGTGGCCGCACGCTCCACGCGGAAGTCCGCGGTCAGGGTCTGCGCGAGCCAGCGCTGCAGCGAGTCCCCGCCCAGGTTCTTCTGGACCACCAGCCACGCCGTGCCGCCGGGGTTGAGGCGGGGCAGCCACGTGGTCAGGATCTCGTGCAGGGCGTCCTTGCCCACCCGGATCGGGGGGTTGGACCAGATGGTGTCGAACGTGCGACCTTCCGGAACGTCCTGCGGCAGAGCGGTCTCCACGCCGGTCAGGCCCAGGGACCGGGCGTTCTCAGCGGTGAGCTGGAGGCTGCGCTGGTTGACGTCCACGGCCGTGACGCGCGCCTCGGGCGCCGCCTGCGCCAGTGCGATCGTGATCGGACCCCACCCGCAGCCGATGTCCAGCAGGTCTGTGCCCTGCGGATCCGGCACGGTGCGCAGCAGCGCCGCTGTCCCCTTGTCCAGGTCCCCGGGGGAGAACACGCCGGCGGCGGTCACCACGTCCACGTGCCGACCTCGTAGCTCCACGCCGATACTGCGCCGCTTCTCCGGTAGCGACGGATCGGAGACGAAGTAGTGGGGGACGGGGTGTTCGGCGGCCATGGCTCCACATGGTAGTGCCCACGGAGTCGTGTCACCGCCCGGCGCTAGACTGGGCCAACCCGTCACCAGCACAGATCAAGGAACCATGACTGACTCTCTTTCGCCCCGGAACCACGCCTCGGAACCCTCCGAGCGTTCCGGCGAACTGTCCGCCTCGGAACTCGAGGACGTGGTCTCGCGCGTCCTGGCGCGCGCCCGGTCCCGCAACGAGCCCACCGCCACTCAGGACGACGACGCCGCCGCGCCCCGCGCGGGCCACGAGCGTCTCGGACGGGCCCGGGAGCTCGTGGACGAGGAGGACACCTACGTCCCCTCCGACGGGGACCAGCAGGACCTCGCCGAGCGCCACGCGCTGCGGCGCGTGGCCGGACTGTCCACCGAGCTCGAGGACGTCACCGAGGTCGAGTACCGGCAGCTGCGCCTGGAGCGAGTGGTGCTCGCCGGTCTGTACTCCAGCGGCACACTCGCGGACGCGGAGAACTCCCTGCGGGAACTCGCCGCGCTCGCCGAGACCGCGGGCTCCGAGGTCATGGACGGCATGCTGCAGCGGCGCGTGAACCCGGATCCGGGCACGTACCTGGGCTCCGGCAAGGCCCTCGAGCTCAAGGACGTGGTGGCCGCCACCGGTGCGGACACGGTCATCGTGGACGCCGAGCTCGCCCCCTCCCAGCGGCGCGCGCTCGAGGACGTGGTCAAGGTCAAGGTCATCGACCGCACCGGCCTGATCCTGGACATCTTCGCGCAGCACGCGAAGTCCAAGGAGGGCAAGGCCCAGGTGGAGCTCGCCCAGCTGGAGTACATGCTCCCGCGACTGCGCGGCTGGGGCGAGTCCCTGTCCCGCCAGGCCGGCGGCCGGGCGGCGTCGGGCGAGGGCATCGGCAGCCGCGGGCCCGGTGAGACCAAGATCGAGCTGGACCGCCGTCGCATTCGCCAGCGGATGGCCAAGCTGCGCCGGGAGATCGCGGCCATGAAGCCCGCCCGGGAGACCAAGCGGCTGAACCGCAAGCGCAACTCGGTGCCCTCCGTGGCGATCGCGGGCTACACCAACGCCGGGAAGTCCTCCCTGCTGAACCGGCTCACGGACGCCGGTGTGCTCGTGGAGAACGCCCTGTTCGCCACCCTGGACCCCACGGTGCGCAAGGCGCAGACCCCGGACGGGATCGGCTACACCCTGGCGGACACCGTGGGCTTCGTGCGGTCCCTTCCCACGCAGCTCGTCGAGGCGTTCCGCTCCACGCTCGAGGAGGTCGCGGACGCGGACGTCATCGTCCACGTGGTCGACGCCTCCCACCCGGATCCGGAGGGTCAGCTCAAGGCCGTGCGGGACGTTCTCACGGACGTGGGGGCCAACGACATCCCCGAGATCGTGGCCCTGAACAAGGCGGACATCGCGGATCCCGTGGTGCTCGCCCGGCTGCGCAACCACGAGAGCCCCTCCGTGGCGGTCTCGGCGCGTACGGGAGCGGGCATCGAGGAGCTGCAGCGGCTGATCTCCGGTGCCATCCCACGGCCCGACCACGAGCTGGACCTCCTGGTCCCGTACACCCACGGGGAAGTGGTGTCACGGCTCCACGCCCAGGACGCGGAGATCCTCAGCACCGAGCACACCCCCGAGGGCACACGTCTGCACGTGCGGGTGCGCGAAGACCTGGTGGACGACCTCGAGCGCTACCTCAGTGCCCCCCACACCCCTGCCGGGGCCGAGGCCCAGGGGCGGGAGCAGGCGCAGGACTCGCAGGGCGCATGAGCGCACCGTTCATCGACGAGACCGGCAAGGACGTCTCGGAGATCCGCCCGGAGTCCCTCCCCGGGGGCGCGGACGCCCTCGAGCTGCTCGACGCCGCCGTCACCGCCCTCGGGGGGCAGCGGCGGGACGGTCAGCGCTTCATGGCGGCCAAGGTGGCCGAGGCCCTGCAGACCCGCCGCCACCTGCTGGTGCAGGCGGGCACGGGCACGGGCAAGTCGCTCGCCTACCTGGTTCCCGCGCTGGTCCACGCGAGGACCTCGGACAAGCCGGTGGTCGTGGCCACGGCCACCCTGGCCCTGCAGTCGCAGATCACCGGCCGTGACGTGCCGCGTCTGCTCGACGCACTGGAGGACGAGCTCGACGAGCGCCCGGACGTGGCGCTGCTCAAGGGCCGCTCCAACTACGCGTGCCTGCACAAGGTGGAGGGCGGGTACCCCGAGGACCACGACGCCGCTCTGTTCAGCGCTCCGGTCGGAGGCTCCGGCGGCGTGGGAACGGGCCGCCCTCTCGGAGGGCTGGCGCAGCAGGTTCTCCGCCTGCGCGAGTGGGTCGAGACCACCGAGAGCGGGGACCGGGACGACATCCAGCCGGGGGTCTCGGACGCCGCGTGGCGCCAGGTCTCCGTGACGGCCAAGGAGTGCCTGGGGCGCAAGTGCCCGCTCGTGGAGGAGTGCTTCGCGGAACGTGCCCGCGCTCAGGCGGGTGGGGCGGACATCGTCATCACCAACCACGCTCTCCTCGCGATCAACGCCTTCGAGGGCCTCGCGGTGCTCCCGGAGCACGACGTCGTCATCGTGGACGAGGCGCACGAGCTGCGCGACCGGGTCACCGGCGCGGTCACGGCGTCGTTATCAGCGGCGGCCGTGCGCGCGGCGAGCACCGCCGTCCGCAAGCACACGGCGGCCTCCAGCGACGCGCTGGAACGAGCCGCGCAGGCCTTCGACAAGGCGTTCGACGACGAGGACGCGGGCCTGCTGCCCCGGGGATTCACCGAGGAGCAGGTCTACGCGGTACGGGGGATCCAGGACGCCGCCCGTACAGGGCTCAGCGACACCAAGGGGGAGTCCAAGGGAGAGGACGCCGGACGGCACGCCGCACGCTCGCGGCTCTCGGAGCTTCTGGACACCTCCGAGCGCATGCTCGGGGCAGACACCGCGCACGACGTCCTGTGGGTTTCGCGTGTGGGTCGGTGGAGCCCCACGGAGGGGTACGTGGGCACCTCGGCGGGAGAGCCTGCCACGCTCAACATTGCGCCCCTGAGCGTGGCGGGGCCCCTGCGCGAGGGTCTCTTCGACGGCCGCACGGTGGTGCTCACCTCCGCGACACTGGCCGTGGGGTCGTCCTTCTCGTCGGTCGCCGGGTCCCTCGGCCTGCAGGGCCCGGGGGCGCCGCCCTGGCGGGGCGTGGACGTGGGAAGCCCCTTCGACTACCGCCGCCAGGGGATCCTCTACGTGGCCAAGCACCTTTCCAAGCCCGGGAGGGGCGTCTCGGAGGAGCAGCTGGGCGAGCTGCTCGAGCTGCTGGAGGCGTCCGGAGGCGGAGCGCTCGGGCTGTTCTCCTCACGGCGCGCGGCGGAGGACGCCGCAGAGGCGTTGCGGGAGCGGACCGAGCTGCCCATCCTGTGCCAGGGGGACGCCTC
Source organism: Kocuria rhizophila (assembly GCF_003667225.1). GTDB lineage: Bacteria > Actinomycetota > Actinomycetes > Actinomycetales > Micrococcaceae > Kocuria > Kocuria rhizophila. The sequence goes on from NZ_RCOM01000014.1 coordinate 34,065, forward strand.
GTTGCCCTCACTCGTCAAGGAGTTCACGGACGATCCCGCGGCCAGTCTGTTCGGCACCATGAGCCTGTGGCAGGGGGTGGACGTCCCGGGGCAGTCCTGCCGGCTGGTGGTGATCGACAGGATCCCGTTCCCCCGCCCCGACGATCCGCTGGGCACCGCCCGCACCCGTGCCGCCGAGCGCGCCGGGGGCAACGGCTTCATGACGGTGTCCGCCTCGCACGCGGCTGTTCGGCTTGCCCAGGGCGCGGGACGGCTGATCCGTGCGAGCGGGGACAAGGGTGTGGTGGCGGTTCTGGACTCCCGCCTTGCGACGGCCCGCTACGGGTCCTTCCTCGCCCGGTCGCTGCCCCCGCTGTGGCCCACCACGGACAAGTCCACCGTGCTGGGGGCGCTGCAGCGGCTGGGCCGGCAGTGAGGTGAGGGCCCCGCGCCGCGGCTACAGGGAGCGCAGGACGGAGACGACCTTGCCCATCACGGTGGCGTGGTCGCCCAGGATGGGTTCGTAGCGGGTGTTCTGCGGCAGGAGCCAGGTGTGGCCGTCGCGCTGCCGGAAGGTCTTCACCGTGGCCTCGTCGTCCAGCAGGGCGGCCACGACGTCCCCGTTCTCCGCGGAGTTCTGCTGGCGCACGACCACCCAGTCGCCGTCGCAGATGGCGGCGTCGATCATCGAGTCCCCGGCGACCTTGAGCATGAACAGCTGGCCGTGGCCCACGAACTGCCGCGGCAGCGAGTAGACCTCCTCGACGGACTGCTCGGCGGTGATGGGGCCGCCCGCGGCAATGCGGCCCACCAGGGGCACGGGCACCATGGCGTCGTCCTCGTCCGCGACGGGCACCGAGCCCAGGGTGGGCGTGAGGGACGAGACCGTGGCACCGCCGGCGGCTTCACCCGCCTGGGGCGCCTCCTCGCCCAGGTGGTGGTCCAGCTCCTGCTGGCTGAGCGGGCGCAGCACCTCCATGGCCCGGGGGCGTCGGGGGTCACGGCGGAGGTACCCCCACTTCTCCAGCTGACCGAGCTGGTGCGTGACGCTCGACAGAGATGCGAGCCCCACGATGTCCCCGATCTCCCTCATGGACGGCGGGTACCCCCGCGTGGCGATCGAGCGCTGCACGGCACCCAGGATCCTCGCCTGACGGTCCGAGAGTGTTCGAACGGGCCAGCCAGGTGTCTGCTGAGCGGGGGAAGTGGTGCTCACGAGCGGGGTCCTTTCGCCGTGCCGCACAGGGCGTGCCCGGGGGCCGGGCCGCGGACCGCTTATGCGTGTCGGAGACGTGGGGTCGACTGTCACATGTATGGGGCCAGCTTAACCCGGGTGACCTGCGCATTCAAATATGTGTTCGAAACGGACCTCGACACCGTTCGTACATCCGTGCTAGAACTGTCACCAGACATTCGAAGATGTGTTCTACCCGCTACCGCGGTTCGAACACCGCCGCCCGGTGGGCGGCATCGACCGGAACACCAGGAGGTTGCCATGACCGCTCTCATCATGCCGAGGCCCGTTCGCCGGGCCACCGGAGTACGCGGCCGGTCCAGCATCCGAGCCGGTGTCGCCCGTCAGCTGGACGCCGCCGGCGGGGGAGGGCACGATCTCGGACCGGGGATCATGCGCTTGACCCGCCGCGGCAGACTGCTGCTGATCGGACTGCCCGTGGTCACCGGAGCCGCAGCGCTGCTCGTGGTGGCCGCGGTGTTCCTGCTGCCGCCCACCGTCAACGCCTCCACGGACCCCGTGGGTGAGCCCGTGACCCAGAGCGTCACGGTGCAGGCCCGGCAGAGTCTGTGGGAGATCGCGGTGGCCGCCGACCCCGACCGCGACCCGCGGGAGGTCATGGACGACATCGCGGAGCTCAACGGCCTCAGCTCGTCCCAGCTCTCGGCCGGTCAGGTCCTCGAAGTTCCGGCCCGGTAGGCTCTGCTGACCCTTTGGTCTCCACGGGCCCGGAGTGCCCAGCCTGCCCCGTGGTCTCAAGGGATCCCGTGATCTTGAGGGACCCCGTGGTCTCGAGGGAGCCAGTGATCTTGAGGGCCCCGTCGACTCAACGAGCCCCTGTGGTCTCAGCAGTGCGTGGAGCACGAGGGCGGCGGCCTTGCAGTCTGTGTGCGCCGACTGCCTCGGGGATCAGCAGCGCCGTCCTTCCCCGTTCTTCCCCGGCGGCGCTCGGCTCGATCGACCCCCGGCCTGTCGGTTGGACCCGCGCTCGATAGGATGAACCGGTGAATTCCGCCGCAGACCCTCTGGCCTCCCTCCCGCTGCGTGACGACCTGCAGGGGATGTCCCCGTACGGGGCTCCGCAGCTGCAGGTGGAGGTCGCGCTGAACACCAACGAGAACACCCACCCCGTTCCCGACGCCGTCGTGGACGCGATCACGGATCGTGTGCACCTCGTGGCCGGGGCGCTGAACAGGTACCCGGACCGGGACTTCACCGCCCTGCGGAAGGCCTTGGCCTCCTACCTGGGGCACGGCCTCGACGAGCGGAACATCTGGGCGGGCAACGGCTCCAACGAGGTGCTGCAGCAGATCCTCCAGGCCTTCGGGGGACCGGGGCGTTCCCTCCTCAGCTTCGTGCCCACGTACTCCATGTATCCGTTGCTCGCACTGGGAACGGGCACACGGTTCATCGCGGGGGAGCGGGACGCCGACTTCTCCCTCACGGCGGACGCCGCGGCCCGGCAGGTGGCCGAGCACGCGCCCAGCGTGGTGTTCCTGTGCTCGCCCAACAATCCCACGGGGACCGCTCTCGAGCTCGACGTGGTCGATGCCGTGTACCGCGCCGGAGAGGCGCACCGCACGGTCGTGGTGGTGGACGAGGCCTACGCCGAGTTCGCCCGCGAGGGAACACCGTCCGCGCTGACCCTGCTCGAGGACCGCCCCCGGCTCATCGTGTCCCGGACCATGAGCAAGGCCTTCGCCCTGGCTGGAGCCCGACTCGGCTACTTCGCGGCGGCGCCGGAGATCGCGGATGCGATGCGGCTCGTCCGGTTGCCCTACCACCTGTCCTCCGTCACCCAGGCCACCGCGCTGGCGGCACTCGAGCACCACGGTGCGCTGCTGGCCACCGTGGAGGACATCAAGACCCAGCGTGACCGGATCGTGCGGGAACTCACCCGTCTGGGGCTCGCGCCGTCGGCGTCGGACTCGAACTTCGTGTTCTTCGACTGCGGCGGAGACGCGCACGCGATGTGGCAGGCCCTCCTGGACGACGGGGTGCTCGTGCGGGACGTGGGGATTCCCGGGCACCTGCGGGTCACCGCCGGCACGGAGACCGAGACGTCCGCGTTCCTGGACGCCGTGGCGGGGTACCTGTCCGCGCGCTGAGTCACGACGGACCCACGGTCGCCTGTGGTCGGGGGTTGGCTGCGGGCGGCGCGTCGGCCAGGGCTCGAACGCGCCGCGGTCCCGCCTAGACTGGTACGACCCGCGCGCACCACGCGTCCCGCCGTTGCCGGACCGGCCGCGCGCGGGCGGATCGAACCACGAGGAGTCAGTGCCAGACATGAGTGCGACCGAGAAGCAGCGCACCGCCACGGTGGAACGCGTCACGAGCGAGTCCACGGTGCGGGTGAGCCTGGACCTGGACGGCACGGGCACTTCCCGCATCGACACGAGCGTGCCGTTCTACGACCACATGCTCACCGCCCTGTCGAGGCACTCGCTCATCGACCTGGACGTCACGGCGCACGGGGACACCCACATCGACGTCCACCACACGGTCGAGGACACGGCCATCGTGCTGGGCGAGGCATTGCGGGAGGCGCTCGGGGACAAGCGCGGGATCCGCAGGTTCGGGCAGGCCACTGTTCCCCTGGACGAGGCCCTCGCCTCGGCGGTGGTGGACGTCTCCGGCCGCCCCTACGTGGTGCACACCGGAGAGCCCGAGGGACAGCAGTACCACCTGATCGGTGGCCACTTCACGGGGTCCATGACCCGTCACGTGCTGGAGTCCCTGGCCCACCACGCGCAGCTGTGCCTGCACATGGACGTGGTGCGCGGGAGGGATCCCCACCACATCGTGGAGGCACAGTTCAAGGCGCTGGCCCGTGCACTGCGCGAGGCCGTGGAGCTGGATCCGCGGATGGCCGGCACCATCCCGTCCACCAAGGGTGCCCTGTGAGCGCCGAGGTGATGGACGCGCATGACGCGCCGAGCGTCGTGGTGCTGGACTACGGCGCGGGAAACGTGCGCTCGGCGGTCCGCGCGCTGGAGGCCGCGGGCGCCCGCGTGCGCCTCAGCGCGGTCCCGCAGGACGTCCTGGACGCGGACGGGCTCGTGGTGCCCGGCGTCGGGGCGTTCGAAGCGGTGATGGAGGGGCTGCGGTCGGTGGACGCCCCCCGCCTCATCGACCGGCGCGTGAGCGGCGGCCGGCCCGTGCTGGGGATCTGCGTGGGCCTGCAGGTGATGTTCGACCGCGGCGTGGAGCACGGCCGCGAGACTGCGGGCCTCGCGCAGTGGCCCGGAACCGTGGAGCGACTGGCCGCGCCCGTGGTGCCCCACATGGGCTGGAACACCGTGCGCCCGCCCGAGGACTCGGTGCTCTTCACAGGTCTCGAGAACGAGCGGTTCTACTTCGTCCACTCGTACGGTGTGCAGGACTGGGCGTTCGACCAGAGCATCGAGGTCATGCCCCCTCCCGCCGTGACCTGGTCCGAGCACGGCACGCCGTTCGTGGCCGCGGTGGAGAACGGACCGCTGAGCGCCACGCAGTTCCACCCCGAGAAGTCCTCGCACGCGGGGATCGCCCTGCTGCGCAACTGGTTGGCCACGCTGCCCCGCACGGGCCGGCTGGACGACCGTCTTTCCGACCCCGCAACGGAGCACGTCTCATGACCGCATCGGTTCTCGTCCTCGTCGCCGGCGCCTTCTTCGTCGGTGGCGCCATCTCGTTCGCGCAGCAGCGCAAACCCGTGTGGTCGATCGTGCTGCTCGCCCTGGTCGCCGCCGCGCTGATCGGCTACGGCGCGTACTCGTGGTTCACAAGTCTGTGAGCGCGCCCGTGACAGGATCCGCGCACCGCCCGTGACGCGGTGCGCGGCGCCGCCCCGGACCTGACCCCGTTGCCGCCTGGGGTGCCGCATCCGAGACCCGGGCCGGCGGAAAGATCGGGGCAAGCTCCCGAACCGGCCACCCCGCGCCCCACGGCGCGGACACCATTCGACGGTGCGCCGCCCGGCGCCCACGTGAGGAGACCCATGACAGAGAACACCGACCGTCGGCTCGAGCTGCTGCCTGCCGTGGACGTGCAGGGCGGGCAAGCCGTGCGCCTCGTCCAGGGCGAGGCCGGTTCCGAGACCGGCTACGGAGACCCGCTGGAGGCCGCCCGCGCCTGGCAGGACGCCGGGGCCGAGTGGCTGCACCTCGTGGACCTGGACGCGGCGTTCGGCCGCGGCGACAACATCGAGGTGCTGCGCCGTGTGGCGGAGAACCTCGACCTGAAGATCGAGATGTCCGGGGGCATCCGGGACGACGAGTCGCTCGAGCGCGTCCTGTCCCTGCGTCCCGTGCGCATCAACCTGGGCACGGCGGCGCTCGAGAACCCGGAGTGGACGCACCGCGTGATCGCGGAGCACGGTGACGTCATCGCCGTGGGCCTCGACGTACGTGGCACCACGCTCGCGGCACGCGGCTGGACCCGGGACGGCGGGGACCTCTGGGAGGTCCTGGACCGGCTCGAGGCGGACGGCTGCGCGCGCTACGTGGTCACGGACGTCACCAAGGACGGCACGCTGCGCGGACCCAACACCGAGCTGCTGGCGGAGGTCGCCCGCCGCACCGACAAGCCCGTGGTGGCATCGGGGGGCATCTCCTCCCTGGAGGACATCGCCGCGCTGCGCGAGCTGGTCCCCGCCGGCGTGGAGGGAGCCATCGTGGGCAAGGCGCTCTACGCGGGCAAGTTCACGCTCGCGCAGGCCCTCGACGTCGCGGGGCGCCCCGGTGCCTGAC
>NZ_RCOM01000150.1 GCF_003667225.1 Kocuria rhizophila
CCCCAGGCCCCGACCCCTACCGCGCCGGCCCGCAGCACGGTGATCCGTACCGCGGCGGCCAGTACCCTGCCCCGGCGTACGGCGGCTACGGTGCCCCCGCTCCGGTTCCCGGCTCCCCGGGCCGCATTCCTGTTCCCCCGGCCAGGACACTGAGCGCGGGAACCGTGGTGGCCGCGGCGCTGTCCGTGGCCCTGCTGTGGGGGCTCGTGCTGCTGGTGGCCCATGCCGGGCTGAACACGGTGACCGGTCAGGCCCTGGACGAGACCGCCCTGCAGCAGGCCAAGGCGGACCGCAACACCTTCTTCCCGTCCTTCGTGCTCGTGGCCGCCCAGTTCCTGCCCGAGGTGGTGGCGGTGCTCGCCGGGGCACTGGCCCTGGTGTGGGCCGTGCGCTACCGCCGGTGGGTGGCCGCCCCGTGCGCAGCGGTGGCCGTGGTCGCCGCCAACGTGAGCACCCAGGTCCTCAAGCACGGGGTCTTCGACAAACCGGATCTGGGGGTGCAGCAGATCGCCTCCAACTCGTTCCCGTCCGGGCACACCACCGCGGCCGCCTCCCTGCTCATGGCCGCGCTGCTCGTGGCCCCGCCGCACCGTCGGGCCCGCGCCGGACGGTGGGGGGCGTTCCTCGCGGCCGTGGTGGGCATGACCACCGTGCTCAACGGCTGGCACCGCCCCACGGACGCCATGGCCGCCCTGCTCATCGTGGGCGGCTGGGGTGTCCTGGCGGCGCTGGCCACACAGCTGATCGACGCCGCCGCGGCACGCACCCGTCTCCGCACCGGGGGCACCCCGGCCGGGAGCTACCGCCGGTTCATGGACGAGCGCTCCCACCGCCGCCAGGAGCGCGCATGGAGCGAGGACCGCGGGGACAGCGCCTACGTGCCGCCCGCGCACGAGCGGCAGGCGCGGGAACTGGAGCGGGCGGCGTCGGCGGCGAGGGACGCGGAGCGCCGGAACCGGCCGCGGGCGCAGCGCGGGGCCTGGGATCCCCAGCCGTACGGGTACCGGGGCGCCCTCGTGACCGTTCTCACGAGGCCGCGGCTGGGCACCGCCATCACGCTGACCGTGGTCACCGGCGCACTGCTGGCCGTGGCCATCTGGTGGCCCTATCCCGCGGTGGCGGGCACGTTCGGCGGTCGCGTCACGCTGACGGCGGGGTATCTGGGGATTGCGGCCGCAGCTGCTCTGGGATGGTCGCTGGTGGCACGTCGGCTGCGTTCTGCGACTCGATGAGCGCCCAGCGGTCCAGGAACACCCGGGCCACGCCGGCCTGGTAGGGCAGGCGGTACATCGCCGCGGTGGAGGGGCCCTCCTCCGTGACCTGCACCTCGCGGGCGCGGCGCAGGGCCAGCTCCATGGTGTCCGCCTGCTGCGAGACGAAGTTGACGGTCACGGGCGTGCCGTGGCCGGGCACGAACGCGGTGTAGCGCTCCAGGGTGGCCAGCGCGCGCAGGGACTCCACCCAGCGCTGCGGGAAGGCGTCCTCGAAGTTGGGGTCCGCGCCCTCCTCCACGAGGTCCCCGCAGAACACGACGTCGTCCACGCCCACGCAGACGTCGTTGTCCGTGTGGCCGGGGCCCAGGAAGAACAGGGTCACGGGCCGCTCGCCCAGGTCGATGCGTGTGAGGGACGGGCGCAGGCCCGTGCCGGGCAGGGTGTTGGTGGGCAGCACCAGGCGGGTGTCGATCCCCTCGCCCGCGCCCATCTCCGGCTCCTGCGTGCTCACGAAGCTGCGCTGGTACTCCCCCACCTCGGCCATCGCGCTGGCACAGGCCTTGTGTGCCCAGAACTCGGTGGCGCCGGCGCGCGCGAACACCGCGTTGCCCATGAAGTGGTCGTAGTGCGCGTGGGTGTTCACCACGGTGAGCGGCAGGTCCGTGATCTCACGGACGGCGGCCAGGATCTCCCGGCCCTGACGCGGCCCAGCACCCGTGTCCACCACCAGGGCGCGCTGAGTGCCCAGCACCAGACCGGAGTTCAGTCTCCAGTTGTCGGTGCCGATCACGTAGACGCCGGGGCGCAGCTCCTGGGTGCGTGCCATGCGCTTCACTCTATCCGCAACGCACTACCGGCCCCGCATCGGGAAGGGCCTCGCGGAACCCGCGGGACGGGGGCGCAGCGGGCGTGGTG
>NZ_RCOM01000151.1 GCF_003667225.1 Kocuria rhizophila
CGTCTGGGGCGGGACCTCCTTCGGGGCCTGGGACTGCTCCGGATTCACCGGCTGGGTCTACGCCCAGAACGGCATCGACATCCCCCGCACCAGCTTCCAGCAGATCGCCGCCGCCACCCCGACGTCCAACCCGCAGCCTGGTGACCTGGTGTCCCAGAACGGCGGCAACCACATCGGCATCTACATCGGTGGCGGCAAGATGGTCTCGGCGCTGAACCCGACCCAGGGCACCTTCGTCCACTCCGTCAACGCCATGCCCGTCGACGGGTACTACACCTACCGGTGAGTCTCGCCGATGTGGTGAAGGCCGGCCGGTGGGCTCATCCGTCAGGTGCGGAGTGCCCCGCCAGGATCATCGTCGATGGACCGCATGGGTGCACTCGGATGGACCGCATGGGTGCACTCCGCAGCTGTAGCCGCAGACTCGAACGATTGCCACGATCCTGTCGATGTGCACACGCCAGCGAATCGGCACACGGGGAGCAGTCCTGCGGAGAGGATCGGAGAGTGCTCATGGCCTTGCCCTGTCTTCCGCTGGACGCGGGCAGTGCTTATCCTGCTCCGCCTCGGCATTGGAGCGAGAGCCCTTAGGGTGCAGCGATGGCTCGGGGGACGGGGATGCCGCAGTGGCGGACGGCACCCCCGTCCGCCCTCACCGTATGAATACGAGCTGGACATTGCCCGATCATCAAGGGAAGCCCCTCATCTCCTTTGATACAGATTCTGCTGTACGGTTATTGGATGAGGATCTTGTCCCCGGTCGCGGCGATGTCCCGTTTCGGCAAAGCACTGGCCGATCCCACCCGGGCCGCGGTGCTGCTGCAGCTGCAGCAGGGCCCAGCGGTGCCCTCGGAACTGGCGGCCCGGATCGGGGTGAGCCGGCAGATCGTGTCCAACCACCTGGCCTGTCTGCGCGACTGCGGGTTGGTCGTGGGCGTGCCGGTGGGGCGCAACGTGCGCTATGAACTCTCGGACCCCAAGCTGGCCCACGCGTTGGAGGACCTGCTGGGCACTATCCTCACCGTCGAACCGGTGTGCCGGTGCGGGACACCCGAGTGCGCCGCCGAGGCCCTCGCCGATGACGCCACCACCCAGGAGATTCCGGTATGAGCGGCGAGCACGATCATTCCCACGCCGGCGCCGGGCGGAGGGGGAAACTGGCAGTGGTGTTCGCCATCACCGCCACGATTATGGTCGCCGAGATCATCGGTGCGGTGGTCTCGGGCAGCCTGGCGCTGCTGGCCGATGCCGGGCACATGTTCACCGACTCGGCCGGGCTGCTCATCGCCCTCACCGCCGCGACCCTGGCGCTGAAACCGGCCACGGACAAACGCACCTGGGGGTACCAGCGCGCCGAGATCGTCGCCGCGGCCGCCCAGGCCTCGGTGCTGCTGGCTGTGGGCGGGTTCATCGCCGTCGAAGGGGTGCGCCGGCTGTTGGAGCCCCCCGAGGTCGAGTCCACGGCCATGCTGTGGTTCGGGGTGGTCGGGCTGGTCGGCAACATCATCGGGCTGGTCATCCTCGCCTCGGGCCGGGGGGAGAACCTGAACATGAAGGCCGCGTTCCTGGAGGTGGCCAACGACGCCCTGGGCTCGGTAGCGGTGATCGTCTCCGCGATCGTCATCGCCACCACCGGGTGGACCCGGGCGGATGCGGTCGTGTCCTTGTTGATCGCCGCCCTGATCGTGCCGCGGGCTCTGATCCTGCTGCGCGACACCATCGAGGTCCTGATGGAAACCACCCCGAAGGGCCTGGACCTCGAGCAGGTCCGCACCCGCTTGGAAGCCCTGCCGCACGTGGTCGGTGTGCACGATCTGCACGCCTCGCGCATCGACTCCGACACCCCGGTGCTCTCGGCCCACGTCACCGTCCACGACGGCTGCCTGAACGCTGAGCACGCCGGGGTCGTCCTGGCGGATCTGCAGGCCTGCGTGGCCCGTGACTTCGACGTAGCCATCGAGCACTCCACCTTCCAGATCGAACCGGCCTCCCACCGCCACGATGAGACCCTCCACCCCTAGCCC
>NZ_RCOM01000152.1 GCF_003667225.1 Kocuria rhizophila
CGCCACACCCGTGCGAGGGGTGGCAGGCGGGCTCGGGTGCGCGGTCCGGTGACCAGGCACGCGGGGAGGCCTCCACCCCTCGCACGGGTGTGGCGCCTTTGGCCCGTGGTAGGCGTGCGTGGGTAGCCTGGAGCGCGTGACTTTCTCCCAGACCTCCTTCCCCGCCCCCTCCGGTTCCGAGTGGTGGCGCGACGCCGTGATCTACCAGGTGTACCCCCGCTCCTTCAAGGACTCAAACGGGGACGGCATGGGTGATCTGGGCGGCGTCACCGAGAAGCTCCCCTACCTCAAGCGGTTGGGCGTGGACGCCGTGTGGCTCTCCCCCTTCTACCTCTCGCCGCAGCACGACGCCGGCTACGACGTCGCGGACTACCGCACCGTGGATCCCCGCTTCGGTTCGTTGGAGGACTACGACCGGATGCGGGAGGAGGCCCACCGGCTGGGCCTGAAGATCATCGTGGACCTGGTGCCCAACCACACGTCCGAGGACCACGAGTGGTTCCGGGCCGCCCTGGCCTCAGCACCCGGTTCACCGGAACGCGCCCGCTACATCTTCCGGGAGGGCAGGGGCGAGAACGGTGAGCTGCCGCCCAACAACTGGAAGTCCCTGTTCGGCGGTTCCGCGTGGACTCGTGTGGCGGACGGCCAGTGGTACCTGCACCTCTTCGACTCCTCCCAGCCGGATCTGGACTGGAAGAACCCGGAGGTGTGGGAGGAGTTCCGCGCCATCCTGCGGTTCTGGCTGGACCGCGGGGCGGACGGCTTCCGGGTGGACGTGGCCCACGGGATGATCAAGGCCGAGGGCCTCCCGGACTGGGACGAGCAGGTCCACATGGTGGAGGGCACAGCCGAGGAGGATGGCACCGGGGACGCCCACGAGCCCACCAAGACCATGGACACCGGCCCGTACTTCGACCAGGACGGCGTGCACGAGATCTACCGTGACTGGCACCGCGTGCTCCAGGAGTACCCCGGGGACCGGATGCTGGTGGTCGAGGCGTGGGTGGGCCCGGCTCCCCGGCTGGCCCGCTACGTGCGCCCGGACGAGGCGCAGCAGGCGTTCAACTTCGACTTCCTGATCTCCGGGTGGCACCGAAACCGGATGCGGGACACCGTGGACGCCTCGCTGCGCGCCTACTACGAGGTGGGTGCGCCCTGCACGTGGGTGCTCTCCAACCACGACACCGTGCGTCACGCCTCCCGCTACGGCCTGGGCTCGCGCACCGCCTACCCCAACGGCATCGGCGCGCAGGACGAGCAGCCGCACCACGGCCAGGGCCTGCGCCGGGCCCGCGCCGCCGCGCTGGTGGAGCTGTCCCTGCCGGGTTCGGCGTACGTCTACCAGGGCGACGAGCTGGGCCTCCCCGAGCACACGTCCCTTCCCGACGCCGCCCGCGAGGATCCCACGTTCCACCGCACCGCGGGCGCGGAGCTGGGGCGCGACGGCGCTCGGGTGCCTCTGCCCTGGTCTCCCGTGGGCGAGGGGCTGGGTTTCGGCCCGAACCCGTGGCTGCCGCAGCCGGAGTCCTTCCGCGAGATCACGGTGGACCACCAGGAGGGCGATCCGCAGTCCACGCTCAACCTCTACCGGCGTGCCCTGCGGGTGCGCGGTGAACTGGGTCTGGGCACCGCGGACTTCACGTGGCACGAGCTGAGCGACGGTCCGGAGCGTGTGCTGGCGTACCTGCTCAGCACGAGCGAGGGCCGCACGGTGCTGGTGGCGGCGAACCTCGGGGAGGGTGACGCTGAGATCGCGGAGCTCTCGCGCGGCACACTGCTGCTCACGAGTGGCCAGGACGCGGTGATCGGCAACCGCCTGACCGTGGACAGCGCGGTGTGGCTGGAACTCTGAGGCTCTGACCCCGGTTCCCGGTGTGCGTGGCGGCGCGGGATGCGCCGTGCGCCCGGGACGGGGTCAACCGGTGTTCCCGGGGCGGGGTCAACCTGTGCACCCGGGGCGGAGTCAGCCGGTGTTCCCG
>NZ_RCOM01000153.1 GCF_003667225.1 Kocuria rhizophila
CCCCCACGCTCGGCGGTCTCGCCGGGCCCGACGCCGCCCCCTCGCCCGAGCCGCGGCACCGGCGCGGAATCGTGGGGGCCTACCGGGAGCTCTTCGCCACGATCGCCGGGCTCTGGCGGGTCTCGCGGGGCACCGTGTTCTTCCTGCTCTCCTCCGCCGTCTACCGGGACGGACTGGCCGGGGTCTTCACGTTCGGCGGTGTGCTCGCGGCCGGCTCCTTCGGCTTCTCGCTCACCGAGGTCATCGTGTTCGCGGTGGCCGCCAACCTCATTGCCGCGCTCGGCGCGTTCGTGGGCGGCTCGCTCGACGACGCCCTGGGCCCCCGCAGGGTCATCGTCGGTTCGCTCGTGGGGGTCATGGCGGCCGGGATCGTGCTGCTGTTCTGGCACGGCAAGCCCGCGTTCTGGGTGTGCGGACTGGCACTGTGCCTGTTCGTGGGACCGGCCCAGGCGGCGTCGCGCACGTACCTGGGGCGGCTCATCCCCCCGGGGCGCGACGGGGAGATCTACGGGCTCTACGCCACCACCGGCCGCGCCGTGAGCTTCATGGCCCCGGGGCTGTTCGGCCTGTTCGTGTCCCTGATGGGCGCTCAGATCTACGGGATCCTGGGGATCCTCACGGTCGTGGCCGTGGGTCTGGCCCTGCTGCTGCTGACCCCCAAACCGCCCGAGGGGTTCACGACCACCCGCGTGTGACGCCCTACTCGATGACCGTGCGGTGGAAGTTCACGTGGCTGCGGGACGCCGTGGGGCCGCGCTGGCCCTGGTACCGGTTGCCGTACGCGCCGCTGCCGTAGGGGTGCTCGGTGGGAGAGGAGAGCTGGAAGAAGCACAGCTGCCCCACCTTGGAACCCGGCCACAGCTTGATGGGCAGGGTGGCCATGTTGGACAGCTCCAGCGTCACGTGGCCCGAGAACCCGGGGTCGATGAACCCGGCCGTCGAGTGGGTGAGCAGACCCAGGCGCCCGAGCGAGGACTTGCCCTCCAGGCGGGCGGCCACGTCCTCCGGCAGCGTGACCTTCTCGTACGTGGCACCCAGCACGAACTCCCCCGGGTGCAGCACGAACGGCTCGTCCGGGGCCACCTCCACCAGACGGGTGAGCTCGGGCTGCTCCTGCTCCGGGTCGATGTGCGCGTACTTGTGGTTGTCGAACAGCCGGAACCAGCGGTCCAGGCGCACGTCCACGCTCGCGGGCTGGATCATGGCGGGGTCGCAGGGCTCCAGGCGCACGTGTCCCGAGTCCAGGTGGCGGCGGATGTCGCGGTCTGAGATGAGCACGGCATCCACGGTAGTCCACGGGCCGTGCTCACGGGTCGCGGGCCGCCTCCGGACGCCGGGGCCCACGATCCGCCGGGCGGGCCCGACGCGGTGACGTCCCGGCGTCGGGACCCCCCCGGCCGGGGCGGGCGTCGATGCCCTCGGCGTCCGGGGCGGGCGCCGTGGTTCCGCAGGGGCCGGTGGCGGGGGAACAGCGCCGCGCCCCAACGTGTTGTACAGTGGTGGGCGTTCTGTCCGGGCCGTTCACGAACGGCTCCCAGAGCAGTGCGGCTGTAGCTCAATGGTAGAGCGCACGCTTCCCAAGCCTGATACGCGGGTTCGATTCCCGTCAGCCGCTCCGCACCGATCGGTGAACGCCCCGGGTACCTGCCAAGGTCCCGGGGCGTTTCCGTCGGCCCACCGCCCCGCAC
>NZ_RCOM01000154.1 GCF_003667225.1 Kocuria rhizophila
GTGGCGGCGCGGTCGACGGTCCCGGGGTCCCGCCCGCCTCCGGTGCAACCAGCACCCCCGGTGCGTCCTCCCCTCCCAGCATCGAGGGTGATTCCGGGAGCGCTGGTCCCGTCCCCGGTGCGGAGAGCGCCGCCCCGGAGAGTGGACCGGGCGGCGTGGGCAGCGGCACGGAGAACGCCGGGGACGCCGAGCAGCCCGTCCCCCAGCTGACCACCAAGCAGGCGGCGCGGATCAACGCCCCCATCCGGGGCATGGTCATCTCCATGGTGGTGCTCATGCTCCTGCTGCTGCCGTTCCTGTGGCTTCAGCCCAAGCCGGACGGACAGCCCTACCGCGCGAACGTGGACGTGGGCCAGGAGGCCGCGTTCGTGGCGGACCAGGCGCCCTTCACCCCGGCGGCCCCGCAGCTGCCCGAGGGGTGGAGCGCCAACTACGCGCGCTGGACCGAGAACTCCGAGGACGGCGTGCCGCTGTGGAACGTGGGATACCTCTCCCCCGAGTACCACCTGGTGGACCTCGTGCAGACGGCCGAGCCCAACCCCACGTGGCTCGCGCAGCGCACCGAGCAGGCTCCGCAGACCGGCGAGAAGACCGTCGGCGGGGTCACGTGGACCCTGCACCACCGCGAAGCCACGGACAAGCAGGAGGAGTACACGGCGTGGGTCGCCGACCTCAAGGACTCCACCGTGGTGCTCAGCGGCAAGGCACCGGACGCGGAGTTCGAGCAGGTCGCGCAGTCGCTGTCCGGCTCCTGATCCCCCGCCGTGTCCAGGGGTGGCCCCTGCGGTGCGGGAGCTCAGGGACCTCGGGACCGCCAAGATCGCCTTGACCGACCGGACTCAGGCCGCTGTCCGCGGCCCCGCAGAACCACGGCGTGAGCCGGTCTACCCTGGAACCGATGCGGGCCCGATCGGCGCCCGCGTACCCTTCGAGCACCCTGGAGCCGTTGCGTGAGCACTCAAACCACCGCCGTGGACCACACCCCCCGCACCCCGCTCGAGGCGTGGCGCGCCCTGCAGGACGGCAACGCCCGCTTCATCGCCGGGGAGACCGAGCACCCTCACCAGGACGCGCAGCGCCGCAAGGACCTCGCGCAGTCCCAGAAGCCGTTCGCCGTGATCTTCGGGTGCTCCGACTCCCGGCTGGCCGCGGAGATCATCTTCGACCTCGGCCTCGGTGACACCTTCGTGATCCGCACCGCCGGTCAGGTGATCGACAACGCCGTGCTCGGCTCCCTGGAGTACGCGATCGAGGTGCTCGGCACGCCGCTGATCATGGTCCTCGGCCACGACTCGTGCGGCGCGGTGACGGCCACCAAGGACTCCGTGGAGTCCGGACAGCTGCCCCGCGGCTTCCAGCGCGACCTCGTGGAGCGCATCACCCCGTCCGTCCTGGAGGCCAAGCGCGCCGGGGACGCGGACCTGCAGGACATGGTCGTGGAGCACACCCGGCAGACCGCCGCACGGCTCATGGACCACTCCGCCGCGATCTCCACTGCAGTCACCCGCGGGGACGCCGCTGTGATCGGCGTGTTCTACCACCTCGCGGACGGCAAGGCCGAGCTGGTCTACAGCGAGGACCCCGCCTTCGGCGAGGCCTGAGCCTCCCGGGGCCTACCTCACGCCCCGCGCCGCCCGCATCGCACAGCCGCAGCC
>NZ_RCOM01000155.1 GCF_003667225.1 Kocuria rhizophila
GAGAAGTTCCACCGCGTCTCCCGCCGCCACGTGGCCCTGCCGCTGGGTACCCACGCGAACAAGGAGGGCCGCACCGCCGGGATCAACCTCGGCGGCGGCTACGCCACCTTCCCCGGGGTGCTCGGCACCGCCGTGACCAAGATCTGCGACATCGAAGTCGGACGCACCGGCCTCGGCGAGGTCGAAGCGCAGGCGGCCGGCTTCGACCCCGTCACCGCCGTGGTCGACTCCACCACCCGGGCCGGCTACTACCCCGGGGCCAAACCCATCCGCACCTCCATCCCGTACCCTTCCATCGCGGTGGCGATGAGCGCGCCCATGTCCGGGTCCAGGGCCGGCAGCGGGGCCGGGGGGCGTCCGATCACGGTGATGTCCACGCCCCAGGCGCACAGGGCCTCGGCCAGTTCCAGGCCGATGTAGCCGGCCCCGACGACCACCGCCCGGCCCGGCCGGTCCCGCTCCAGCACCGCCCGCAGGGCCAGGCCGTCGTCGAGGGTCTGCACCCCGTGGATACCGGCCGCATCGATCCCGGGCAGTGGCGGGCGGGCCGGGGTGGCCCCGGTGGCGACCATGAGCTGATCGAAACCCTCCCAGGCCTCCCGGCCGGCGGTCAGGTCGCGCACGAGCACGGCGCGGCGGTGCAGGTCGATCTCCAGGACCTCGTGACCGGTGCGGGCGTCGATGGCGTGGTGGTCGCGGAACTGTTGCGGGGTACGGGCGATCAGCTCCGTGGTGTCGGCGACGTCCTTGCCGATGAAGTACGGGATCCCGCAGGCCGAATACGAGGTGTAGTGGCCCCGCTCGAAGGCCACGATCTCCAACTGGTCCTGGGGCAGCTGGCGGCGGGCGGCGGAGGCCGCGCTCATCCCCGCAGCATCCCCACCGATGACGATCAATCGCTGAGCCATGACTTCCCCTTCCGTACAGTGCCTGCTGAGTCGTCAGCTCCGGGCCGTGCTCGATGCTCGAGGCCGGCCGATCCTCACGCGGCGCAGCAGGAGAGTTTGGTGACATCGGTGCGGAAGGACTGGGCGGCGATCTTCAGGCCCTCGGCCATCGTCAGGTACGGGCACCACAGGGTGGCAACCTGGTCCACCGTCATCCCCGCGGACAGGATGTAGACCCCGGCCGCGGCCAGGTCCCCGGCCTCCTGGGCCACCGCGGTGATCCCAACGATCCGCCCGGTGCCGGCATCGGCGACGATCTTCACGAACCCGCGGGTGTCACGGTTGACCAGCGCCCTGGGCACGTACTCCAGGGGCAGCACCCGGCATTCACACCGGAGGCCGGCTTCCCGGGCCTGCTGGTCGGTCATGCCCACCGCCGCGATGGCCGGGGAGGTGAAAGTGACCCGCGGCAGGTGGGTGTAGTCGACCCGCAGCCCCGCGCCGTTGAAGGCGTTCTCCACCGCGGTGACCCCGTGGGCGGAGGCCACGTAGACGAACTCCGGGTGCCCGGTGACATCCCCGGCCGCCCAGATCCGCGGGTGGGAACTGGCCAGGGTGTCCTCCACGAGGATTTCCCCCCGCTGCCCGGTGGCCACCCCCACC
>NZ_RCOM01000156.1 GCF_003667225.1 Kocuria rhizophila
GACCAGTCGAGGCGGACGAAGCACGCGGTGACCTCCCCGGAGTCCAGGGCCTGCCGCCACCCGGCGGCCGTCAGCAGCTCGTCCTCCACGACCCACTTGTGGTTCTTCATGGTCATGCCGTCGGCCTCGTAGTCGACCATGTAGACGGTCTGGGTGGTGGAGGAGGCGATGGTGCCCTGCGCGCCCTTCATGCCCTCCATGTGGTCGGCCTCGATGATGACCTCGGTGCCGTCGGCGAGGCGCTCGGAACCGGCGCCTTGGAGCTCCTCCTGGACCACCCACTTGTGGTTGGTGACCTCGGGCCCGCCGTCCGTGGGGGTGTAGTTCACGGCGTAGGTCACGGTCTTGTAGGCGCCCACCACGGTGGCCGGGGCATCCTTCATGCCCTCCATGTGGTCGGTGGTCAGCGTGACCTCAGTGCCCACGGGATAGGTGGGCTTCTCCGCGGCGGCGATGCCCTCCGGGGCGGGGCCGCCGTCCATGGCGTGCATGTGCTCCTGGCCGTGCTCGTGCCCGCCCTGGCTCGCACTGGGCGTGCCGCTCGCGGGTGACGACGCCGCCTGGCTCGTCGCGCTGTCGCTCGCGCTGGTCTCGTGGCCCTCGTGGGCGGAGTGGTCCGCGGAATCGGAACCGGCGGAGCAGGCGGTGGCGGTCACCAGGATGGCGAGACCGGCGAGGGTGAGGGGAAGTCGACGCATGGGACGGATCCTTTCTGTGGGCCCTCCCGGGTTTCTGGACCCCGGTACGGGCGGGTTTCTGGTCGGAATGCGCGGTGGCAGCGGGGCCCCGCTGCGGGAGTTCCCTACAGCAGAGTGCCGAGGGAGGCGACGAAGCCACCGAGCATGAAGGCGCTGATGCCGTACGCCAGCGGGCGGTTGTCCATGGGGCCGCCGCCGGAAGCGTGGTGGGTGATGGCGTGGCCCTTGCCGCGGCGCAGCAGGGCCTTGTTCACGGGATATGCGGCGAAGTACGCGATGACCAAGGACAGGGCAATGGAGCCCCAGAACAAGGCGTCCAGCAGGCCGGCATCCATGGCGCCGGGAACCAGCCACATGACGAGGTTGTCCACGACCTCCATGGTGAGGATGGAGACGGTGTCCGCGGCGAGCACGAGGCGCAGCGCCTGGCCCACGCTGATGCCCGAGCGCAGCAGGGGCAGGGAGGACAGGGCGTAGCCGAACACGAAGGCCAGAGCGATGGCCACGGCGGTGCTCGTGACGTTGCCCCACCCGAACACGGTGGCCAGGATCAGGCCGAGGATCTCACCGATGGAGCAGCCGGTGAGGCAGTGCAGGGTGGCGCTGGCGGCCATGTTGGACATGTCGTGGCCGGAGTGGTCGGAGGTGGTGTGGTCGTGCATGTCGTGACCCGCGTGGGGGTCGGGGGGGGGGGGAGCGGGCGGGGGC
>NZ_RCOM01000157.1 GCF_003667225.1 Kocuria rhizophila
CGGGTGCGCGTCGACAGTGGCAAGCGGATCGGGCGATCAGACCGAAGCTGCGGTCGCCGGGGCATCCGAAGTACCGCCGGGATGTCGAGTCAGCGTTCTGGGATCAGATAGCGCTGGGATTGCTGGCAGAGGAAGCGGCTCGTGTCATCGGCGTGGCCCCTGCGGTCGCGACGCGCTGGTACCGCCAGCATGGTGGGATGCGCCCGTTCATGCCGCCGACGCCGTCAGGGCGTTACCTCAGCTTCACCGAGCGTGAAGAGATCGCGATTCTTGTCGCGAAAGGTCATGGTGTGCGGCAGATCGCGCGCACGATCGGCCGCGACCCAGGAACGATCTCGCGCGAGTTACGCCGAAACGCCGCGACACGGGGCCTCACGCGTGACTATCGCGCGTCGGTCGCGCAGTGGAAGGCCGACATGGCAGCGCGGCGGCCGAAGGAAGCCAAGCTCGTGGCGAACCCGCGGTTGCGCGAGTACGTTGAGCAACGACTCAGCGGCCACATCGTCGACGAGGACGGAAACGTCGTGGCCGGGCCGCCGGTAGAGAAATGGACGGGCCGTAACAAGCCACGCCGCAAGGACCGGGCGTGGGTGCGCGCGTGGAGCCCGGAGCAGATCAGTAGGCGCCTGCCCCTCGATTTCCCCGATGATGAGTCCATGCGCATCAGCCACGAGGCGATCTATCAATCCCTCTACATCCAAGGCCGAGGAGCGTTGAAACGTGAACTCATCTTGTGCCTGCGCACCGGGCGTGCGCTGCGCGCCCCGCGGGCGCGCGCGCAGCGCACGACGTGGGCGCACGTCACGCCCGAAGCGCTCATCAGTGAACGGCCTGCTGAAGCCGACGACCGTGCAGTGCCGGGCCATTGGGAGGGCGACTTGATCATCGGGCTGGAACGCTCCGCGATCGGCACGCTCGTGGAGCGCACCACCCGCTACACGATGCTCGTTCACCTGCCCCGCGAGGAAGGCTATCGGCACAAGGAATCAGTGAAAAATGGGCCGGCCCTGGCCGGGTACGGCGCGATCACGATGAAGAACGCGTTGTCGACGACGATGACACGTCTGCCGGTGGAGTTGACGCGTTCACTGACGTGGGACCGCGGCAAGGAAATGTCCGCGCACATAGCGTTTCGTGTCGAGACAGGCATCCCGGTGTTCTTCGCCGATCCGCACTCACCGTGGCAGCGCGGCACCAACGAGAACACGAACGGCCTGCTTCGTCAGTACTTCCCCAAGGGCACTGACCTGTCACGCTGGTCGGCACACGAGATCAACGCCGTGGCGCACACGCTGAACACTCGTCCACGCAAGAGCCTGGGGTGGAAGACACCTGCCGAGGCACTGAACGAGCAGCTAAAGTCTCTCCAAGAAGCCGGTGTTGCAACGACCAGTTGAATCCGGTC
>NZ_RCOM01000158.1 GCF_003667225.1 Kocuria rhizophila
CCGTGGCGCACACGCTGAACACTCGTCCACGCAAGAGCCTGGGGTGGAAGACACCTGCCGAGGCACTGAACGAGCAGCTAAAGTCTCTCCAAGAAGCCGGTGTTGCAACGACCAGTTGAATCCGGTCAGGTCACATCTCCGAGGCTGCCGCCAGCACGGCGTGGGTGCGCCGCAGCCGGTCCAGCCACCAGTCCCGGCGCTCGCCCGCGACGGCGTGCTCGGCGAGCAGGGCCTCGTCCACGGCGACGTCCCGCACGGGCAGGTGCCCGTCCACGGGGCGCAAGGGCTCGGCGGTCACGTCCGCCGCCATGAGCGAGAGGGTGCCCAGCCCGCACGCGTGCGGCAGCTCGGGCAGCGCGGCGGCCAGGGCGACGCCCGCGCGGATCCCCACGGAGGAGTCAATGGCCGAGCTGACGACGGCGGGCAGTCCAGCCTGCGCCACGATCTCCAGGGCGCGGCGCACTCCCCCGAGCGGCGCCACTTTCACGACGATCAGGTCCGCGGCACCCGCGCGCGCAACGGCCAGCGGGTCCTCGGCCTTGCGCACGGACTCGTCCGCGGCAATCAAGGTGCCCACGCCCTGCTCCCGCAGCCGACGCCGCACGCTCGCCAGGCCCTCGACGCTCGCCACGGGCTGCTCGGCGTAGGCGAGGCGGAACTCGCTGAGCGCGCCCAGGGCGGTCACGGCGGCGTCGTCGTCCCATCCTGCATTCGCGTCCACCCGCAGCTCGGCGTCCGGGAGGAGGTGGCGGACGGCGGCCACGCGGGCGACGTCGTCCGCGAGGCCCTGGCCGCGCTCTGCGACCTTGATCTTCACGGCGTGGACCTGACCGGAGTAGCCGCCGAGGACGTCCGCAACGCGCTCGGCGGGGACCGCGGGGACCGTGGCGTTGACCGGGACGCGGTCACGGACGGGCTCCGGGAAGCCCTGCCACGCGGTCTCGATCCCCGCGCGCAGCCATGCGGCGGCCTCGGCGTCCCCGTACTCGGGGAACGGGCCGAACTCGCCCCACCCGGCGGGGCCGCGGAAGACGACGGTCTCGCGCTCGGTGACGCCGCGGAAGGTCACGCGCATGGGGAGGGAGACCACGTGGGCGGAGTCGAGGAGGTCGGAGAGTGGGGGGATGGGGAGGTAC
>NZ_RCOM01000159.1 GCF_003667225.1 Kocuria rhizophila
GTTCCGGGCGTCTGGACGTGGACCTGGAAGAACTCGTGGCGGACCTCAGCGAACCCCTCGCGGCTGAGCACAGTGCCTTCGGCCTGTTCATCGACGAGATGCAGGACCTGGATCCGGATCTGATGAGTGCCATCATCACGGTGCAGCACATCGCTGGGCAGCGGGAGTGGCCGTTCTACCTCATCTGCGCGGGACTGCCCACCTTGCCCGCGACCCTCAGCGCCGCACGCAGCTATGCAGAGCGCCTCTTCGACTACCGGAGCATCGGACCGCTGAGCCGAGAGGCGGCGGGTCATGCCCTGTCCAGGCCCGCGAAGGAGGTCGGTGCAGCCTTCGAGCCCGATGCGCTCGATGCGCTCGTCTCCGCCACGGGCGGCTATCCCTACTTCATCCAGGAGTTCGGCCAGGCCGTGTGGGAGGTCGCCCCGTCCACTCCTTTCACCGCTGAGGATGCCGAGCTGGCCATCCAGCGGGGGTGGGCGCAGCTGGACGCCGGGTTTTTCCCCGCACGGTGGGGACGGGCCACTGGCAGAGAGCGTCAGTACATGAGCGCCATGGCACAGGATGGCGACGGGCCGTCGAGAACCGGCGAGTTGGCGGCACGCCTCGGTGTCACCACGAGCACGCTCGGTCCCACCCGCGCGCAGCTGCTTCACAAGGGCATGATCTACGCACCTGAGCACGGGAAGGTGGCCTTCACGGTGCCTGGTATGGCCGGATACATCGCTCGGCAGTTCGGGGCATGAGGCACCCCCGGGACGTCGACCTGCCCCTCACCGTGGACCGCACCTCCGGGGTGCCCCTGGGTGAGCAGCTGGTGCGTCAGGTCCGTGACCTCGTGGCGCGCGGCGTGCTCCGCCCGGGGGATCCGCTGCCGTCCTCCCGGGCACTCGCGGCCCGCCTGGGCACCTCCCGCGGCACCGTGACCGCGGCGTGGGACGTCCTCACCGGGGAGGGTTACCTCGTGGCGGACCGCGGTGCCACACGGATCACGCCGTCCCTGCACCTGGACCCGGAGAACGCACCGGCAGCGACAACGCCCCCATCCCGTACGCTTCCGGCCCCGGTCCGCAGGACGCC
>NZ_RCOM01000015.1 GCF_003667225.1 Kocuria rhizophila
GGGTGGGCCGCGGAGTCGCGTGGCGGCGTCGTCGGGCGGCCCCGGTAAGATGGCGGACCGTGGCTCTTACTATTGGAATCGTCGGTCTGCCGAACGTCGGAAAATCAACCCTGTTCAACGCGCTCACGCGCAACACGGTGCTCGCCGCGAACTATCCGTTCGCGACCATCGAGCCGAACGTGGGCGTGGTGAACCTGCCGGACGAGCGGCTGGAGAAGCTCGCGGAGCTGCACGGCTCGCAGAAGATCGTGCCGGCCACGGTGTCCTTCGTGGACATCGCGGGCATTGTGAAGGGCGCGTCCGAGGGGGAGGGGCTGGGCAACCAGTTCCTGGCCAACATTCGTGAGGCACACGCGATCGCCCAGGTCATCCGCGTGTTCGACGATCCGGACGTGATCCACGTGGACGGCAAGATCGACCCGGCCTCGGACCGGGAGACCATCAACACCGAGCTGATCCTCGCGGACCTGCAGACGCTGGAGAACGCGATTCCCAAGCTGGAGAAGCAGGTCAAGATCAAGAAGGGCTCGCCCGAGCAGCTCGCGGCGTACCAGGCCGCGGAGAAGGTGCTGGCGGAGGGTCGCACCATCTTCGAGGCCGCCGGGCCCGAGAAGCTGGACACCGACAACCTGCGCGAGCTGAACCTGCTCACCGCCAAGCCGTTCATCTACGTGTTCAACGCGGACGAGGGCGTGCTGTCCTCGCCGGAGCGCCAGGCCGAGCTGGAAGCGCTGGTGGCGCCCGCGCAGTGCGTGTTCCTGGACGCGAAGCTGGAGGCGGATCTGGTGGAGCTCTCCGAGGAGGAGGCCCGCGAGATGCTGGAGATGGAGGGCCAGGACGAGTCCGGCCTGGACAAGCTGGCCCGCGTGGGCTTCTCCACCCTGGGCCTGCAGACCTATCTCACCGCCGGCCCCAAGGAGGCCCGCGCGTGGACCATCAACCAGGGCGACACCGCACCCAAGGCCGCCGGGGTTATCCACTCGGACTTCGAGCGGGGCTTCATCAAGGCGGAGATCGTCTCCTACGACGACCTCATGGCAGCCGGATCCATGGCCGATGCGAAGGCCGCGGGCAAGGTGCGCATGGAGGGCAAGGAGTATGTGATGCAGGATGGGGATGTGGTCGAATTTAGGACAGGGCTTACGTCTGGTGGTAAGAAGTAGTCGAGATGGTCAGAGAGTTCGACGGCGGGTGAGGTGATGACGCGGCTCACGGACTACCAGGCGAAGTACTACGCGCACGAACTGCAGCGTAGCTACGCGAACGATCACGTCGGCAAGCTCGCCGGGCTCCTGTTCGACGCCCAGGTGGAGCCGAAGCCGCACCAGATCGACGCCGCCCTGTTCGCGTTGCAGACACCGTTCCTTCCGGGCGTGATCCTCGCTGACGAGGTGGGCCTCGGTAAGACGATCGAGGCGGGCATCGTCATCTCGCAGCACTGGGCCGAGCGCCGCCGCAGCATCCTGATCGTCGCCCCGTCGAGTCTGCGGCAGCAGTGGCAGCAGGAGCTCTACGAGAAGTTCCTGATCCCGTCCTCCATCCTCGACCCGAAGTCGAAGGACTCGCTACTTGCTGCTGCGGGTGGCCGTTCGGCGCAGGTGCTGATCTGCTCCTATGAGTTCGCGCTCCGGCACGAGACCTCACTGCTCAAGGCGTGGGATCTTGTGGTCGCGGACGAAGCGCACAGGCTACGGAACTACTGGGCGGGTAAGACGAAGGCCGCCGAGGCGGTGGCGCACATCGTCAAGGGCGCACACAAGACGGTGCTGCTGACGGCGACGCCGCTGCAGAACAAGCTCGAGGAGCTGTACGGGCTGGTCTCGATCTTCGACCCGGACTATTTCTATTCCCTTGATGCGTTCCGGGAGCGGTACGTCAAGAACCGAGACCTTGGCGGTGACGACGACCTGGTGGAGCGTGTCGCGACAGTCTCGAAGCGTACCTTGCGCCGAGATGCGGACAAGTACATCCACTTCACCAAGCGCCTGCCGCTGACGGTTGAGTTCACCCCGTCGCCGGATGAGGCACGGCTCTACGACTTGGTAAATGACTACCTGCAGCGCGACGAGCTGTTTGCCTTCGCCGGGAGTCAGCGCCACCTCTCTGCCCTGATCATCCGCAAGCGTCTCGGCTCGTCGACCTACGCGGTCGCGAGCACGCTGGAGAACATCGCGAATCGTCTGGCCGATGAGGTTGCCGCTGGGCAGCGCCGCGACGGCCGCGGCGGCCTCGTGGCAGCAGACTTCGCTGTCGACGACGAGATCACCAGCGAGGAACTGGAGGAGGCCGACGAGATCGACGGCACGGCCACAGGTGCCCGTGCGTCGTCGTTGCCGCTAGACGAGTCGTTGCTGGAGGCGATGCGTGCCGAGGTTGCGGAGCTGCGCGAGTACGCGGCTCTGGCTCGTTCGATCACCGAAAACCAGAAGGCGGTCAAGCTTGGTGAGGCGCTCGATCTGGGCTTCGAGCGGCTGCGTGAGCTGGGTGCTCCTGAGAAGGCCATCATCTTCACCGACTCGACCAAGACGCAGGAGTACATCGCGCGCTCGCTGCGGGAGGCCGGTCGCGGCAAGGGGCTCGTTCTATTCAACGGTTCGAACAACGGGCCGGAGCAGACCGCGATCCACCAGGCATGGCTGGAGAAGAACAGAGACGGCGACCTGGTCACCGGCATCGCCGCCGTGGATCGTCGCAAGGCGCTCGTGGACTACTTCCGGACTGAGGGCACGATCATGATCGCGACCGAGGCTGCGGCAGAGGGCATCAACCTGCAGTTCTGCTCGATGCTCGTCAACTACGACCTGCCCTGGAACCCGCAGCGGGTCGAGCAGCGCATTGGCCGTGTGCACCGCTTCGGGCAGAAGCACAACGTCGTCGTCGTGAACTTCTCGAATAAGGTCAACATCGCCGAGCAGCGCATCCTGGAGTTGCTGACGAACAAGTTCCAACTGTTCTCCAGCGTCTTTGGCGCCAGCGACGAGGTGCTCGGCGCGATCGAGGACGGGCTGGACTTCGAGAAGACGATCAGCGACATCCTCACCCGCTGCAGAACCGCTGACGAACTGGACTCCGCGTTCAAGGAGCTGGAGGCGCAGTACGCGGGCGAGATCTCGCGCGAGATGGCCAGCGCCAAGGCGAAGGTCTTCGACAACCTCGACCCCCACGTCCAGGATCGCCTCAAGGCCTACGACACGCAGTCCGGCGAGGTGCTCAACAAGTTCGAGCGCTTGCTGCTCGCGATAACCCGGCACGAACTCGACCAGCACGCCACCTTCGAGGGCGACGGGCGCACCTTCGTGCTGAACCGGACCCCGGTGAAGGACGCGCCGACCGGGCTCTACTTCTTCAAGTCCCAGCCGCTGGAGAACGCCCACCAGTACCGTTACGCGAGCCCGCTGGCCCAGCACGTCGTTGAGACCGCCAAGACCCACGACACCCCGGCACGCGAGCTGACGTTCTCTCTCGGCCAGTCGGAGCGTGTGAGCAGCGCGATTCGTGCGCTGGAGGGCACCAGCGGCGAACTCACCGTCAGCGTTGCGACCTTCCGTATGAGGGCGCGCGACGAGGATGTCTCCGAGTCCTACATGCTGGCCGGCGCCCTGACCGATGACGGCCAGTGGCTCGATGAGGAGTACGTCGCGGACATCCTCGACCTCGCCTGCATCGAAATTGGCGAGACGCGGGACGCGATCGACGCGGCACGCTTCACGCCGCACCTGGACACTCGACGGGCGGAGCTGGAGAAGGAAGTCCAGGGCCGCAACTCCCGCTACTACGACCAGCAGGAGGAACTGCTCTACCGCAATCAGCAGGATCGCAAGGCCGAGCACGAAGGCAAGATCCGCGAGTACCGCGCCAAGGAGAAGGAAGCCCGCAAGCTCGCCCGGCAGGCCGATGACCCGATGGAGCAGCTGCGGCTCAAGAAGGAGGCCCGGAAGTGGGAGCAGCGTGCCGAGGAGGCCGACGAGGACTTCCGGGACGCGCGCAAGAAGCTCCGCGCCGAGGCCGACAAGTACCTCGAACTGATTGAACAGTCGCTCCAGGGAACCCAGGAGACCGAGCACCTGTTCACGATCCGATGGCGGATAGCCACATAGACCACGGGTCATTCACAAACCCGACGCAAATTGTTAAAATCATGAAAGAGAATCACCCGAATGACTGACGAGATCTACGAAACACCATCCACTACACCGAACTTCCAGACCGAGCTGGCAGCGCAGCTTGCCGATCTGGTTCCCGAGGCCATCGCCGACGGGAAGGTGGATGTCGAGAAGCTCAAGGAACTGCTCGACGGCGACGTAGCCGATGGCAGTGAGCGGTTCGGGCTGTTCTGGCCCGGTAAGAAGCGCGCCCTGCGAGCGGCGCAGGAGCCGACCACAGCGACGCTGAAGCCCGACTTCGACAACTCGAAAGACTGGGACACGACGCAGAACGTCTTCATCGAGGGCGACAACCTCGAAGTGCTCAAGATCCTGCAGAAGCACTACCACGCCAAGATCAAGATGATCTATATCGACCCTCCGTACAACACCGGCAAGGACTTTGTCTACCCGGACAATTACAAGGAAGGCCTCGACACCTACCTCGAATGGACGCGCCAGGTCAACGAGGAAGGCAAGAAGGTCACGACCAACGCCGAGACCGAGGGTCGCTATCACTCCAACTGGCTGAATATGATGTACCCGCGCCTCAAGCTCGCACGGAACCTGCTAAAGGACGACGGACTCATATTCGTTTCGATTAATGACTTCGAGCAGCCAAGGCTTCGCTCTCTTATGGATGAGGTATTCGGGGAAACGAACTTCCTCGCAACGCTCGTGTGGCTCAAGGGTAAGGAGGGCGGTAACGATAATGATGGTTTCGGCCGGCATCATGAATACGTCCTTTGCTACGCCAAGAACAAGTCAATCGGCGCTCAGTCGATCCAGCTCGACGCCAAGGATACTTCACGTCACATCACAACTCTTCCCGAAGCGAATCTCGTGCACGCAGGCGAGGAAATTTACAAAGAAGGGGAACCGTTTCAGCTCATTAATCTAAGCAAGCAGAAGGACTATACGGTCAAGATTCCGCTCGCGGACGGAAGTGAGTTGGTGTGGCCATCGTACGCGCCTCAGTCCACTATCGACGAATACGTTCGCGTCGGAAAATTGTTCGTCGGGAAGAAGGGAACCCCGTATGTGAAGTCATTCTTGTCCGATGAGGCAGAAGGCGCTAAGCCGAGTACCGTGATCACGAGTGAGTACGGCACCACGAAAGCAGGCGGGATCGCCGTACGGGAGTTACTTGGCAACGGGAAGCTGTTTAGCTATCCAAAGCCTCCGTCCCTCATGAAAAGAATCGTTGAACTGGCGACTTCCGCTCATGACGGAGACATCGTGTTGGATTTCTTTGCTGGTTCGGGTGCAACGGCGGAGGGCGTCATGAGAGCGAACGCTGCGGACGGCGGTCGACGCACCTGGGTCCTGGTTCAGCTTCCGGAACCAGTGGCGCCCGATTCCGAGGCCGGTAAGGCTGGCTTCGCAGATCTTGCCGAGCTATCGCGAGCCCGTATTTCCAGGGCGGGTGACAATCTCAGCACGCCACACTTGCCTTTGTGTGCCGACGTCGGCTTTCGCGCATATCGCCTCGCGGACACCAACTTCTCGAAGTGGCGACTGTCGAGCGATGTTGACGAGGACGCACTGCAGCAGCATCTGCTCAGCCTTCGTGACAGCGCGACTGATGACGCAACGGCCGATGGACTGCTCACGGAGATCCTGCTCAAACAGGGCTACTCGCTGACCGAGGCGATCTCGCCCGCTAAGGTCGGTGACCTCGACGTCCGGCTCGTACGAGACCGGGATGGCGACGT
Organism: Kocuria rhizophila; assembly: GCF_003667225.1. Lineage (GTDB taxonomy): Bacteria > Actinomycetota > Actinomycetes > Actinomycetales > Micrococcaceae > Kocuria > Kocuria rhizophila. The sequence continues at coordinate 5,858 of NZ_RCOM01000015.1, forward strand.
TGCCGTGCTGGCCTACTTGAACGAGCACGTCAAGCCGACGCTCGAGCAACTCCGTGCACTCGTTGACGAGTCTCCGACGCGGATCATCGTGCTCGAGGACGCATTCCAGGGCGACGACGAACTCAAGACCAACCTTGCCCAGCTCTGCAAGAGCAAGGGCATTGAGCTCTGGACGGCCTGAGTATGAAGAACAGCACAGCGAGCGGATCAGGATTTCAGTTCGACGCCAGTCAGCCGTATCAGTTGGATGCGATCGCGTCCGTGGTTGATCTGTTCGACGGGCAGCCGAAGGATGCGGAGAAGCTGGTCACGACCCTGCGTGGTGCGGCGGTGTTGCCCGACTCAGATCAGGCTGCGCTCGATATCGACCTCACGCAGGAGGTCGGCGCGGTCGGCAACAGCCTCGTGCTTGACCGCGACCTGGTCCTCGCGAACCTGCAGCGAGTGCAGGATCGCAACGGCCTTGAGGTGGCGCCGGCACTAGCGGGCGACGCGCTCGACTTCGATATCGAGATGGAGACCGGCACGGGTAAGACCTACGTCTACCTGCGCACGATCTTTGATCTGGCCGTCCGGTACAACTTCACGAAGTTCGTGATCCTCGTGCCCAGCGTGGCGATCCGCGAGGGCGTCAGCACGAGCATCCGGCTCATGCGCGAGCACTTCGAGAACCTCTACAAGCCGCACGGCATCACCTTCGATGCCTCCATCTATAGCGGCAAGAGCGCAGAGGAGGTGCAGTCATTCGCGACGTCCACGAACGTGCAGATCCTGATCATGACGATCGACTCGATCCGTGGCAACGCGAACACTCGCATCATTCACCAGACGCGCGACAAGCTGAACGGCCTGCGTCCGATCGACTACCTGAAGGCGACCCACCCGGTCGTGATCATGGACGAGCCGCAGAACATGGAGTCGCAGCTCTCGCAGTCGGCGGTCGGTGAACTCGACCCGGTGTTCACACTGCGCTACAGCGCGACCCACAAGAGGCAGCGCAATGTTGTCTACCGGCTCGACCCGGTCGACGCCCACGACTTGGGGCTTGTGAAGCAGATCGTGGTGGCCGAGGTTGCCCAGCAGGGTGCCGATGCGACGCCGTATATCAAGCTGGTTGAGGTGCGGCGTGAGCCGTCGTGGTCGGCCCGGCTGGAGCTGTCCTGCCGCAAGGCCGATGGCTCACTTGAGCGGCGCGTCGTGAGCGTGAAGCAGCACCAGGAGCTGTCGGATGCGCGTCTGACGAACAACCCGATCTACGAGGGCTGGCGCATCAACGAGATGAGCATCGAGCCCGCCTACGTCGACCTCACCTCACACGGTTTCCTCTATGAGGGCGAGAGCATCGGTGCCTCGGCTGGCGCGATCGACAAGGAGATGATCCGAGAGACCGTCCGTGAGCACCTCCGCAAGGAGTCGATGCTGCGCGCCAAGGGCATCAAGGTGCTTAGCCTCTTCTTCGTCGACAAGGTCGCCAGCTACCTGGGCGACGGCACGAGCAACGACGACGCGAGCGGTGACTTCGTGCAGTGGTTCGATGAGGTCTTCGTAGAGGAACGAGCAAAGTCTGCGCGCTACCAGGAGCTGCTGCCGCAGGCGCCGAGTGAGCTTCGCCGGGCGTACTTCTCTCAGATCAAGCGCGGCAAGACGACGACCTTCCAGGACTCGTCCGGCACGACCAAAGCCGATGACGACGCCTACGAACTGATCATGCAAGACAAGGCTCGACTGCTCGACGAGAACGAGCCAGTGCGGTTCATCTTCAGCCACTCCGCCCTGCGCGAGGGCTGGGACAACCCGAACGTCTTCCAGATCTGCACCCTGCGCGAGATGGGTGTCGAGACCGAGCGCCGCCAGACCCTCGGCCGCGGACTGCGCCTCCCCGTCGCAAAGACCGACGATGGGTACGCCCGCGTCGCTGACCGTGGTGTTGCGACGCTGACGGTCGTGGCGAACGAGTCGTACACGAAGTTCGCGGATGCGCTCCAGCGCGAGTACAAGGACGCCGGTGTCGAGATCGGGCGGGTGCGCCGGGCCGAGTTCTCGAAGATCCCGCTGCAGGACGAGAACGGTGCGCTCACCGACGACCAGTTCGGCTACCAGCGCTCCGTCCTCGTCTGGGAGCACCTCAAGGACAAGGGCTTCATCGACAAGGACGGCGTTGTCACTCCGAAGTTCCAGCCGAACCAGCTCGGCTTCGACCTCGGCCTGCCCGTCGACTTCGTCTGGGCTGAGCCGATCATCATCGAGCTGGTCGAGCGCGCGAACATCGGCAAGTATGTCAAGCCGGTCAGCAAGCGTCAGCCGCGCGTGCTCAACAAGCAGCTCTACTCGACACCGGAGTTCGAGGAGTTCTGGGAGACGATCAGCCAGAAGACCACCTACCGTGTCCGGGTCGGCCGCGACCAGCTGATTGAGAACGCCATCCGGGCGATCCGTGAAGCGCCGAAGATCGACGCGCTGCGTATCCAGGTCACCCGCGCCGGAGTCAAGGTGTTGCGAGGCGGTGCCAAGGGTGAAGAACTCGGCACCCGCTCGGCCGATCTCAAGGGCAGCTACGACCTGCCCGACATCATCACGGAGCTTCAGGAAGCCACCTCCCTCACCCGCAAGACCATCGTCGACATCCTGATCGGCAGTGGCCGGCTGGGCGAGTTCATCGGCAACCCGAACGACTTCATCGCAATGACGAAGCGCGCCCTCCAGAGCGAGCTGGCAAAGATCGTGGTTGAGGGCATCCAGTACGAGCGGATCGCGGGATCGGTCTACGAGCTGCGCGAGCTGCAGAAGGACGGCGAGGAGGAGAAGGAGCGCTTCCTCGACCAGATGTACAAGGTGCAGCACACCCAGAAGACCGATTTCGACTACGTGGTTTTCGACTCCGACGTGGAGCGCCAGTTCGCGGAACTGCTCGATTCCCGCGAGGACATCAAGCTGTTCATGAAGCTCCCCGCCAAGTTCAAGATCGATACTCCGGTCGGGCCGTACAACCCCGACTGGGCGATCATCAAGCAGGAGGACGGCGAGGATCGGATCTACATGATCCGCGAGACAAAGGGCACGCTCGACGATACGAAGCTCCGGCCCACAGAACTCGCGAAGATCAAGTCGGCCAAGCGTCACTTCGAGGCTATCGGTATTGAAGACTACGAGCGGGTGGCTCCTGGGGCGTGGGGCCTCTGAGTGGGGGGTGCCGCAGAGGGCTTGTGGCCTCTTACTGAAGACGGGGTCGACTTTGACTTTCGGACGTTACTAACGTCAAGTGAGTAGGCTTCGTGCATGGAGAATGCTCAGGCGGCGCTCCGCAAGGCCGCCGTCTACCTTCGCATCAGCCAGGACCGCGAGATGGACGGCCTGGCCATCGACCGGCAACGGGAGCAGTGTGAGGCACTCGCCACCTACCGTCAGTGGGAAGTAGTCGAGACCTACGTAGACCAGTCGAAGTCGGCCACCGACCGGACTAAGTCACGGCCTGACTACGACCGCATGGTGGCCGACTACAAGGCTGGTCGGTTTACCGCGATCATCTGCTACGACCTCGACCGGCTCACTCGTCAGCCCCGCCAGCTTGAGGACTGGATCGACGCGGCCGAGCTCAACGGGCTTGCTCTCGTCACCGCCAACGGCGACGCCGACCTGTCCACCGACGGCGGGCGCATGTACACCCGCATCAAGGCTGCCGTCGCCCGGGCGGAGATGGAGCGCAAGGGTGCGCGCCAGTCGGCAGCTCAGCTGCAACGCGCCAAGCAAGGCCGTGCTCCCAAGGGCATGAGGCCACTCGGCTACGCGACCAACGGCGACGTGATCCCCGACGAGGCGGAGGCTGTCCGAGCCATCTACGCCCTGTTCACGCGCCCCGGCCACCCGGAGTCCCTGCGCTCGCTTGCGCGCGCCCTCAGCGGCACGCAGGAGATCAAAGGGATCTCGCCCCGGCCCAAGCACTCCCACGTGGTGTCCTCCGAGCGGGCCAAGCGAAGGCTCGCCGAGGGCAAGGAGCCCCGCCCCATCGAACCTGACGGCCCGTGGAGCCCGTCGACCGTGCTGGGAATCCTGCGGAACCCTCGGTACGCGCGAATGTCCACGTACACGCCGAAGACCGCGCAGGCCGACGGTGGCCGACGGCGCTCCTGGCGTGCGCAGATCCTTCGTGACGACGCAGGCGAGCCCATCCGTGGGCAGTGGGAGGCCATCGTCGACGACGAGACCTGGTGGCGCGCTCAAGACATTCTCGACAACACCGAGCGGGTCACGAACACCTCGGGCTCGACCAAGCGCAAGCACCTTGGCTCGGGCCTGTACCGCTGTGCTGTGTGTGGCGGCAAGGTGACGGGGGCACCGCGCGGATACCGCTGTGCGGGGCACGTGATGCGCACCGGCTCTCACATCGACGAGTTCGTCACCAAGGCCATCGTTGCTCGGCTCAGTCAGCCGGACGCTCTCGCCAAGCACAAGACGATCGGCGAGGCGCCAGAGCCGTCAGGAATCAGCGCCGTCATCGCCGAGCAGCGTGGTCGTATTCTCCGCGCTCAGCGTGACTACGACGACGAGGTGATCGAAGGCCGTGACCTCAAGCGCATCCGCGAAGCGGCGGAGGCCCGGATCGCTGAGCTTGAGGCCGAGCGTCTGCTGCAAGGTCGGGGCGGGGCGCTTGCCCCGATCTTGGGTACCGATGACCCGGCGACGGCATTCCGCGAAGCACCTCTCGAGGTCCGGCGGCAGGTCATCGACGCCCTCGCCACCGTGACCCTGCACGCGCAGCCCCGAGGGCGCCGGGGCTTCGATCCTGCCAGCGTGACAGTGGAGTGGCGTTAGGCGTTGGTGTCGAAGGCGTCAGTCGACACCAGCTCGCTGATTTTCAGCGCGATCTGCTCCATCGTGTCTTCTGCTGTGTCGAGACCGCTCCGGGAGGCCAACAACGGGCTCTCGTCCCGCAACTCCTCGTAGGTGATCTCGTGCACGACGGGCACCAGCAAATCCCGGGCTAGCAAGGCAGATAGTTCCTTGTCTGCTACGCCCGCCGCCTTGAGGCGCTTCACGAACGCGGGCGTGACGAGGACAAGTCCAGCTCGAGATTTCGCAAGGCCTCGGTCAATCTCCCTCATCAGCGGGGTCCCTAGCACGACGTTCTTCTCGCTGAACCAGACCGTCACGCCGATTTCTTCGAGCGCATCGTGTAGTTCCTTGGCTGTCCCGCGCCGGTCATCCCACGCGTGGCAGAGGAACAGGTCGTAGCGATCGGGGAGGGCGCCTTGCGCCTCAATCGCCTCACGAACGGGGGTGAGAGCGCGGACTTCGCTGGGGGAGTAGGTCGCGGTGGACGATGATGGTGACCACCGTGGGCGAGAAGTACGTGACGAGCCGCCGGTGGAGCTCCTGCCGCCGCCACTGCTCGGGTAGCTGTAGCTCGGGGGGTAGGTGTTGTAGTTCGAGTAGTAGCCGTATGAACGGCCGCCGCATGCCGGGCAGTTCGCCCGGCCGCTGGCGGTCCTGTGACCTTGTAGTGGTGCTGTGCATTGAGCCATGCCAAGAAGGTACAACTCGCCACTGACAATTCTTGCGGGAGCGCCGCACGGCGGCGCCGGGGGTCTTCATGAGAACGGGTGTCCGGCGTAAGCGCTGATTCTCCGAGCACAGCCGGTCGGGCCCCGTTCTCATCCCGACTGCTTGGAGGAGAACACCATGACCATCACCGCCGCCGACACCACCCCGCGAGTCTGGCCCGCCTGCCTCAGCTGCTACAACAACGCACGCCTGGTCGGCCAATGGGTCGATTGCACCGACGCCGCTGACGTCACGCTGCACCAGCTGCATGAGGGCACGGGCAGCCTGTCCGCCGGATGCGAAGAGATCTGGTGCCTGGACACCGAGAACATCCCCGTAGAGCACGAGATGGGCCTCCTCGAGGCAGCCGAGTGGGGCCGGGTCTACACCGAGGTTGGCCCCGAGCACTGGCCCGCACTGTGCGCTTGGGTGCGCTCAGGCGCCTACGTCGCTGAAGGACGCGGCGACCTCCCGTCGGTCAGCGACTTCGAGGAGCGCTACTGCGGCCGCTGGGACGACTTCCGCGAGTACGCCGAGCACTGGGCGACTGAGACCGACATGATGGACCGCTGGCCCGATGACGCCGTGCGCTACTTCAACTGGGACGCCTGGACCCGCGACATGGCAATGGACCACACCGTCGTCAACGCCTCAGCGCCGGACTTTGGTGCCTTTGTCTTCCGTGATCTCTGACACGAAACCCCGCAGCCATCGGCTGCGGGGTTCTTCTTTCGGGCTCACCACCCTCGGTACTTGTCGGCAACCCAACGACCGCCAAGCCAGACGAGCCAGCCGAAGCCGCCCACTCCCGCGAGCGTCGCCAGCGCGATCAGTGCCTTATGCCACCAGACCTGGGCGGCCGCGAACGACGACCACGCCCAGCCGAGCAATGGCCCTAGACCAAGCGCGTGTGCCGTGCCCATCGTCAGCCCGCCGAGCACAAGCAGCGTTACGGCCAACGGGAGGAGTGCCAGGCACATGCGTCCAACGGCAGTCCAGGCCACCTTGCCCTCCAGGGCTGCCAGGCGGCGCTCAGCACCCCTGACACCGGCCAGCACCTCATCCGCCTTGGCAACCACCCGCTCGACCTCCTGGGCGGCGGCGACGGTGCGCTGGGCCCCCAGCTCCGCTGCCTGACGCTCGAACCCAGCGAGGGTCTTCTCGACCCGCACGATGAACGGCTCGACGGCCTTGGCCAGTCGGACATCGAGAACCTTTACGGCATGCTGCTCGAGCTTGGCGGTGTCGATCCGGACATTGCCCCGCTTCTTCACGGTCTCCGCGAGCTCAGCCGAACTCCGGGCCGTCGTCGCGAGCTGCTTCTCGATCCTCGTCATCATCGAGTGCGCATCCAAGTCCGACCGGCGCACTGACGACCCGTCGGGCAGCTTCACGGCTTCGCTGCTGCTCAGCTGCGATGCGACGGCGGCGAGCGTCTTCTCGATCTCGGCGATCCTGCTCCTCGTCTCGTCGTCGAGCTGCGGCCTCGAGGGCTGCTCGTGCTGCCGCGAGGTCGACAGACGCTTCAGCCGGGCCTCCTGCTGCTCGTCCATCACTTTCACGAAGGCCGTGAGGTCGGCCACGGTCTTCGTCAACTTCGAGAGCTGCTGTTCGACGGCGGGCAGCCTCGAGGTCCACTCCTCCAACATTTCCGTAGTCGACTGCTGCTCGTCGGCCTGCTTCATCGTGTCCAGCAACCCCATTGGTCACTCCCTTCTGTGCGTGGTACTCGAAGATCTGCTGGGCGCCCTCGGCCGTGAACTCAGGTGTCAGGGCCGATGCCTTCTTCCTGCCCCACTTGCCGTTGTCGTCGCGCCTCATGGAGTAGGTCCACCCGTCGCGGTCAGTGACCTTGAGCCGAACCCCGTTCTCCTCGAGCACCTGCTCGAACGCTGGGCGGTCGACACAGCGAGGGTCAGCCAGCGACTCGTAGACCAGGTCGCCCAAGGCCTGCTCGAAGCCGCCAGGCTTGAACTCCTCTCGGCGCAGTTCCCAGTCGAGCTTCGGGCGCTGCGGGTCGGCGTTGGGTTCGTACCCAGCCTCAACGAGCAACTCGTCATTGAGCTGGCGCAGACCCCTCGTCCAACTGGTGTTGCGCTTGAGGGCCTTGCCTGTGCACTCGTCGTGGTTGACCACGTAGATGTGCCCGTGCACGTGCTCGCCCTTGGAGTCGTCGTGGATGACCACGAGGTACTCGGCGCTGAAGGCGGCCTCGGCGAGGCCAACGCTCAAGCCGAGCATCTTCTTGAGGTCCTCCGGCCGGTTCACGTCGAAGACCTTGGGGTCCCCGGCGAGTACAAGGTTGTAGGTCTCGTACTTGCGGCCGTGGGCAGCGGCCATCTCTTCGGCGTAGGCGATGAACTCCTCGGGAGACTCCATCGACGACGCGTAGGCGGCCGCACGGTTGGTGCCTCGCTTCATGTTGTCGACGTACTGCTGTCCCCGTCCGTAGAGCGCATACATGACACCGCTGCGGGCAGAGACGCCACCAGCGATGTTGACTGTTGCGCTCATGACCGCGTCCGATCCCCGAGCTCGGCGCGCCGAGCAGTGACGGCTGCGAGGGTCTTCTCCAGCAAGTTGTCGTCGACGACCACGGTCACGGCGTCATCAGCCTTGCGGGCCGTGGCAGCGTCTCGCCGCAGACCGTTGAGCGTGATGCCGAGCCGCCGCAACTGCTCGACCTCAGCAGCCGAGGCTGCTGTCGGCCGAGGTCGGGCAGCTGCGCGCTCCAGGAGCGCAACCTCTGCCCGACGGTCGTCGAGCTCGTCCAAGAGGACGGCTCGCGCCCATGCACTCGGCTTGACGCCGAGCGCCTCAGCCCGACGCCTGGCGGCGTCGAACTGAGCACGGGTCACGCGCACATCAAGATGGGCGTCGAGCGTGACCCGAGAGGTCGAACCCCCCGCGCTGGAGCTCTCGGGAGCGGGGGTTTCGACACGGCCAGCAGGGATCTTGTCCGACAACTTCGCTTCGCTCGTGTCGTCCAAGATCTGCTGGCCCTCGTCCTCGGTCGCTGCGCTCCCTGCGGGCGAGGGGTGTGTGGACGCGCTGTCTGCAGCGCGACGAGGGATCACCCGTTCCACGGCTGCCTCACCTCCTCGCTGTGCTCGGTGGTGTCGGCAGTCGTGGCGACGGGCTCCGCGGCAGGCTCTTCTGCCGCCCGCTTCGCCTTGGCCGAGCGCTTCGCCTTCTCGGCGGCGATAAGCTCCCGCGCCTGCGCGGCCAGATTGTCGTAGACGTCGGCGTGGTGCTCCTTGAGCACCTCGACGACCTTTGCGTCGACCCTGCGCTGCTCGGCAGCGGCATCGCGCTTGAGCTTCGCGATGCGGGCATTCGCCTTCGCGCGCTCAGCAGCAATCAGCTCGTCGAGATGGGTGGACTCACTCATTGTTGTTCCTTCCGGTCGCGCGACCACTTGGCCGCAGGTTGGTAATGCACTTCTTGATCGACCAGTTGTCGACCGACCCGTCCTCGCGTAGGACGAGGAAGTTGCGGGTGCCCCATTCGGGGATGAGCGCGACGACGATGGCGTCAACACCCACCCCGTGCTTCCGAGGAGCGTCGGGGTGGCTGGACAGGAGGGCACGGGCGAACACGTCGTCGGGGCCTGTCAGGATCTCGCCAAGCCCCACTCGGTTGAGCACGCGGCTGGCGTGCGCACGGACGTCATCCTTGGTGGCGAAGGTCAAGGTGCCGACGGTGTAGGTCATCAGGCACCCTCCGCAACTTCGACTGGGGCTGCGCTTGCGAACGGATCGACGTTGAGCATGTCCTCGACGTACGGCTCGATGGCGTCGAAGTCGATGTCGATTTGGCGTTCGGTCTTTGAGCGCGCATGGGACCAGAACCGCTCCTTCGGACGCGGCAGCCCGAACTTCTCGAAGGCATCGAGCCGCTCAGCCAGGGGACGGTCAGACGCGAGCCACGGGATGTTGATGATGCCCTGACGCTGGGCGATCACAATGCCCTTGGCGATGCGATCCAGTCGCTCGGCCTCGGCGACCGAGCCGTCCTCGTCCAGCAGCACCTGGAGTCGGTCGAAGTAGTCGAGCCACTGGTCACGGGTCCTGCGCACCGGCGAGCGATCCCACACGGGCTCACCCAGCTCATCGTCCCAACGCTTCAGCCCCCGGTCGACCGAGCGGCCCAGCTCGACCTCCTCCGGGGAGTTCCACGGCACGGTCTGGACGTGGGCGACCTCGAATACCTTGTCACCCACCATCACCATGTTGGCCGTCATGCCGTCGGGCACCGGACGACGCTTGCGGTCGAACTCGATGGTCTGCTGCTTGTGGACGACGATGGGGGAGAAGTCCAGTCGGTTGTGAACGCGGGTCAGCTCCTCCATCGACGGGAAGACCTTCATCGTCACCGGCAGTGCTCCGTCGCGGGATACCATCAGCTCGTACATGTGGTCCCGGTCGGCCTGGCTGTCCTCCTCGATTCCCTCGGGCAGCTTGTACCCACCGTGGGCGAGAACACCACCAGGCTGGCGAGAGAAGTTGGCACGGGTGGTGACGTTGAGCAGGTCCGTCTGGGTGTGCTTCTCCTCCCACATGCCCCGCGAGCCGGTCAGGGCTTCCCGGGTCTCGCGCCACAGGTCCGACAGCCCGTACAGGTCCAGACCGTCTACCACAGCCAGCTCGGCGTCGGTGATGAACCCGTCGGTCGTGCAACTCGGCGTGGAGTAACCAAGGTCGTGCAGCTCGTTGAGCGTGGCCAACAGCACCGCACGGGGCAGGGACGTGGTCATGGAGGCGTGCCACGGGGACGTGATCGCAGAACCACCAACCTCGTCGCGCTCCTGCGCCCAGGCGTCCCAGCCGCGTTGACCCATGACGCCCTGGGCGAGCTTGCCGTACGGGGAGTTGGCCATCTGCTTGAGCACGGTCTGCTGGAAGGACTTCTTGCCGAACTTCTTCTTGGCGAGCGCCCGGTCATCCAACAACGTCTTGTACGGGCGACGCAGCAGGCGCGAGGGCGAGCCGTCCTCAAGCCGCAGGGTGCGCCCGAAGTGACCGATCTGACACATCACCCGAGCACCCAGCTTCAGCGCCAGCCAGACCTCGGGAGCCATCGACCACACCCCACGTGCACCGCCCGACGTCCGGGGGTAGACCATCGACCCCTCGACGGGCACGGGCAGGCAGGGGAAGGCCACGGACTCGGGGAACTCGAACGACACAAATCCGACGAACGGCGTCAATGGCCCGCCCTCGGCAAAGTCGTCCAGCGACAGCTCGACGTTGTTCACCGTCCGCAGGATCACGCCGTCGGGGTGCAGGTAGTCGACGTCCCAGATGGTCGAGCTGGCCGTCGGGTAGCACGACTGGAGGTCGAGGTCGTGTGTGGTCTGCTCGAACAGCCCCAGCTCGGCGCTCATGTTATAGCCGCCCCGGAAGGACAGGGCGCAAGCATGAATCCACGTGGCCGCAGCGCCGTCGAGAGGTTGCAGCTCGCGCTGCCGATAGTAGGCGAGCTGGTTCTCGATGCTCACGGTCTGTTCGGTTCTCTTGGTGACCTTCTCCAGGCCGCCGAACACGCGGTTGAAGTTGATCTTGGGGCCGGTCTCCACCAGTGGCTTGCCCGCGTGACGCTCCGCGAGTTCGCTGGCGATGATGCCGCGCACGGCGCGGGCCGCAGCCGTCGGCAGCGTGAGGGCGACCTCCTGGTGCTCGCCGTACATCTGGCTGACGTACTCCAGGGCGATCACGGCGTCGTTGGAGGCGTAGTCGAGGAACTCCGCAGGGTGCGCGACCAGGTACTCGTCCATACGAGCAATCCAGTCACCGGGAACATCCAGCTTCGCCACGCCCACGGCGTCGCCCAGCTCGGACAGCTTCGCAGCGCCCGACTGCGCCATCGTGTCGCGGATGGAGACCACCACAGGACGTGCCCACCGCTTGTTCGCACCGGGAAGCACCCATTCGACGGGCTTGGGCGAGACCATGCCCGCACTGGCAGAGATCACCGCACGCAGGATGTCCGGCTCTCGGTCGTCCAGCCGACGATTCCGATAGCCCGAGTAGCCAGCCTTCGCCCGGCGGCGCTTTCTACCCGTCGGGTAGGCAGCATCCCAGGTGTTGTGCATCTTCACCGGGTCGACGAAGGTCGTAAGGTCGGCGTTCTGGAAATGCGCCACGAGAGTGATCGGCAGCGCGTGCGCGTGCTCGCCCTTCTGCCGGAACCACCACTCCCGATGCCACTTGCCTGCGGCGTCCACAACGGCCTGGCGGGGCACGCCCTTGGCCGTCCAGCCCTCGGCCAGCGGATGCTCATGCAAGCCCAGCGCCGTGATGGCCAACTCCAGCGCCTTGCCGAACGACAGCCTGGCAACGCGGGGACCACGAGGCCCGGGGTAGATGGCAGGGAGGACCACAGCCAGCCGCAGCCGGTCGGCGTCGGTCGGGTCGATGGCGGCGAACTGGTAGGACACGATCCGGCGCGTGACCTGCTCACTCTCGCCGATCCAGCCGCGCTCGGCGTCGAACGTACCGTCGCTGACGAACTCGGTGTCGAACCCGATGACGACCGATCCCTTGCCCGACCGCATCCCCTGCACCGACGGGTATGAACCGAAGCCGCCCGTCGCGCGGGTGGCGGTCCGCTCGACCGTCTTGGTCAGCACGACGAACGAGGCCGGGTGCTTGCGCGAGGTCGCGGTGTCGGCAACCCGGCTCACCTGCCACCCGTTGGCGGCGGCGGCGGCAATGGGGCCTTCCCCATAGGGGGTTGCCGCCAGTGGCCTCTGACTAGGGGTTTTGTCCTCTTCTCGCGTCCCAATAACGTCTTTCCGGGACGCGAGCGTGTCCTTGCTGGCTGTCCCGAGGGAGGCGTTGCCCAGCCCGCTCATGACGCCTCCCCGAGGAGGTCGCGCAGGCGGCGGGTCTGCTCCGGCGTGAGCGGGGGAGCGGCTTCGAGGAGGCGCGCGATGGCGGCCTCGATCGGGTCGACGCCGACTGGCCTGGCCAATGCATCGAGGTCGGAGCGAAGGATCTTGACGCGCGATCCGGTCTTTGATGCGGGCAGCTTGCCCTGTGCGATCCAGGACCGCAGGGTCGAGTAGGCTCCGTAGCCCTCGGCTACGGCCTCTTGGAGGGTGAGGTAGTGCGTCCGCGATGATGCGGGGGAGTAGGCGGTGCCCACGATGAACTCCAGACAGCTTGAACTGTCCGGAGACGGGGGGATAGTTGTCCGGCTACCTTCCCGGTCGCCGTGCGCGATGCTCCACTGAGGCCGTTGGCCTACCGTGCCTTACGGGAGAAGTCACTCCCTGCCGGGTCGTCATATTCATCAATCTCGACGGGGCTCCCGGCGCTACCCGGTGCTGACCAAGAGCGGCTCGCCACCGCCCCCGTGGGGTGATCCCTCTTCGCTCACCTTGCGGTCGCGGTGGTTGAAGACTTGACGCGATCCTAGCACTGCCTGTCAAGTCCCGTCAATCGATGGCGCTACCAAACGTTCGTTCTGTCCGTAATGCGGTGGAGTTCCGGCCCAACGTCTGAGCCGGGGGCGCCTTCGAAGGGCGATGTTTTTTGGGCGCCGTGGTAGTGCCAATTTGGCGGCGTTCTACTGAGTCCAGGTTATGCGTTTGGTCTAGTTCCACACTTGCTAACGGTATGGTTGGATCTTGTCGTTCACTCGCGGCATCGTGGACCTCGAACTGGATAATCTCCTCTGTGAGGTGGCTGCTCTCGCGCTGGATGGTCCCAAGGCGGTGGGCACGACCACGACGGCAGAACAGCGGGTGGCCGGATTGATGAAGCTGGACGCCAAAGCCGTTCGCTAGCCCGTCGCAGCGGATCCGCGGATCGTCCTCCGCCGACCTCGCCCGCTCGTCGTCGATGAGTGGCAGGAGGTGCCGGAGGTGTGGGATGCCGTTCGCCGTGCTGTGGATGAGGATGCCGCAGGCGGGCAGTTCCTTCTGACTGGTAGCGCGAGTCCGCAGGACGGGACCGTGCAGCACTCGGGAGCCGGCCGGATCGGCCGCCTGCGCATGCGTCCCATGACGCTCGCGGAGCGTGGTCTGGAAACACCAACCGTGAGCCTTGCTGCTGTTCTGGCGGAACGTGATGCCATCCAGGGAGAGTCCACGATGGGGCTGCCCGAATACGTGGAGGAAATCGTCGCCTCGGGTTTTCCGGGGATGCGCGGCTTGAGCTTCCGCGCCCGGGGCTTTCAGCTCGACTCCTACCTGCGCAATGCTGTAGAGCGTGACGTGCCAGAGCAGGGCCTGGCCGTCCGTCGCCCGGAGGCCATGATGGCCTGGCTGCGAGCGTATGCTTCCGGCACTTCGACGACGGCGAGCTACTCCCAGATCCTCGATGCAGCGACCCCTGGTCACAGCGACAAGCCGGCACGGGCGACCGCCGAGTCCTACCGCCAGGTGCTCGCCTCGTTGTGGCTTCTCGACCCTGTGCCGGCCTGGACCCCGACCGGCAGTCCGATGACTCGCCTCGGGCAAGCTCCGAAGCACAACCTGGCGGATCCTGCTCTGGCAGCTCGCCTCCTCGGCCTGGGCGCTGATGCACTGCTGGGCGGCAAAGGGGAGCCACTTCGTCCCCAGGCGGGTTCCATGCTGGGGATGCTCTTCGAATCGTTGGTGACACTGTGCGTCCGTGTCGCTGCCCAGGCCGCGGAGGCCGACGTCGCACACCTGCGGACGCGCAACGGCGACCATGAGGTGGACCTCGTGGTCGTGCGGCCCGACGGTGGCGTCGTCGGTGTGGAGGTGAAACTGGCGGCGGCTGTCAACGACTCCGACGGCAAGCACCTGCGCTGGCTGCGCGAACAGCTGGGATCACGTTTCGTGGACGGTTTGATCATCACGACCGGTCCAACTGCCTATAGGCGGAGGGACGGTCTTGCCGTGGTGCCGCTTGCTCTGCTCGGCCCCTGAGGGACATGTCGCCTGAGCTGAACCGGCTCAGGGCACGGTGGAGAATCAAGGTCACTGCAGAGCGTGGGTGGCGTCCGTAATGACGCGGAGAGAAGGACTGGGCGGAGGGCCGAGCAGGCGGCCGAGCGGGAGCCTTGGCCTGCCCCGTCACCACCACTTCGGCCCCCATGAGCACCGACTCAGCGTGCGTGCTTCCCAGGCTCCTACGCTGATGAATTGAAGACGGCGCTATTGAAAAGGGTCATGTTGAGAGGCGAGATCGTCCCCGACACCCCCGGCTGGAGGTCTCGATGGGCTCGAACGATTGGCATGTGGCACAGGACAGCCACGTCCCTGAGGACGTGGCCCGGCTACTGGGTACCGTTCCAGAGTGGTTCGGGCAGCCTGAAGCCAACGCCGAGTACATCGCCGCCGCAGGTGCCAAAGAGACGTGGGCGGTCCGCGATCCCTCAGGGCAGGTCATCGGCGTGACTCTCGTGGACCGGCACTTTCCGCACATGGCGGAAATCCACCTCATGGTCGTGGACCGGCGATTCCACGGCCGTGGCGTGGGGACCGCCATGATGGCCGCCGTGGAGTCCGACCTAAGGGCACGAGGAGGGCGGCTCCTCCAGGTCAAGACGCTGGGTGCGTCGCATCCGGATGCAGGCTATGCCCTGACCCGGCGCTTCTATGAGACGCAAGGCTTCCTTCCACTGGAAGAAACCGATTTGTGGGGTGAAGGCACACCCTGCCTTTTCATGGTCAAACCCCTCTGACCATCGCGTTCACAGTTACCCCCTTTGTCACCTCAATCTGCCGTGGTGTGACCTTTCGAACATTCCCACCCGCCACCGTGCCGACCTGCGGATTCCCGGCCCCCAGTCCTAGAATTGATGTGAAACAGGTGTTTCACGCCAGGGCGATTCTCGGAGGCTCTCATGCCCAGCAAAAAGGTTGATCCAACAACTGATTCCACATCCATGAGTCACGAAACCAAGTCCATGCTCTGGAAGTTCGGGCTTATGCTCCTCGTGGGGGCGGTGATCTACTTCATCCCCGCACCCGAGGGCGTGGACCCCCGCGGCATGCACATGCTCGGCATCTTCGTCGCCACCATCCTGGGGCTCATCCTGCAGCCCCTGCCCACCCCGTCGGTGGCGCTGATCGGTCTGGCCACGGCCATGATCACCGGCGCCATGGACGTCAAGAGCGGGGAGGCTCTGAGCGGGTTCTCCAATTCCGCGGTGCTACTGATCGTCGCGGCGTTCTTCATCGCGGACGGCTTCCTGCTCACCGGGCTGGGCCGCCGCGTGGCCCTGATGTTCCTCACGGTCCTCGGCAAATCACCCCTGGGCATCGCCTACGGCATGGCCGTCACGGACCTCCTGCTCGCACCGGCCACGCCGTCCAACACGGCCCGCGCCGGTGGCGTGATCTACCCGATCGTCCGCTCCGTCGCCGAGGTCCAGGACTCCACCCCGGACACCGACGAGTCCCGACGCCGCCTGGGCTCCTACCTGACCTTCACCGCCGCGCACGTCAACGTGATCACCAGCGCCATGTTCATCACCGCCATGGCCGGCAACCCGCTGGCCGTGGACGCCGCAGCCAAGCTCGGGGTGGAGATCTCCTGGGGTCAGTGGGCCCTCGCCGCCCTGGTCCCCGGCCTGGTCAGCCTGGCCGCCGTGCCGTGGCTGCTCATGAAGATCTACCCGCCCACGCTCAAGGAGACCCCGGAAGCGCCGGACATGGCACGCCGTGACCTGCAGACCATGGGCTCCATGACCCGCGGCGAGATCGTGATGGCATGCACCTTTGTGCTCCTGCTCCTGCTGTGGGTGTTCGGCACCTTCCTGGGCGTCAGCGCCACCGCGGCCGCGTTCGTGGGCATCGCCATCCTGCTGCTGACCAAGGTGCTCACCTGGGACGACATGGCCAAGAACGCCTCCGCCTGGAACACCTTCATCTTCTTTGCCGTGCTCGTGGGCATGGCCGAGAACCTCAACAACCTGGGTGTCATCGACTGGATCGGCTCCGTGGTCTCCGGCCTGGTGGGCGGGTTGCCCTGGATCGCTGCCTTCGCGATCCTCGCGCTCGTGTACTTCTACGCGCACTACATGTTCGCCTCGAACACCGCGCAGATCGTCGCGATGTACGGCGTGTTCCTGGGCGCGGCGATCGCGGCCGGCCCCCCGCCGATGTTCGCAGCCCTCGCACTCGGCTTCATCGGCAACCTCTTCGGCGCCATCACCCACTACGCGTCCGGCCCGTCCGGCGTGGTCTACGGCTCCGGGTACGTCAAGGTGTCCGAGTGGTTCAAGATCGCCTTCATCATGTCCGTGGCGATCATCATCATCTGGACCGTAGTGGGCAGTGCCTGGATGTGGCTGCTCGGCAGCTTCGCGGTGTAGCCCGCACGGCGAACCCCACCCCGTACGACGACGCTCGGTGCCCTCCCAGGGGCACCGAGCGTCGTCGTCTTAGCAGGGACGGGCGGTCGCGCCTGCACGCATTCACCACGAGCCGCGCCACGAGACACCGGGGACAGAGCGCCACCAGCATAGGGGTACGCACCGGGCCCGGTCACAGAACGAGCGCCGTGCGGTCTGCACGGCGCTCGTCGTCTGTCGGCGGGGGAGCGGGTCAGTCGTCCTTGTTGCGCAGCACCTGCCGCAGCTTCTCCCGGTTGAGCCCGGCGATCGCGGTGATTGGGATGCCCGCCGGGCACACCTCCGCGCACTCGCCGTAGACCGAGCACGGGCCGAACTCCTCCTCGGCCGCGCGCGTGATGCCCTTGGCGCGGCGGCTGCGCTCCTTCTGGCTGGAGGGCAGCGTGGCCAGGTGCATGGTCTTGGACCCGGCGAACAGCTGGGCGGAGCCGTTGGGGCACGCGGCCACGCACGCACCGCAGCCGATGCATGCGGCCAGGTCCAGGGCCCACTCCGCGGACTCGTGGGTCACGGGAATGGCGTCCGCGTCCGGGGCCGTGCCCACAGCGGTGGACACGAAGCCACCGGCCTCGATGACCCGGTCCAGGGCGCTGCGGTTCACGGCCAGGTCCTTGACCACGGGGAACGCCCCGCTGCGGAACGGCTCGAGCTGCACGGTGGCCCCGTCCTCGAAGGAGCGCAGGTGCTGCCGGCACGAGGGGGTCTTGGCCTGCGGGCCGTGCGGCCTGCCGTCCACGGTCACCCCGCACGCACCGCAGATGCCCTCGCGGCAGTCCGAGTCGAACGCCACGGGATCCTCGCCGCGTGCCACGAGGTCGTCGTTGAGCTTGTCGAGCGCTTCGAGCAGGGAAAACTCCGGCCCGACGTCCTCCAGCGGGTACTCGACGAAGTGCCCGTCCTCCGCACCGGATTCCTGTCGCCAGACTTTCAGCGTGAGTTTCATGAGGATGGTCCTCTCATCGGTAGTCGCGGGTCTCGGGCGTGACGCTCGGGAACTCGAGGTGCTCCTGGTGGCGCACGTAGCGCGGGCCGGGCGCGGCGGCGTCGTCGGACCCGACACGCTCCCAGGCCGAGGCGAAGAGCCAGTGGGCGTCGTCGCGCTGGGCCTCCCCGGTCTCCGTCTGGTGCTCCTCCCGGAAATGCGCCCCGCAGGACTCGTCCCGGTCCAGCGCGTCCAGGCACATGAGCTCGGCCATGTCCAGGTAGTCGGCCACGCGGCCGGCCCGTTCGAGCTCCTGGTTGAAACCGTCCGGGCGCCCCTGCACGCGCAGGTCCGTCCAGAACTCCTCGCGCAGCGCGCGGATGCCCTCCAGGCCCTCGGCCAGACCCTGCGCGGAGCGCGTAACACCGCACTTCGCGTAGAGCAGGTCGCCCAGGCGGCGGTGGAAGCGCTCCGGGCCCTGGGTACCACGGATGTCGATCAGCGCCTGCACGCCGGCCTCGGCCTCGGCAACCGCGGCGCGCACGGCGTCGTCGTCCACCGACAGGCGGGGCTTGCCGAGCAGCGGGGCCAGGTAGTTCGGCACCGAGTAGGGGAGCGTGAACCAGCCGTCCACGCACGCCGAGAGCAGGGAGTTCGCGCCCAGGCGGTTGGCGCCGTGGTAGCCCCAGCCGGCCTCGCCGCCGACGAAGAGCCCCGGGATGGAGGTCATCATGTCGTAGTCGCTCCACAGCCCACCCATGGCGAAGTGCGCGCCCGGGGCGATCCGCATGGGCTCCACGTACGGGTCCTCGCCCGTGACGTCCGAGTACATCTCGAAGAGGTTGCCGTAGCGCTCGGCGATGACCTTCTTCCCGAGCCGCTCGATCGCGTCCCGGAAGTCCAGGTACACCGAGTTCTTCAGCGGTCCGACGCCGCGGCCGGCGTCGATCTCGGTGCGCGCCGCACGGCTGGCGACGTCGCGGGGCGTGAGGTTGCCGAACGCCGGGTACCTGCGCTCCAGATAGTAGTCGCGCTCGTCCTCGGGGATGTCGTTGGGGGCGCGCTCGTCCCCGGGCTCCACCGGGACCCAGATCCGCCCGTCGTTGCGCAGGGACTCGCTCATCAGCGTGGTCTTGGACTGCCACTCGCTGGAGACCGGAAGCGCCGTGGGGTGGAACTGGATGAAGCACGGGTTGGCGAACAGCGCACCGCGCCGGTGGGCGCGGAACGCCGCCGTGACGTTCGAGTTCTTGGCCAGCGTGGAGCGGAAGTACACGTTGCCGTAGCCGCCGGTGGCCAGCACCACGGCGTCGGCCGTGACGGCGGAGATCTCGCCGGTGACCAGGTCCCGCACCACGATGCCCTGGGCGCGGCCGTCCGCGACGATCAGGTCCAGCATCTCCGTGCGGGTGTGCAGGTTCACCTGCCCCGTGGAGACCTGCCGCAGCAGGGCCTGGGCCGCCGCGACCTGCAGCTGCTGCCCCGTCTGCCCGCGGGTGTAGTACGTGCGGGAGACCTGCACGCCACCGAACGAGCGCGTGGCCAGCTGGCCGCCGTACTCGCGGGCGAAGGGCGCGCCGATCGCGTTCATGTGGTCGATGACCCGGACGCTCTCCTCGGCCAGGCGCCAGGCATCCGCCTCGCGACCCCGGAAATCGCCGCCCTTGACGGTGTCCTTCACGAACCGGGCCACGGAGTCGTTGTCCACCTTGCGGGCGCGGGCCGCGTTGATGCCGCCCTGGGCCGCCACGGAGTGGGCGCGGCGAGGAGCGTCGTGGAAGGTGAAGGCCTCCACGTTGTAGCCCAGCTCTCCCAGCGCGGCCGCCGCGCCGCCGCCGGCCAGGCCGGTGCCCACCACGATCACGGTGAACTTGCGGCGGTTCAAGGGGGAGACCAGGCGGTAGTGCAGCCGCCGGTCCGCCCAGATCTCGGAGGCGGGGACCTCGGCCGTCAGGCCGGGCAGGTAGGAGCCCACGGTGCGCAGCTCGTCGAGCAGGGCCTGGGGCGTCGAAGAAGCCGTCATCACTGAATCACTCCCAGAAGAACCATGATGGGGATGGAGATGTTGCCCACGCAGATGGCGATGGCCACCAGACCGGCCACCCAGGCCGCGATCTGCCGCAGCCGCTTGCCGGTGGCCCCGAGGTCGTTGGCGGCGGTCCACGTGCCGTGGGCCACGTGGATCGTCAGCACGAGCATGGTGAGCATGTAGAAACCGGCCACCAGCGGACGCTGGAAGCTGGCCACGAGGTTGGCGTACGCGGATCCGGCCTCGAACGAGTCCGTGGCGGCGGGCTGCACGCCCAGCGTGAGGTCGAGGATGTGGAAGATCACGAACAGCAGGATCACGATGCCGGTGCCCAGCATGTAGCGCGCCATCAGTGCGTCCGGACGCCGGAGGCCCTTGCGGGGGAACGCCCCACGGGCGCGGCGGGCGCGGGTCCACAGCAGCAGGCCGCACCCGAGGTGCAGCGCCAGGCTGACCAGCAGGACCACCCGCAGGATCCACAGCATGCCCGAGTAGGGCAGCAGCGGCATGGCGATCTCGCGCAGCCAGTGCGCGTAGTGGTCGAATTCTTCCTGCCCGCGGTAGATGTGCAGGTTGCCGTACATGTGGACGAACACGAATCCCACAAAAATGAGTCCGGTGACGGCCATCGTGGTTTTCGCCGCGAAGTTCGACACCGGCAGGCGTCTGCCCGGTGTGGAAGATGTCCGGTGGTCTCGGTGCACAGTTGCCGTCATGATCGCCCCTCGTCAGTGCCTGAACCGCAGTCTTTGAAGTCGTCAGGTACGTGTTTCACGCTACTCCTGGGAGCTGCGAAAGACGGCGAATGGGGCGGGCGGGTCAGCGTATTTCCCGCGTAATTGTCGACGCGTCAATGGTCAGTGCACTGCGCCTGTTTATCAGCAGTCTGAGCAATTCTCGGGATCGTTTTCGGTCGTCGATTCAGTCGCACTGGAGAAGCTGAACCGCTTCAGGGGACAGGGCCCACACGTCGAGGTATGGAACCACCACGTGACCGTCCACCTGCTCGTGCAGCCAGCGGGAGAGCGTGCGCAGCCCAGTGCTGTCACCGGGCGGCAGCTGCACCATGCGGCGGCCCAGGTTGTCGTGGACGAGAAGCGTGCGACCGCTCGCAGCCAGGGCCCGGATCAGGCGCTCGTCGTCGGCGCGGTCACCCAGGGTGCGCGGTGAGTCGTACTCGAACCACAGGACGTCGCAGCGGGAGTCGATGGCGTCCCAGTGGTGCACCAACACGTGGATGTCGAAGCCGTCGATGTCGCTCTTCCACACCACCAGGTCCTCGGGGGCGGGCATGGCCAGCAGCGATGCGGGGGAGACCCAGTCCTCGACGGCGTGCCCGCCGGCGCCCTCCTCCGGCTGGAACCCGCCCGTGGAGCCGGCGCGGCTGAAGGACACCCGCGTGCCCACCGGTCCCACGAACCCCTCCACCACGGTGGCGCGCTCGGCGTGCGCAGCCAGGTTGCGGGCCAGGTAGCCGAGGAACATTGGATCACCTTCGACGCTGATCACCGAGCTCCGTGGGTCCGAAGCGAGGACGGCGGCCGCGGTGTCTCCCACGTTCGCCCCCACGTCGATGACCGCGACGTGCCGGTTCCCGGCCGCGAGCCGGGCGAGCAGGTCGATGGCGTACGCGTCGTACGTGGGATCCCGGCGCTGGTAGTAGGGGAGATTGTGCTCCGGTGGCAGCACGATCTCCACGCCACCGATGGTGTGACGCTGCTCCTGACGGCGCCAGGTCCGCCAGTGCACCCGCACCGGGTTGGTGGCGTGCCCGATCATGCGCCCGATGAAGCGCTTCTTGCGGACGGTCAGGGCCATGGGGGACAAGCCTTTGGTCAGGGGGATGCTGAGGCACGGGCAGGACGGCGCGATCAGGACCGCACGACCCGCCTCGCGCGCCACGATACTGCCACGGGCGTGGCGGCGCCGTGGACGGGCCGCGATCACGGCGGCAAGAGGCCAGCCAAGGGAATGCTGCGGGGTCGCCCTCTCACCGCCGGATGTGTGCTAGACATGTGACCGTCCACACGGGAGCCCCAGACGCGGGGGCTGAGATCGGGCCAGTGCTGCCCGGGACCGTCGAACCTGAACCGGCTCGTACCGGCGTAGGAAGTGAGGAACGGCCTTGCCTTCGCACACCCCCAGCACATCTGCCCCCGAGACCTCTGCGACGTCCGAGACCTCCACGGAGAACGGCCTACAGGACGCCCCCGGGGACAAGACCATCCAGCAGACCGAGCAGCACGAGTCCCACCGCCTGGCGTGGCTGGAGGACACGGAGCACGGCATCCAGGTGCCCGTCACGGAGATCCACCAGCTGGACGCCCCGGACGGCACACCCAACCACCCGCTGCAGGTGTACCGCACGATGGGCCCGGGCAGCGTCCCGGAGGAGGGGCTGGAGCCCTGGCGGGCGCCGTGGATCGAGGAGCGGGACGACACCGAGGTCTACGAGGCCCGCGGCCTCAAGCTCGAGGACGACGGCCGCAGCGCCGTGCGCCGCGGTGTACCGTCCCAGCAGTGGCGGGGGGGGAAGCCGGAGCCCCGGCGGGCCCGGCCCGGCAGGTGCGTGACCCAGATGCACTACGCGCGCCGCGGCGTCGTGACCCCGGAGATGCGTTTCGTGGCGCTGCGGGAGCAGTGCGACGTGGAACTGGTGCGCCAGGAGGTGGCCGCCGGGCGCGCGGTGATCCCGCTGAACGTGAACCACCCGGAGTCCGAGCCCATGGTCATCGGGCGGAAGTTCCTGGTGAAGGTGAACGCGAACATCGGCAACTCGGCGGTGACCAGCTCCATCAGCGAGGAGGTGGCCAAGCTGGAGTGGGCCGCCAAGTGGGGCGCGGACACGCTCATGGACCTCTCCACGGGCAACGACATCCACACCACGCGCGAGTGGATCCTGCGCAACTCCCCGATACCCATCGGCACCGTGCCCATCTACCAGGCGCTCGAGAAGGTGGACGGGGACGCCAACGCGCTCACGTGGGAGATCTACCGGGACACCGTGATCGAGCAGTGCGAGCAGGGCGTGGACTACATGACGGTCCACGCGGGCGTGCTGCTGCGCTACGTGCCGCTGACCGCCGAGCGCGTCACCGGGATCGTCTCGCGCGGCGGGTCGATCATGGCCGGCTGGTGCCTGGCGCACCACCGGGAGAACTTCCTCTACACGCACTTCGACGAGCTGTGCGAGATCTTCGCGCAGTACGACGTCGCGTTCTCCCTGGGCGACGGCCTGCGCCCCGGCTCCATCGCGGACGCCAACGACGCCGCCCAGTTCGCCGAGCTGGACACCCTCGCCGAGCTGACCAAGCGCGCGTGGGAGCACGACGTGCAGGTGATGGTGGAGGGTCCCGGCCACATCCCGCTGCACAAGATCCGCGAGAACGTGGAGCGCCAGCAGGAGCTGTGCGACGGCGCCCCGTTCTACACCCTGGGCCCGCTCGCCACGGACATCGCTCCCGGCTACGACCACATCACTTCCGCGATCGGTGCCACGGAGATCGCTCGCTACGGCACCGCGATGCTGTGCTACGTGACCCCCAAGGAGCACCTGGGCCTGCCCAACCGAGACGACGTCAAGACCGGCGTGATCACCTACAAGATCGCCGCCCACGCCGCGGACATCGCCAAGGGCCACCCGGGCGCCACGGAACGCGACGACGCGCTGTCCAAGGCACGCTTCGAGTTCCGCTGGCGGGACCAGTTCGGGCTGGGGCTGGACCCGGTGACCGCGCAGGAGTACCACGACGAGACCCTGCCCGCCGAGCCCGCCAAGACCGCCCACTTCTGCTCGATGTGCGGGCCCAAGTTCTGCTCCATGCGCATCTCCCAGGACATCCGGGACACCTACGGCAGCGCGGAGAACCAGGCCGCGATCGCCGGGATGCAGCGCAAGAGCCAGGAGTTCCTCGCCGCCGGGGGACAGGTGTACCTCCCGGAACCCACGGTCCGGGGCGAGGAGCCCGTGCGTCCCTGATCTCACCGGCGGGTGTATTGCCTCACACTTGGCGATTTTCTCGGGGTGGCCAGGCATCAAACGGCCCCCGCAGGACTAGCGTTGAGCCCGTGATCAAGGCGTTGTGGTAGGGCGCCGTGGACGGTGGGGCAGGAGTCTGCGCGGCTCCCGATCCACCCCGCGGCGCGCCTGCCCGACCGTGAGCGACCGGGGGTGCCCAGCGGCGTCGTCGGCGGCCTGGGTCTCAACCCGCCCACTCGCCGGACGTCGTGGAGGACGCCATGTGGACCCAATCGCTCGACACCCTGGGCAGCCTGCCCCTGACCGCCCTGGTGGCCGCCATTCCCATTGTCGTGTTCCTCGCGTGCATGATGCTCTTCAAGCTCACGGGCCTGAAGTCGGGTGTCATCGCCCTGGTGGTGCAGGTGCTTGTGGCGCTGTTCGTGTTCCACATGCCCGTGACCGCCGTGGCGGGGGCCGGTCTGCTGGGCCTGCTCACCGCGCTGTGGCCCATCGCGTACATCATCGTGATGGCCGTGTGGCTGTACCGGCTGAGCGTGCGCTCGGGGCGTTTCGACATCATCCGCTCCTCGATCGCGGGGGTGTCCGCTGACCAGCGGATCCAGGTGCTGCTCATCGCCTTCGCGTTCGGCGCGTTCCTGGAGGGCGTGGCCGGGTTCGGCGTGCCCATTGCGATCTGCGCCGCGCTGCTCGTGCAGCTGGGCTTCCCGCCCGTCCGCGCCGCGGTGCTGTGCCTCGTGGCCAACGTGGCGGCGGGGGCCTACGGAGCGATCGGTGTCCCCGTGCTCGTGGGCGCCCAGGTCACCGGCATGGAGGTGCAGGACCTCTCCCGGGCCATGGTGATCCTGCTGCAGCCGCTCACGTTCCTGGTGCCGTTCCTGCTGGTGTGGATGGTGGACGGCCTGCGCGGCCTGCGCGAGACCTGGCTCCCGGCGCTCGTGTCCTCCGCGGTGTTCTGCCTGGTGCAGGGCGGACTGCTGTGGTTCATGGGCCCCGAGCTCGCGGACCTCGCCGCCGGTCTGCTGGCCATGGTGTCCCTGTTCGCGCTGTGCCACGTGTGGTCCCCGCGCCGGGTGTCCCGCGCGCCTGAGGCCCCCGAGACCGCGGAGGCCAGCCACCCCCTCGGAGAGGTGGTGCGCGCCTGGAGCCCGTTCTACATCCTCACCGGCGTGATCCTCGTGTGGTCCATTCCCGCCGTGCAGCACCTGTTCACCAAGGGTGCCCTCGGGTTCACCACCCTCAAGGTGCCCATGCCCGGACTGACCGGCCACGTGACCACCGCCGCGGGCACCGTGGTGAACGCCACCTGGACCTTCTCCATCCTGGGCGCCACCGGCACCGCCATCCTGATCGCGGTTCTCATCACCTTCTTCACCACCCCGCAGCTGCACGTGAAGGAGCTCGTGGAGGAGCTGCGCGGCGCGCTCAAGGCGCTGGGCCCGGCCATCGTGCTGATCGCCGTGATCCTCATGCTCGCGAACATCGCCAACTACTCCGGCGGCTCCACCGCCATGGGCACCGCGCTCGCCGCTGCCGGGCCGATCTTCCCGCTGTTCGCGCCCATCATCGGCTGGATCGGGGTGTTCCTCACCGGCTCCGTGGTCAACAACAACACGCTGTTCGCGCCGCTGCAGGTGGCCACCGCGGAGGGCATCGGGGCCAGCCCGGCCCTGCTGGTGGGCACCAACACGGCCGGCGGCACCACTGCCAAGGTGATCTCCCCGCAGTCCATCGCGATCGCGGCGGGTGCCGTGGGCCTCAACGGCCGCGAGGCGGAGATCATGCGCGGTTCGCTCATGTACAGCCTGGGCATGCTTGCGGTGATGTGCGTGTGGACGTTCGGGCTCACCATGGTCTGAGCCACCCACACGCCACACCGGCCTCGCGGCGCCCACCCTGTTGCAGGGTGGGCGCCGCGCGCCATACTGGCTCCGCACCCCTCGAGCCACGCTGGCTCATGTGCAGAAGGAGCCGGACGTGCTGCGCCCGGGGGACGACGACGCCGCACCGCCGGTCCCGCACCTGCGTCCCCTCGCGGAGACGGATGCCTCCGCGCCCACCGGGTGACCCGGTGTCACCGCCTCACGAACGAGGCGCGGTGAGCCAGTCCAGGAGCTCGGGCCACACGGCCTCGCCCACTGCGCGGCGGAGCAGGCCGTGGTGGCCGATCCGCGCGACCCCCAGCTGCTCGGGAGCGTACGTGCGGTGCTCCACGGTCGCGGACGTGAGCCGTGCGGTCAGCGCCGTCATCTGCGCCGGGCTCGCCCAGGAGTCATCCGAGGCGCCCAGGGCCAGGACGTGTTGCGTCACCGACGCGGCCCGGGCCGGGGCGTCCATGGACGGGTCGTCGAAGAAGTAGCCCCGGTGGCGAGCCCACGTGCCCCACTCGATCATGGCTGCCGCGGGAATGTCCTCGCCGATCCCGAGCTTCCTACCGGGCATGTACCCCAGAGTTCGGCTGATCGCGGGACCCACCACGTGGAGCATCGCAGCCACGCGCAGCTTCTCCTTCGCGGGGGTCACCGTGCGGGTGTCCGCCACGTGGGAGGACACGATGGCGAACCTGTCGAGCGCCTCGAGGCCCTGTCCCAGCACCATGGCGTGCCCACCGATGCTGTGGCCCACCGCCGTCACCGGCAGGTCCGGGAACCGGGCACGCGCCCAGGCGGCGACCGCGGGCACGTCACCGCCCATCCAATCCCGCATGCGCAGGTGCCTGTGCTCACGGGGATCGCCCGAGCGCCCGGTGCCGCGGTAGTCGTAGGTCACGGCGGCGAGTCCGCGCCCCACCACGTACTCGGCGAACGCCCTGTAGAACCGTTCCGGGGTCGCGGTGGCCGGGTGCACCACGACGACGCCGCTAGGTTCCTCCGCGGGCAGCCACACCGTGCCGACCACGGTCTCGGATCCCACGGGGACGGACAGGCTCTCGATGCGCACGGGGGTGCTCTGGGCGTCTCGCATGAAAGTTACTTTAGGGTACGAAGCATGCGCCGCCACGGGCTCCAGCACCGGTCGTAGCCCTGTGACGGGAGCGGTCGGCGCGCAGCGCTGGTGCCTGGACCTACTCCGCCCGGTGGCCACCGGTGCCCGAGCCCAGGTAGAACCGGGCCGCGTTGGCCCAGAACACGTTCTCCACGTGCTCCGCAGGAACAGCCCCCTCGATCACCCGAAGATCCTCGTCCCGGAACGGCCGCTCCGCCCGGGTGGAGGGCAGATCCGTGCCGACCATGAGCGCGGTGGGGTCCACGTCCACGATCGCGCGCACCACCGCGGCGGGATCCAGGTGGGCACGGCCGAAGCCGGTGGCCTTGACCTTCACGCTGCGCTCCACGAGCCGCAGCAGCGCGGGCAGCCCGTCCTCGTGCATCCCCAGGTGGTCGATGCTCGCCGCGGGCAGCGCGGCAATGCGCCGTGAGAGCGTCTCGTCGATGCTGCGCGCGTCGATGTAGAACTCCGCGTGCCAGCCGGCCAGCTCGTGAACGCGCCGGGCCAGCCGTTCGAGGTCGTCCAGGTCAGCAGACCCGCCGCGGGCCACGTTGAACCGCACCGCCCGCACTCCCGCGCGGTCGAGATCGAGGATCCGGGCGTCGTCGGCGTCCGCGGGGAGCTGGGTGACGCCCACGAACCCGGGGCCGAGCGCGCGCAGCGCCTCGATCAGGTACCCCTGGTCGAAGCCCTGGAACGCCCCCGAGACCACCGCCCCGCCCGCGATCCCGAGACCGCTGACGCGCCGCCGGTAGTCCGCCACGGTGAACGGCTCGGGCAGGTACCCGCGGTTCTCCACCAGGGGATGGGCAGGGTCGATGATGTGCAGGTGCGAGTCGAACACGCGCTGTTCCATGGGCTCCCTCTCTCGTGCCGTGGTGCGCTTGAGTCGGCCGGAACGACGCCGCCCGCTGGCCTCGCGCACGATTCGTGCGGTCTCGTGCGAGCTCCGTCCCGGCCACCGTTCCATGGGCCGTGCGGTGCTCACCGCACCGGTCGAGGCCACGCACCCCTGAGCACCCGCACCGCGGCGCCGGAGAGCGCGAGCGCCCCGGAGAGTCCGAGGGCCAGGACGCCGTGCTCGACACCGAACGCGCCACCTGCCGCGTACCCGGTGACCAGGCAGAGTGTCACGATCCAACGGTACGCGGCCCAGCACCGTGCCTGCTCCGTGACCGGGACGGCGTCCAGGATGGTGCGGGACACGGCCGCGTTGAAGGCCCCGTTGGCGGCACCGCCCGCCAGGAACAGGGGCACGCCCCACGGCGCACCGGGCAGGAACACGGCGAGCGCGAGGAACACGGCACCCATGGTGGCGGCGCCGGTGACGAGCAGCGGCGTCGTCGTGCCGGGTGCGCGGCCCGCGAGCTGCCCACCGAGAACGACTCCGAGCCCCCACAGTCCCCACGCGAGACCTACCGCCGCGGCGGTCCACCCCGCGGGGCCGGTGAGGGCGAACACCCCGGCCACCCCTTCGAGCGATGTGGCGAACACGGTCCATCTCAGCAGCACCAGTCCGGCGATCCCGAACGCCCCGGGGGCCGCGAGGCGTCGGAAGCCGAGCCACACGCCGCGTTCGCGGGAAGTGTCCAGGGGGACGGGGGTGCGGCCGGTGACGCCGAGGGCGACGGCGGCCAGGGCCAGGAACGTGGCGGCGTTGACCAGCAGCAGTGGCGCGATCCCGCCGACCCCGAACGCCACACCCCCGAGTGCCGCACCGAGGGCCTGGGACAGCCCGTTGACGGTGGCCAGGTGCCCGCCCGTGCGCTGGTGGTCCCGGCTGTGCACCGCGATGAGCTTGTTCGCCACGGGTCCGGTGAGAGCCGCGACCGAACTGGCCGCCGCAACGCATCCCACGACCACGACATCCTGCCGGGCCACGGCCATGAGGCCGAACAGTCCCGCCTGGACCACCAGGGAGGCGGGCCACCACCACCAGCGCAGTGAGCGGTCCGCAAGCACGCCGCCGAACAGTCCCAGGGCGAGGGACGGAATGGCCTGCGCCAGCAGGATCGCGGAGAGCAGCTGCGGGGAACCCGCCTGGGCGGCGCGCAGGGAGAAGGCGACCGCGGCGACGTCGTCCCCGCACGAGGACAGCAGCAGGCCCGCCAGCAGCACCGTGAGTCGGAGGCCGTGGCGTGTGGGCGCGCCCGTCACGCGCGGCGGTCCCCCAGGTGCGTGGGCAGCCACAGGGCCTCCCACGCGGGGGCCTCCTGCTGCATGTTGGCCGTGCGCTCGGGCACCTCCTCCGGGAGCCAGTAGCGCCCGGCGTCACGCTGCAGGTAGCCGTACTCCACGAGTTCGCGGCGCCAGAACGCCCAGTCCTCGACCACGGGGCGGAGGACGTCGTTCACCTCGGGTTCCGTGTACGTGTGCCCCGCGGAGAACAGCGAGAGCAGGTGCAGCAGCACGTGCACGCGGGCCTTGCGGCGGGCCGGGACGGAGACCACCCGGCCGTCGTGGAGGAACCGGCCGAGGGCCCTGCGGTGCTCGGCCTCGGCACGCTGCCACTGCTCGGATGCTGCGTCCGGAACCGACGGCGCGGAGCTGGGAGGCAGCGCGGGGCTGGGAGGTGGGGCGGCGGCGTCGTTCTTTCGCAGGAGGTCGGCGCGGGCCGCGGTGTAGGGCTGACCGGTGGCGCGCATGCGGGCGCGGACCAGTTGTTTGAAGTCGCTGTGGTGAGTCATCTCGTACCTGGACCGGGCCATGCACCCCCAGCGTGATCGCCCGGCGGGACGAGGACGGACAGCAGTTCGAGGAACCGAGGATCTTCTCCCCTTCGCCGGGGCGCCGGAGCTGGGGTCCGTGCGCGGGCTGGGCGTCGGTTCACGCCGTCTGCCCGAGAGTATGCCACATCACACCGTGGAACCCGGGCCGGTGTGCCTGGAGACCTGCCGCCCAACCCGTGGTCAGGAGAAAGAGCGCATCACGCCTGAGCGTTCACCTGCCGAGATCGAGTTCCGCGAATCCCGTGGCCGCCATCCAGAACCCCACGAGCCCGGCAACCCACAGGAGCGTGATCTTTGCTTCCCTTTCGAGGACGGGGACGAGTTTCTCCAGGCGGGGCCAGATCCGATCGCCCAGGATGAGGGCGCAGACGAGCAGGATCACGGCTGGCAGCACCATCACCAGGCAGTACCCCGCGAGCAGGGCAAGACGTGAGGGCCAGCCGATGGGCATTGCCGTGATGATTCCGTTCGCGGCGAGGTACGGCACCATCGTGGCCGCTTCCGTGAGCGCGGCTCCGCCGCCCAGGGCGATCATGGCTCCGGGGTTCAGGGAACGCGGGGTCTGGCGGCGTGTCTCCCGCGTGGTCGGATTGGGCGCCAGGATCCCGAACGCGAGCAGGCCCACGCCCGCAATCAGCTTGAACCACTGGGCGGGTTCGCTGTCCCAGACTCTGCCGGCCACGCCGGAGACCAGATCGAAGCCCAGGGCGATGGCCACGCCGAGCGCGAAGTAGATCAGCACCACGGTGGCGAAGTAGATCACCAGGGGCACCACGTCCACGCGCCGCCGGGAGAGCACCAGGACGATGGGGATCACCAGCGTCCCCAGGCTCATGCTGTCCAGCAGGGCCAGTCCGGTCAGAGCCAGGAGATCACCCATGCGCGACCCTCCCGTACGATCGTATGAACTACCCTGACCATACACTTGTACGAGAGGTGGTGGGAAGATGCCGGAGCAGCAGACGTCGGGTGACGGTGCGCCGAGTCGCCAGCGCATTGCGGAGGCGGCGATCACGGTGATCGCCCACCGCGGATTCGACGTGGTGAGTGTGCGCAGCGTGGCACAGGAGTCCGGGCTGTCCGCGGGGACCGTGCAGTACCACTACAGAACCCGCAAGGACCTCCTGGTCGCGGCCCTGGAGCGTTCCGTGGAGCGGCAGACGCAGCGCGTCATGGCCGCTCGCGGTCAACCGGGTCACCGCGCGTCACTCACGCGCACCCTGCGCGAGCTGCTGCCGGGGGAGGGGGTGCGCGATGAGGACGCGGCCGTCTGGGTCAGCTTTGGCGCCGCGGCCTCCACGCGGGACTGGCTGGCCGAGCTGTACTGGCACGAGATGCGCACGTTCCAAGCGCTCGTGCGCCAGGCGCTGACCCGGGCGCAGGAGGACGGCGTGCTCCGCGACGGGTTGAGCCCGGAGACCGCCGCGCCTCTGGTCACGGCCCTGGTGAACGGGCTGACGCTGGACTGCCTCAACGCGCCGGATCCCGTGCGTCGCGGCGTCGAGGGCGCTCTGGAACGTGGGCTCTCGCTGCTCCTCTCGGACTGAGGCGGGTCGGACGCGGGCGGAGTCACGCCGGGCAATGCCACCGGGTTCGAACCGTTCGCGGGGCGGCCGGGGCGAGACCGCTCGCGCCTCGGCGCCATCCCGGGGAGGACGGGCCAGGGCTCAGCGTGCGAACGTGTCCTGCAGGACGCCCCGGGGTGACCACAGGGCCACGGAGTCACCCACGTGGTCCGGGAGATCAGCGTCCGGCTGCTGGTCGGTGGTGTCCGAGCTGTGCGTGCCCGGTCCCGTGTGGAGGTGCAGCTGCTGGCCCGGCGCCAGCACACACCCCCGGCCCACGGTCATGCTGTGGCCCCGGGAGGCCCGGATGCTGTAGCCGGAGGCGTCCACCGGGTGCGGCGAGGTGTTGTGGAGGACCACGTGCCCGCGGGTGCAGTGGCGCGGTTGCTGGTCCGGGTCCTGGCCGGTCGCGCCCACCACGCGCAGACCCTCGTTGTCGGGGAACGGTTCGGATCCCTGCACGTGGCGGGCCAGCTGCACAGGGAAGTCCCCGGTGATCCGGTCCACCCCGAGTGCCACCATCCGGTCGTAGGCGTCCGGGGAGTCCACGGTGTACACGCCCACGCT
Organism: Kocuria rhizophila; assembly: GCF_003667225.1. Lineage (GTDB taxonomy): Bacteria > Actinomycetota > Actinomycetes > Actinomycetales > Micrococcaceae > Kocuria > Kocuria rhizophila. The sequence continues at coordinate 37,509 of NZ_RCOM01000015.1, forward strand.
GAGGCCCGCGGCCTTGACCCGTTGCACGGCCGCGGCGTCCAGCGGTCGGTACTCGATGCCCACCGCGTGCGCGTAGCCGGCGATCTCGCCCAGCTCCGCGGCTGCGGGCACCTCGTCCGCCAGCTGCTGCAGGGGGATCTCCGGGGCCAGCGCCGCGAACGCCCGGTTGGAGGCGGCGTCGTAGCCCAGGACCTCCACCCGACCGTCTCGTACCAGTGGCTGCCACTCGGGCTTGCGCTGCAGCGCGTCGGCCAGGACCTGCTCGATGCCCGGCGAGTTCTCGGGCGACTTGACCTCGATAAATACGCCGATCCGGTCCCCGGCGACCGCGGCGGCGTCGTCCAGGTGCGGGATCCTCTCGCCGTGGAACGAGGCGGAGAAGTGCGAGCCCACCTCGAGGCGCTGCAGCTCCGCCCACGTGAAGGAGGTGATCGGGTCGCGCTCGCGGCCAGGGAAGACCTTGGCCGCGTCGGTCGTGCGGGCAGGGGTGTCGTCGTGGAACGCGAACGGCACTCCGTCCGCGGAGAGCTGGACGTCCAGTTCGAAGAAGTCCGCGCGGGAAGAACGGGCCTGCCGGAATGCGCACACGGTGTTCTCGGGGGCGGTGCCGGCCGCGCCGCGGTGGCCGACCAGCAGGGGAGTGTGCATGGGCTGGGCCTGGCTCTTATACACATCT
>NZ_RCOM01000160.1 GCF_003667225.1 Kocuria rhizophila
TGAGTTTGTTGGAGGCTCCTGACCTTGGAAACGAGGATGGAGTTATGCCGAAGGAACTGGCGAATGGGAAGCCGACGACGCGTCGCTACTCGGACGAGGAGAAGGCCGCCGCGGTGCGGATGGTGAGGACGCTGCGGGCCGAGCTCGGGGTCACGCAAGGAACCGTGCAGCGAGTCGCGACGCAGCTCGGGTACGGGGTCGAATCCGTGCGGATGTGGGTGAAGCAGGCCGACATCGACGAGGGTGTCACCTCCGGCGTGAGCTCGGCGGAGGCGCAGCGGGTGAAAGAGCTCGAGCAAGAAGTCCGCGAGCTTCGCCGGGCCAACGAGGTGCTGAAGCGGGCTGCGTCTTTCTTCGGGGCGGAGCTCGACCGCCACTACCGGAAGTAGTCGCGTTCATCGACGCGAACAAGGACGACCTCGTCGACGGTCGCCGGCTCGGAGTCGAGCTCATCTGCAGACAGTTGCAGGTGGCTCCGAGCAGCTACTACGCCGCTAAGACCCGCACCCCGTCCGCCCGTGCCCAGCGGGACGAGGAGCTGATCCCGCGGCTCGTCGAGCTGTGGGAGGCGAACTACCGGGTCTACGGGGTCCGCAAGCTCTGGAAGGCGGCCCGGCGGGCGGGGATCGCGATCGGCCGCGACCAGACCGCGAGGTTGATGAAGGTGGCAGGGATCGAGGGCGCAAGGCGCTCGAAACGGGTGAAGACGACCAGGCCGGATCCGGCGTCCGCGCGACACCCGGATCTGGTGCAGCGGGAGTTCACCGCGACCGCTCCGAACCGGCTCTGGGTGACGGATCTGACGTTCGTGGCGACCTGGGCCGGTGTCGCGTACGTGTGCTTCATCATCGACGCGTTCTCCCGCATGATCGTCGGGTGGCGGGTCGCGTCGCACATGCGCACCGAGATGATCCTCGACGCCATCGAGATGGCCCGCTGGTCCAGAGGTCACCGCCACGCGGACCTGCGGTGTCACAGCGACGCGGGGTCTCAAGGCGGATTCAACTGGT
>NZ_RCOM01000161.1 GCF_003667225.1 Kocuria rhizophila
CAGCGACGGGCTCGTCCACGGGCTCGTCCACGGGCGCCGGCCAGCAGCTGCCGCGTGCGCGCCAGTGGCCGGGGCAGGCCTCCAGCACCCGGACCATCGCGTTCTTCTCCGCGTCCGTGACCCACAGCTCGTAGTTCTTCTTCACCGCGATCTGCGTGGCCACGTACTCGCAGCGCTCACCCGTGGCAGGCGGCAGCCAGGTGGCGGCGTCCCCGTCCGACTTGCGGTTGTTGCTGGGGCCGTCCACGGCCAGCAGGTTGAGGGGGTCGTTGGCGAGCTCGGTGCGCCGGGCGGCGTCGAGCTGCTGGGCGCCCTTCTGCCACGCGTCGGAGAGCGCGACCACGTGGTCGATCTGCACCTCGGAGCTGGTGTCCTGCCCCGCCGTGAAGGCCGTGGCCACCCCGGTGTACGGGCTCAGCAGGGAACCGGCCGCGACCGTGCAGCCGTGCGTCCCGGGCTTCACGTCGATCCCCGTGAGGTCCCGGCGCAGCACGTCGTTGCGGGTGTCGCAGCCGTTGTGGTCCGTGTCCGCCCAGCGCGGTCCGAACTCGTCCCGGGAGTAGCCGGTCTTGGGGGCGCGGCCCTTCACGGGTATCTCGTCCAGCGCCGCCAGCGCCGTGCCGGGCGCGGCATCGCGCGTGCGGTCCTCGGCGCGGTGCTCCCCGGCGGACGACGACGCCGCGCTCGGCCCGGGCGCCCCGGTGCGGCTCGCAGAGGTGGCGGGCGTGGTGGAGGGGGCCGGCGGCGTCGTCGTGCTCCGCGCGGTGCCGGAGCCTGTGGAGGACGCAGACGGTGTCGGAGCGCCCGGCGTGCCGCACCCGGTGAGGGCCAGGACGAGGGCGGAGGCGGCGAGGGCGAACCGTGCGGTGGGGGAGGTGCGGGGGG
>NZ_RCOM01000162.1 GCF_003667225.1 Kocuria rhizophila
CCCCCGGAGACCCCTGCTCCCCCGCGCCCACCACAGCCGCGAGAAGCCCCGGGGGTGCGAAGAGCGTCAGGAACCCGGGGAGGATCAGAGTCCCCGAGCCCATTACGCCGCCCGGTACGCCCGGGCGCCGCGCCGCATCACCAGGTACCCCACGAGCATGAGAACCACGGCCGTGCCGTTCCACACCAGGTCGTACGGCAGCAGGTCCACGCCGTAGCGGATCTGGTGGATGCCCAGCAGCTTGTGGTCCACGATCCCGTCGAAGAGCTGGAAGGAGCCGACGCCCAGGATCACCGCACCCACCCAGTGGGGCCAGTGCACCCCGCCACTGCGGCGCACGTCGGCCAGCATGAACAGACCCCACACCGTGATGAACCATGCAAACGCATGAAAGAAGCCGTCGGTCACGAGAGCGACCTCGTGCGTGGAGAGGTCGTAGAAGTGGTGCCACTGCAGGCCCAGGTGGAAGATGAACAGGTCGATCATGGCCGCCGCGATCCCGCAGCCGAACAGGAACCCGGACAGCGCGGCCCGCTTCCGGGTGCGTGTGACGTCCGGGCCCGACGCCGCCCGGTCAGCCGTCGTCTCGCTCCTCGCCGATCCTGCGGACGGGGCAGCGGGTGTGGATTCCGGATGTGCCATGTTCCCTCCCGGGTCGCGCGGTGGCCCGTGGTTGGACGCAGCGCGCGTGTCCCGAGCGGGAACCGCACCGCCGCCCGCCCTCGGACCGCTTGCCGTCATCAGCCTACTGACGTGTGCGCTCCGTGGCACGGTTCTCGCACCCGCAGCGGCCGACATGACGTGTCCGCCCGGACCCGCGGGGCCACCACCCACCCCCGGGTCCGACCC
>NZ_RCOM01000163.1 GCF_003667225.1 Kocuria rhizophila
GTGTGGGGTGGGGTGACCATTGGGTCAGTCGGTGGCTGCGGTTTCGACGGCGTCCCGGAAGCCTTCCAGGGACTCGGGGTTGAGCACTTCCCCATCGAGGAAGAACGTGGGAGTCCCACCCACCCCCAGAGCCTCACCGTCAGCGACATCGAGCTCGATGCGCTCCTGGGTGGCCGGATCAGCCACCGCGGCGTCGAAGGCGGCCATGTCCAGGCCGAGGTCTTCGGCAAAGCCGCGGAAGACCGCGCTCTGGTCCTCGGCCGACTCCCCCCACTGTTCCTGGGTCTCGAACATACGCTGGTACATCGCCTCGTACTGTCCCTGCTGGGCGGCGGCTTCGACCGCGAGGGCGGCGTTCATGGAGTTGCGGTGGCCCGGCAGCGGGAAGTAGCGGTGGACGAAGGTGACGGTGTCGGCGTACTCGGCCCGCAGCTCCTCGATGACGGGGTAGGCGGCCCGGCACCCTTCGCACTCATAGTCCAGGAACTCCACCAGCACGGCCTGTTCGTCCGGTGCCTGGGAGAGCACCCGGCTGTTCTCCCGCACGACCTGCCCCTGGCCCTGGGGCACCGTTTCGGGGGTGGAGTTGGCACGGGCGATGAGGATCGGGATGGCCACGGCGGCCACGACGGCGACCAGGAGGACCCACACGATGATCTTGGCCTTGGAGGGCTTCTGCTTTGGGGTGGGCGGGCTGGCGGTAGTACTCACAGGGGTGTCCGTTCTGTCTCCGGCAGCAGGGCGTACCGGTGGAGGGGGCCAGGGG
>NZ_RCOM01000164.1 GCF_003667225.1 Kocuria rhizophila
TTGATACTGAAGGCAAGGCGTAAAAGCCTGCCGAACCAGAGCTTCTTGCCATGTCTTTCCGAGCGTGCTCTGATTGCCATAGCCGCGCCGGAGCACCACGCGTCCAAACTGGGCCACAACGCGAAGGGCGTAGTCCAGTATCTCCGGCGTTGTGTTATCGCAGTCGACAAGTACGGCAACGCGAGATTCGGCAACGAGGGGTGGTGCGCTCATCTGTTCGCTAATCGAGTGACGAAGGGTGACGTCATGATAATGGCAAATCGATTCCCGTCCGTCGAGCGCGTTCCCCGACTGAAGGGCAGCCCGCAAGGGTAGTACCAATTGACGATTGTTGGTCAGTCGCGGCAGGGCCGGGAATCCGCCAAATGCCGGAGCGGGAACACGGTCCCGCCCCAGACGGCCTGCCGGCTAACGATTGCCCGATAGCCGGGACGGGGAAAAGAGTCGATCAAAATGGCGAATTACTGAGAGGTTCCGAACAAACCAATTCCCAGCGGCGGATCAAACGAACCGGCTTCATCGGTCCAGCCGTCGAGGTTGCCGCATTTGACCCGGTAGGAAACTAATGCTTTTGTCTCGACGTTGACCAGTCGGCATCGTGTGCCCGGCTGAACGGTTCCCTCGAAAGGCCCGTGCCGTTGCAGAACGTCAAGCGGGGCTCTATGCAGCGGAACGGGTGCTACTGCCGTTCGCCCCACAACGTCAATGGTATATCCACCGAACCAAGCG
>NZ_RCOM01000165.1 GCF_003667225.1 Kocuria rhizophila
GTTCAGGGGGTGTGAGCTGCGGGCGCGGTGCGCCGCGCGCGGGCTCACGCGGCGGCGTCGTAGTGCCGGACCAGCGCGGCGAACGCCTCGTCGAGGCCGCCGCGGGAGATCTCCAGCGCGCTCGCGGGGGTGCGGGTCAGCAGCTCGCGCGCGAGGGCGTCGGCGTCCTCGGTGCGCAGGTGCACGCGGGACTCCGAGCGGCGCGAGACGGTGGCGTCCGCGAACTCGGGCAGCGGCTCGCCGGCCGGCCACACGAAGGAGACCGTGTGGTGCCGGGACGTGGAGCGCAGCTTGTCCACGGAGCCGTCGAACGTGACGCGTCCGGCGTCCATCAGGACGATCCGCTCGGCGACGTCCTCCGCCTCCTGGAGGTAGTGCGTGGCGAACACGACCGTGAGCCCGCGCTCGGTCTCGGCGCGCATCGCGTCCCAGAACTCGGTGCGGGACTGCACGTCCATGCCCGCGGTCGGCTCGTCCAGCACGAGCAGCTCGGGGCGCGGGAGCAGAGCCAGGGCGAAGCGGACCCGCTGCTGCTGCCCGCCCGAGCACTTGGCCACCTTCCGGCGCGCGAACGACGCCGCTCCCGCCCGTTCCAGCGCCTCGTCCACGGGCAAGGGGTCCGGGTAGAGGGACGCGATCATGGTCACGGTCTCGCGCACGCTCAGGTCCGCGAGCAGCCCGCCCACCTGCTGCACCGCGCCCACCCTCCCATGG
>NZ_RCOM01000166.1 GCF_003667225.1 Kocuria rhizophila
GGATAAGGCGATGTATTTTTGTAGATCTCTACTGTTTTTGGCGTAATATTTATCAGCGGAATTTAGTTTGTGTCTAGATCGATCAAACAGGTCGATCGATTCTTCAATAATCTTGATTGCTGCATCGCGATTGTTGATACTTTTTGAGTAGTGGTATCGGCCAATCCCCATTCTAAGTAGGCAAACGGACTCGGATTTTCCCTCTCGATTTGCCTTGGAGATGAATTTGTCACCATTTTCTATATCATTTTTGTGATATAGGATAATTCCGTGGGTTAGCAATGCATCGGCATTTTTGTCATTAAGTTCGACTGCCTTCGCTGATGCGATAAATGCTAACTCAAGCTTGTGTGCCTTGACGGTATGTTTTGGAAGAGAGTGTGAGGAGAACCATTGCAGATAACCGTGCTGCAATTGAACTTTCCTGCCTTGGCGAAGCCTTGCTCAGAAAATACGTTCTCCCTAGGGAGGTCGACCAGAAATTCTGCTGCATTTTCCCAGCATAGTTGTTGGCCAAGAAGTTTCCAAATGCCTTTCTTGGAGGTGATCTTGGAAATGACTACGGCCTTACTATTGTAGACTAGCGGCGTGCTAATTCGCAGATTTTCAAAGTGATTAGGTAAAACTAGTTCAGCGCTGCCCTCTGTGTAGACCGGTAGTGAATTGGAAAAGATTGATAATGCC
>NZ_RCOM01000167.1 GCF_003667225.1 Kocuria rhizophila
GTGCAGAACTGCGGCGGTGGGCGGGTTCAGGAGGGCCCTGTCACACGAACGCCACCACACCCAAGCTTCCCACGATCATGAACGGCCCCAGGGGAATGCGGCTGGTGGGTCCTGCCCTCCCCGACAGCAGCAGCACAGCGCAGAAGGCGCCCGCGAGCAGGAACGTGGCCGCGAGCGCCACCACGGTGTGCGTCACGGAGGAGAAGCCGGTGAGGATCCCGAGCACACCCGCCAGCCGGACGTCCCCGAGTCCCATGCCCGCGGGATGCGCCAGTCTCAGCGCCAGGAACAGCCCACCCATGATGAGCATCCCCCACAGCATCCACCCGAGCCGCTCGGGGTCGTCCCCGAGGACCGCCGCGGCGCCCAGCAGCAGGACCGTGACGGGGTAGAGCGGTCGCACCACGGAACCGGGGAGTCGGTGCTCACGGATGTCGGTGGCCGCGAGCCACACCCCGGAGCACGCGAGCACCAGGACGGCCAGCGCGCACAGCACTGCCGCGAGCTGGGCACTGAGTGCCGCTTCCTGCAGGTGGTCCCCCACGAATCCCCCGATGCCCGCCGAGTTGGGCTGCATCATGGGGCCATGGTAGGCACCGCCCAGCCGCCTGCCGGAGATGTTGCAGGGGCTGTGCAGGGCGGCTTCGTAGACTGGGCCCATGAGCGTTCCCTGGC
>NZ_RCOM01000168.1 GCF_003667225.1 Kocuria rhizophila
CCCGCGGCCCCCGCACCCCGCGCGCGGACCGCGGACGAACGAGAAATGAAAGGATGGACCCGTGCAGAGCGAGGATTCCGTGAGCGAGCTGGTCTACGAGCACATGCTGCTCTCCCGATACGCCCTCCAGGGCGCGCCCCCGCAGTCACGCACCGAGGCGCTGGACCGCAGCTCCACCGTGCTCCTCGCCCGCCTGCAGGCCGGCGGCCCCATGAGCGTGGCCGAGCTCGCGCAGTCCTTCGGCCTGGACATCTCCACCGTCCACCGCCAGGTGGCCGCCGCCATGAAGAGCGGGCTGATCGAGCGCATCAAGGACCCCGAGGGTGGCGTGGCCCGCAAGCACCGCCCCACCGAGGAGGGCCTGCGGCGCCTCGAGGAGGAGTTCCACGCCCGCCGGGAGTCCTTCGAGCGCTTCACGCGGGACTGGTCCGCGGAGGACGTCGCCACCCTCGCCCACCTCACCCGCCGCTTCAACGAGAGCGTGGAGGCGAGCCTCGGCCACAGCTGGCCGCGCGACTACCCCACGGACTCCTAGCGCACGACGCCGCCCGGGCCATCCGCGCGCGGTGCCGCCGGATCCGCAGGAGCCCCGCGAACCCCCTCCCGGCGCGGTCCAGCCC
>NZ_RCOM01000169.1 GCF_003667225.1 Kocuria rhizophila
CGCGGCGTGCTCCCTTCCGGGAGGGCGACGCCGCTGCCGCCCCGCGGCGGCGACCGGCCCGTCCTGCGGGGCGCATCAGGCGCCGGAGACGGCGGCGTCCTCCCGGGCGGCGTCGTGGTCCAGAGCGTGCGGCGGGCGCACCATGTCCCCGACGACGGCGTCCGCGGGGTCCGAGCCCAGGGCCACGATCCTGTTGTGCTCGTCCACGTGCACCACGTGGGGCTCGTAGGCCTGCGCCTCGGCGGTGTCCATGAGACCGTAGGCGATCAGGATCACGAGGTCGCCGGGGTGCACCAGGTGGGCGGCGGCGCCGTTGATGCCCAGCACCCCGCTGCCGCGCTCGCCCGCGATCGTGTAGGTCTCGAGCCGGGCGCCGCTGGTGATGTCCACGATGGCCACGAGCTCGCCGGGAAGGATGTTCGCGGCGTCGAGCAGTTCCTGGTCCACGGTCACGGAACCCACGTAGTGCAGGTCCGCCTGGGTCACGGTGGCCCGGTGGATCTTGCCGGTGAACATGGTGCGCAGCATGGTGGCTCCTGGTGCGGTGTGTGGGATCCGGTGCGTCC
>NZ_RCOM01000016.1 GCF_003667225.1 Kocuria rhizophila
GTCAGAGGTGTATAAGAGACAGCCACTGCCATGACGTGCAGTTCGGCGGGAGCGTAGCCGTAGGGCGCGTCAGGGTTCCACGCGCCCTCGTCGGCTCGGTACTCCGCGTTGAAGAGCTGTTCCAACTGGTAGAGCTGTCCGCCCGTCAGGTCCTCGTGCCACACCAGGCAGATGTCAGTTTCCAGACTCACTCACCCCGCAACGACGGGAAGTCCGTGTCCGCGTACTCCACGGAGTCGCCGGAACCGGTCTCGCTCGTCGACTCGCCCGCTCCACCCGCCGCCGCCCCGGCGTCCCCCAGCGTGTCCGGGTGCAGCAGCGCCTCCCGGCGGCGCAGCTCCACCCGGCGGATCTTCCCGGAGATGGTCTTGGGCAGCTCCGCGAACTCCAGCCGCCGGATGCGCTTGTACGGGGCGAGGTTCACGCGGCAGTGGTGCAGGATGCTCTCGGCGGTCTCCGCGGTGGGTTCGTGACCGTCCGCGAGCACCACGTACGCCTTGGGCACCGCCAGACGGATCGAGTCCGGCGAGGGAACCACGGCCACCTCCACCACGGCGGGGTGCTCGATCACCACGGACTCCAGCTCGAACGGGGAGAGCCGGTAGTCGGAGGCCTTGAACACGTCGTCCGCGCGGCCCACGTACGTGAACACCCCGGTGGCGTCCCGCGAGACCACGTCGCCCGTGTGGTAGACCCCGTCCCGGAACGCGTCCGCGGTCTTCTGCGGGTCCCCGTGGTAGCCGGGGGTCAGCCCGATCGGCCGGGGGTCCAGCCGCAGGCACAGCTCACCCTCGGTCTCGCTCTCCTGGTCAGTGTTCGGGTCGATCAGCACCACGTCGTAGCCCGGCAGCGCCCGGCCCATGGACCCGGGCTTCACGGGCATGCCCGGGGTGTTGGCGATCTGCAGAGAGGACTCCGTCTGCCCGAACCCGTCCCGGATGTCCGTGCCCCAGGCGGCCTTCACACGCGAGATGATCTCCGGGTTCAGCGGCTCGCCCGCGGCCACGGTCTTGCGCGGCGGGTTCTTCAGGTGGGACAGGTCCGACTGGATCAGCATGCGCCACACGGTGGGCGGCGCGCAGAACGAGGTCACGTGCTCGCGCTCCATCTGGTCCATCAGCGCCACGGCGTTGAAGCGCGTGTAGTTGTAGAGGAACACGGTGGCACCGGCGATGAACGGCGCGAAGAAGTTCGACCACGCGTGCTTGGCCCACCCCGGCGACGCCACGTTCAGGTGCACGTCCCCCGGCTCCAGCCCGATCCAGTACATCGTGGACAGGTGCCCCACCGGGTAGGAGGTGTTCGTGTGCTCCACGAGCTTGGGCAGCGAGGTGGTCCCGGACGTGAAGTACAGCAGCAGCGTGGCATCCGCGGGGGAGGGCTCGAGCACCTCGAACGTCTTCGGTCCGTTGAAGGACCGTGCATAGTCCAGCACGCGGTGCTCCCCGATCGGCGCCAGTTCCGCACTCCCGGACGACGACGCCGCTGCGCCGCCTTCCGCACCACCCGCACCGTCCACGGTGCTCGCGGCATTCCCCGACGTCGTGCCCGAGGAGGTGTCCGCGCCGGAGGTGGACGAGGCGGTGCCCCCGGAGGTGCCGGGGCCCGAGGAACCGGCCGGGGCGGCGTCGTCGTCCGCGGAGGGGGAGGCGAAGGCCCCGGAGGTGGGACGCACGCGGTGGTCCGGCTGATCCGGGACCTGGATGATCGTGAAGTCCCCGGGGACGTCCGCGAACTTCAGCGCGTTGCTGTGGGAGGTGACCACCCACGAGGCGTTGCCGCGCTCCACGCGGTCCCGGAGGTCGTTCTCCCCGAGCATCACGGTGGTGGGGATCATGGGTGCGCCCAGCTTGGTGCACGCGAGCATGGTCTCCCACAGCTCCACCTGGTTGCCGAGCATGAGGATCACCCGGTCCCCGCGCTGCACCCCCTGGCCGCGCAGCCACGTGGCGAGCTGGGACGAGCGCCGGGAGAGCTCGGCGTAGGTGCGGCGGGTCTGGGTGCCGTCCTCCTCGACGATCACCAGCGCCTCGCGGTCGGCCTCCTCGCCGGCGCCGAGGGCGTCGAACCAGTCGAGGGCGAAGTTGAAGGTGTCGAAGCGCGGCCACTCGAACTCGGCGTGGGCGGCGTCCAGGTCCGTGCGCAGGCGCAGCATCTGGTCCCGTGCGGCGCGGAAACGCTCGGTGACGGACTGCCCGGACGCTGCGGTCTGGGGTGCGGTGGTCTCGCTCATGGGGATCCTCGTTCCAGTGCGGGGACCCCGTGCCGCGCCCGTGAACCACGGTGTTCACCGGGGCCGTGCGGCCGCCAGGGGTCCGGGTGAGAACTTTCCCCCAACGTACTGCAGGAACCTGCCCCGATGTGGTCCGTGTCACGGGAAATATCGAGGGGTCGAGGGAAGTCGCCGACACAGCCGCCCTGGGGAGTGCGTTCCGCACGGTGGGACGCTGGGAGGGGGCGCTTCGAGGGGGATGGGCGAGTGCGGGCCTCAGGTGCGCGTGTGCTCGGGGTGGCGGTCGTCGCTTGGGGCTGCTGAGCCTTGGGCGATGACGGCCATGAGAGAGACCCATACGGTCAAAGACAGCAGCGTCCCGCACCACAGGGCTGTGGCCGGTGGGTAGCTGACTGCCGCAGTGGCGAAACCTTGTGAGGCATCGGTAATGAAATGCAGGTATGTCACGGCAACCGAGGCGACGACGGATACTGCGGCGATGAAGGCTGCGCTAGTGAGGGATATTCCCTGGACGGGGGTATGGTGGTGTGAATTTTTTAGGTGCGATGACTCAAGGACGAGTAAAGCCGCCCCGATGCCCAGCGCGCTCACCGACACCATCATCAGGAGCAATCCTAACCCTATAGCTGTGCTCGTGGTGCGGCTGGCGACCCAGCTCAACCACAGGGAAATCCCGGTGGCACTAATGAGCAGATACCCGAAGATAATTCGGAACATTATCAAGGACTTGGGTGTCTGAGTGTGCATTTTAGTTGTTCTTTCCTGAGCCCATGTAGAACTTCCAGCCGACCGAACGAACTACGCCGTAATATTGTTTGGCAATCTTACCGCACGCGGTTCTGCGAATGGCCTCGTTGGGGTGGGCGCGGTTGCAGGTAACAACCAGTCGCCCGAACAGCAATGCGTCACAGTTGGTTTCCCGCAATGGCCAAACGGCGAGGCTTCGATGGTTCCCGGTACCTGAGTATCGGGAACCATCACACCATGAGGAGGTAGGGACTGTGAGCGCCGCTGGTCTCGGCGCCGGGTGGATCACGTATGGGGTGGGTGGAGGGCAGGTCCGCCTGCCACGGGCGGCTCGGTCCGGGTGGTTCCACCGCGGCCGGGAGTGTGACACGTCCCGACCCCACGAGCCCCGGAGCGGGTGTGACGTGAACTACCCCGTCCGGACCCGTACGATCGGCCGGGACAGCAACCGGGCGGCGTCGTGCGCCGCGCACCACAACGGCAGGAGCGGACATGGACATCACGGGTACTTCGGCGATCGTCACGGGGGCGGCCTCGGGGCTGGGGGCGGCCACCGCCGCGCAGCTCATCGAGCGCGGGGCGAAGGTCGTGGGCATCGACCTGCCGGGCGGCATCGAGAAGGCGCCCCAGGTCGAGGGGCTCACCTACGTGGCCGCGGACGTGACCCACGAGGAGCAGGTGCGCGCCGCCGTCGCTCGGGCCGCGGAGATCGCCCCGCTGCGCACCGTGGTGAACTGCGCCGGCATCGGCCCGTCCGCGCGCGTGGTGGGCCGCAACGGCGTGCACGACCTCGCCCTGTTCGACCGCGTGGTGCGCATCAACCTGGTGGGAACGTTCACCGTGCTCGCGCTCGCGGCCGAGGTGATGACCGCGCAGGAGCCGGTGGACGAGGCTGGCCAGCGCGGCCTCGTGATCAACACCGCGTCCGTGGCGGCGTTCGAGGGGCAGATCGGGCAGGCGGCGTACGCGGCGTCCAAGGGCGGGGTGCACTCCCTGACCATCGCGGCCGCGCGCGACCTCTCCTCCCGCGGCGTGCGCGTCATGACGATCGCCCCCGGCATCGTGGACACCCCCATGCTCGGCAGCGTGGGCGAGGACTACCGCTCCGCCCTCGCGGAGTCCGTCCCGTTCCCGCACCGCCTGGCCCAGCCCGCGGAGTTCGCGCAGCTCGCCGGGATGATCGTGGAGCACGACTACCTCAACGGCGAGACTATCCGCATGGACGGCGCCCTGCGCATGGCGCCGCGCTGATCCTCGCTGCCGCGCACCCGTCCCGCCCGGCCACGCAGCCCCGGGCGACGACGCCGCACGGCCCCGCACACGACGATGCCTCGCCACGTTCAGGCGTGACGAGGCATCGTCATGAGGTGGCCGGAGCTGCGTGGCCCCGGCCTGCGCGGAAAGCCCCGGGGGTCGTGCCGCTGAGGTCGGCGCGGCCCCCGGGGAGCATGGCGCGGATCAGTCGACCGTCAGCACGATCTTGCCCACGGCGTGACCCTCCTGGCTGGCCGTGAACGCGTCCGGCAACTGCTCGAGCGGGAAGGTGCGGTCCACGCGGACGGTGAGCTTGCCGTCGTCGGCCAGGCGGGCGAGTTCCGTGAGCTGCTCCGCGTCCGGGGAGACCCACATGTAGTGCCCGCCGTGCTTCTCCACCTCGGGGTCCGCGATGGAGCCGTGCTGGCCGCCGTCCGCGAGCACGGCCACGGTGTCCTCCACCACGCCGCCCACGAAGTCCGCGACGATGTCCACCCCGTTCGGGGCGAGCTCCTTGACGCGCTCCACGAGGCCGTCCCCGTACTCCACGGGCTCCGCGCCGAGCTCACGCACGTAGTCGTGGTTCTTGGCCGACGCGGTGCCGATCACCCGCGCGCCGAAGGCCTTGGCGATCTGCACGCCCATGCTCCCCACGCCACCGGAGGCCGCGTGGATCAGCACGGTCTTGCCCTCCGCGAGGCCCAGTCGGGTGAGCACCTGGTACGCGGTGAGTCCCGCGAGCGGCAACCCACCGGCCTGCTCCCAGCTCAGTGCCGCGGGCTTGGGGGCCAGCGTGCGCACCGGCACGGAGACGTACTGGGCGAACGTGCCGCCGTGGATCCAGTCCTTGCGGGCGTAGGCGATCACCTCGTCGCCCTCGGAGATGCCTGGGGTGTCAAAGCCCTTGCCCACGACGACGCCCGCGACGTCCCAGCCAGGGGTCGCCGGGAACTGGGCGTTCATCATGGGATCGAGCCCACCGGACATGACCTTCCAGTCCACCGGGTTGATGCCCGCCGCCTTGACCTGCACCAGGACCTCGCCGGGACCCACCTTGGGCATGGGCTGGTCGGTGAGCTCCAGCACGGAGGTGTCGCCGTACTGCTGATATGTCTGCGCCTTCATCGTGGTCATGTCCGTCTCAACAGGACCGGGCGGGGGTCTTATTCCATGCCGCGGCAAGTTCTTTCGTGCACGGGACGTGGTCTGCCTGACGACGCCGCACGCTCGTCCTGGCCCCGGTCCTCACGGCCCGTCCCGCCGCCGCCCGGCCCGCGCCGGTTCCGTCAGGGCGCGAAGACCCGGCCCTGCCCGGCTCACGCGCTGATCAGCGCAATGCCCGTGAGCACCGCGGCGCAGCCGATGAGCCGTGGCACCAGGCGGTTCTCCTTGTAGATCCACCACGCGAGCAGCGAGCCCACCACGATGCTCGACTCCCGCAGGGGAGCCACCAGAGCCACCGGGGTGGACTGCATGGCGAACAGCACCAGGATGTACGCGAGCGGGGACAGCAGGCCCACCGCGACGATCCGGTTGCGGTCCACGGCCCACGAGTGCGCCATCTCCTGCCGCTGCCGCCACGCGTTGGGGGTCAGGGTGAGCACCAGGACCACCGAGGTCAGCGCGAAGTACAGCACGGGCGGCAGGTCCAGGGTGGCCATGGAGTGGTCGTCCCACAGGGTGTACCCGGCGATGCACGCGCCCACCGCGGCACCCCACAGCACGCCAGTCAGCGCGGAACCTCGGGTGAGCCCGGCGTCGTCGTCCCGGGTGGAGGTGGGCGTGCCGAACGTGGCGACCACGGCCACGCCCACCAGGACCGCGACGGCCCCCGCCGCGGCCGTGAGAGAGAGCTGCTCGCCCAGGAACAGGACCGCCACCAGCATGGTGATCATGGGCCCGGTGCCGCGCGCCACGGCGTAGACCACGCCCAGGGGTGCGCGGTCGTAGCCGGTCTGCAGGGCGGTGCCGTAGACGGTGTGCAGCAGCCCGGAGACCACGGCGGCGCCCACCAGCGGCCACCCCCAGGACTGCCACGCGCCGGGTTCCAGGAGGCTCACGGGGATCAGCACCACGGAGGAGACCAGCCCGTACCACCACACGAACAGGGTCCCGTTGCCGCGGATGCCCTTGGCCAGGATGTTCCAGACCGCGTGCACCACGGCGGCCAGCAGGATCAGGGACACGCTGAGAGGGGCCATCACCGTCCATTGGAGCGCACGCGGGGACGCGCGGGCGAATCGGAGGGCGCACTGTGTCGCCGCAGCACGCCCACCGCCCGGCGCGGAGCATCCGGGGCGGCTCAACCCCTCCGGTACGCGAGCAGCTCCGCCATGGCCGCCACGGTCTCCCGGGCGATGCCCGTGCGGTTCTCCACGTGCAGCTTGAACATGACGCCCTCGCCCAGGGAGATCACCAGTTCGGCGGGGACCCTCGTGTACCCGCTGAGCCGCAGCAGCTCGCGTGCCTGACCCTCGAGCCGTATGCGCTCCTCGGCCAGCACGGTGGCCAGCTCCGCGTTCTCCCGGGTGGTGTCCACGAGCCAGCACAGGGTGCCGCGCAGCTCCGCGTCCTCTAGCCCCCGGCCAGTGATGACCCGGAGCATGCGCTGCGCGGTGACCTCCGGGCCCGGGCGGGCGGAGTCCTCGGCCGCCTCCGCCAGCACTCGCCGGGCCTCGGCGTCCCGGCGGGACTCGATGTCCTCCACGCACGCCGTGAGCAGGGCGTCCCGCGTGGCGAAGTAGTAGCGGATGGAGCCGTTGGGGACCCCCGCCTTCTCGGCCACCTGGCGGTGGGTCACGGCGGCCGTCCCCCCGCGCGCCAGCAGCTCGCACGCTGCTGCGAGGATGTCGGCTCGGCGCTCCACGGCGCGGGCCTGTGTGCCTGCGATGACCATCACTCCTCAAAACTAGTACACGCGTACAACTATGCTATATCCTCGTCCAGTGCCACCCGCCGTGCGGGCAGAGACAGCAAGAAGGCAAGCTCAGCCATGACAGCAACCCTCAACACCTCCGAGGTGACGCCGGCCCCCGCGGGCCCGCCCCGTTCCTTCCTCCTCTCCCTGGCCGCCGTGCTGGGTGTGGGGCCCTTCGCGATCGACATGTACCTCGCGTCCCTGCCCGAGATCGGCGCCGAGTTCGCCGCGCCGTCCTGGATGGTGCAGCTCACCCTCACCGGCTACCTCATCATGCTCGGTGCGGGGCAGCTGGTTGCGGGACCCGTCACGGACGCGTTCGGGCGGCGCCGCCCGCTGCTGCTGGGACTCACCATCTTCATCGCGGCCTGCCTGCTCGCCGCCGCGGCGCCCTCCATGGCCGTGCTCGTGGTGGCCCGCATGCTCCAGGGGGCGGGGGCGGCCATGGCGTTCGTGGTGATCAACAGCGCCGTGCGGGACCGTGTCTCCGGCGACGCCGCCACCCGCGCCTTCGCCGTGCTCGTCACCGTGACCTCGGTGATCCCCATGATCTCCCCGGCCGTGGGCGGCTGGGTGGGCGAGCTCTTCGGGTGGCGCCCGGTGTTCCTGGTGCTCGCGCTGATCGGGGCGGTGTCCCTGGGCATCGTGTTCCGCTGGCTGCCCGAGTCCCTGCCCGCGGAGCGGCGGGTCCCGCTGGCCTTCGCACCCGTGCTGCGCGCCTACGCCGGGCACCTGCGCTCCCGCCGGATGCTGGTGCCCCTGGGGGCGCTCGCGGGCACCTTCGTGTACCTCTTCTGCTACCTGGGTGGCGCGTCCTACGTGTACCAGGACCACTACGGCGTGGGGCAGGCGGACTTCGGCATGATCTTCGGTGTGACCGGCCTGGCCTCGGTGGGCGGCGCGGTCATGGGCCACCGACTCGCGCCCCGCATGACCACCGGCCAGCTGGGGGTCTTCGGCATGGCCGTCATGGTCGCTGGCGGAGTCCTGGCCACGTGCTCGGCCGTCTTCACGGACTCCCTGTTCCTGCTGGCCCTGAGCGTGGGCTTCGGGCTCCTGGGCCTGGGTGCGTGCGAGCCCGCCTTCATGTCCCTGTGCATGTCCTCGGCCACCACGAACGTGGGGGCGGCCTCCGCGCTGCTCGGCGCCACCCAGTTCCTCTCCGGTGCGCTCACGACGGCGCTCATCGCCTTCCCCGCGTCCTTCGCCCCGTGGGCGTGGGCCGCCACGATGCTCGGTGTCGCGGTGGCGTCCCTCGGGTTCGCCCTGGTGGCACTGCGCTGGACCGCCGCGGTGCAGCGCGTCTGAGGTTCCGGCCGCGCGGGAGTCGACCGGGCGGCGTCGTCGGCCGGTGTGAACCCGCGCCCCACGGGCCGCGTCCGCCGCGCAGTGGTGGGGCTCGGCCGTGTGCCCACCGCCCGGCGTCCCCGCTCCGGGGGCTAGTGTGAACACTGCGCAGCACGCGGCCGGGGCAGGGGCCGTGACCTCCCAACTTCTGCCGGCATGGAAAGGCGCTCTCCCGTGAAGAAACGACTCGTCGCCGAATGGGAGCCCGCGCTCGGGGCCTTCGTCACGTGGCCCGCGGCCCTGCCGGGAGCCCTGCTGCGGGACCTCGCGCTGGACGAGCACCTCTGGGTCCTCGTCACGGACGCCGCCTCGGAGAACGACGCCGCCTCGTGGTTCGCGTCCCAGGGCGTCTCCCCGGACCGGGTCACGTTCGTCCGTGCGCCGCAGGGTGACGACGCCGTGTGGGTGCGCGACTGGGGTCCGCACCCCGTGATGGACGAGCACGGTCAGCTGTGGTGCGTGGGCCCGCGGTACGTCTACGCCACCCCGTTCACGGCCCACGAACCGGGCGCGCCCCTCGAGACCGCGGACCGGGAGCCCCTCGCCGCACTCGAGTACGAGCCCGTGGACCAGCGTGCCCAGCCCGCGCTCGCCCGGGCGCTGGGGCTGCCGTTCGAGAGGCTCCCGCACGCCTTCACCGGGGGCAACGTGCTCTCGGACGGCCACGACCTGCTCATCAGCACCCAGGTGCTCGTGGCGGAGAACGCGTTCGACGGCGCCACGTGGGACGAGGTGCGCCAGGACGCCTCCGCGGCCACGGGCATGAGCGAGCACGCGGTGCTGCCCGACTACGAGAACTGGGGCATCCAGCACGCGGACTGCCTGCTCAAGGTCCTGGACGAGGAGCGGCTGCTGGTACTGCGCCCGCCCGCCGACCACCCGCTGCGGGAGCGCTACGACGCGATCGTGACCGAGCACCTGGAACCGCTGCTCACCCGCTGGGGGCGGCCCTTCGAGATCCTGCGCATGGACACCGGCATCAGTCCCCACGGTGGGCTGGCGCCGTACGTGAACTCGGTGGTGCTCAACAAGGTGGTCTACGTGCCGCGCTACGGCATCCCCGAGGACGAGACGGCCCTGGAGCAGTGGCGCGAGGCCATGCCGGGCTACGAGGTCCGCGGGTACACGTTCTCCTTCGACAAGGAGCCCCACGCGGTGCGCAACCCCCGCAACACGGGCCCCACCGGCTGGCGGGACGGGGACGTGCTGCACTGCCGCGTGCGCGGGGTGTTCGACCCGAGGATGATGCACGTGTCCGTGCGCCGCCCCGGGCCCGAGAACCCCTCGCTGATGCGCGTGCGCGCTGAGGGCTGCGGCGGCACCCGGGTGAAGGCGGTGGCCCTGCTGAGCCGCCAGGCGGACGACGCGGAGACCACCCGCACGCCCATGCGGGAGACCGCGCTGAACGGCGAGTACACGGCCCACCTGCCACAGGGCCCGGACTCCGGGGAGATCGAGTACGCGGTGGAGGTCACCTCCGAGGACGGCCGGGTGCAGCGCTGGCCGCGCCCTTCGAAGGCGTGGCTGCGTGCGTCGATAGACTGACCGACCGTGGCCAAGCTCTACTTCCGCTACGGCGCGATGAACTCCGGGAAATCCACGGCGCTGCTCCAGGCCGCCTACAACTACGAGGAGCGCGGGCAGCGTGTGCTGCTCGCCAAGCCCCGCGTGGACACCAAGGGCGAGGACCAGATCCTCTCCCGCCTGGGTGTCACCCGGTCAGTGGACTTCCTCAT
Organism: Kocuria rhizophila; assembly: GCF_003667225.1. Taxonomy (GTDB): domain Bacteria; phylum Actinomycetota; class Actinomycetes; order Actinomycetales; family Micrococcaceae; genus Kocuria; species Kocuria rhizophila. Next base: position 10,235 of record NZ_RCOM01000016.1, read on the forward strand.
CCCGCCGGGTGAGAGCGTCATGGGGCTGTTCAAGCGCCACGCCCTGGGCGACGACCCGGACGCACTGCTCGAGCACGTGGAGGCCCAGCCCGTGGCGTGCCTGCTGGTGGACGAGGCCCAGTTCCTCGAGGCCGAGCAGGTGGACGACCTGCTGCGCATCGCGGTGCTCTCCGAGGTTCCCGTGATGGCCTACGGCATCCGCACGGACTTCCGCACCCGCTCCTTCCCCGGCTCCGAGCGACTCATGGAACTCGCCCACTCGCTCGAGGAGCTCAAGACCATCTGCCGCTGCGGTCGCAAGGCGGTGTTCAACACCCGCAGGGCGGGGGAGGACTTCGTGTTCGAGGGGGACCAGGTGGCCATCGACGGTGTGGCCGTGACCTACGAGTCCCTGTGCGCGGCGTGCTACCTGCGCGAGTCCGGCGGTCGGCTGGGATGAGGCCCGCGCGATGACGACGCCGCAGCCCCGGCTTCCCTGCCAAGGCACCTCGGCGGCCCGGGTCTGGTCTGCCCACGGCCGTGAGGTCACCCGAGTGGGGTGACCGAGCGCCGTCGTCCCCGCTGCCGCGCCGCCCGGGCCCGTAAGCTGGGCGCATGAACACCGACTTCTCTCCCGTGGACCTGGACACCGCCCGCGAGCGCCTGCGCGACCTCATCAAGGACCTCGCCGTGGTGCGGGGCAGGGTCACGCTGGCCAGCGGCATCGAGGCGGACTACTACGTGGACCTGCGGCGGGTGACGCTGCACCACGAGGCCTCGCGCTACGTGGGTCAGGTGATGCTGGGTCTGCTGGACGAGGCGGGCATCGCGTTCGACGCCGCCGGCGGCCTCACCATGGGCGCTGACCCGGTGGGCCACGCAATCATGCGCACCGCCGGGGACCAGGACCGCGCGATCGACACGTTCGTGGTGCGCAAGGCCCAGAAGTCCTACGGCATGGGCCGCCAGGTGGAGGGCCCCAGCGTGGTGGGCCGCAATGTGGTGGTCGTGGAGGACACCTCGACCACGGGCGGCTCCGCGCTCACCGCGGTGGAGGCCCTGCAGAAGGCGGGCGCGAACGTGGTGGCCGTGGCCGTGATCGTGGACCGCCGCACCGGCGCCAAGGAGCGCATCGAGGAGACCGCGGGCGTGCCGTGCCTGTACGCCTATTCCAAGGACGAGCTGGGGCTTGACTGAGCCGGAGCTTCCCGCTGACCGCGTGGTCGGCGTGGGCCCCTGGCCCGGCGAGTGGCCCACTGGAGACCACTGGGACCCCGAGCTGCTGCGCGACGGCGACCGTCGCAACGTGGCGGACCCGTACCGCTACTGGCGCATGGACGCGATCATCGCGGACCTGGACTCCAGGCGCCACGCCTTCCACGTGGCGGTGGAGAACTGGGAGCACGACTTCAACATCGGCTCCGTGGTGCGCACCGCCAACGCGTTCCTGGCGCGCGAGGTCCACATCATCGGACGACGCCGCTGGAACCGTCGCGGGGCCATGGTCACCGACCGCTACCAGCACGTGCGCCATCACGCGAGCGTCGCGGAGTTCGTGGAGTGGGCGCGCGGCGAGGGGCTCGCGGTGCTGGCCATCGACAACGTCCCCGGCTCGCAGCTGATCGAGACGTTCGAGCTGCCCGAGCGCTGCGTCCTAGTGTTCGGCCAGGAGGGCCCGGGGGTCTCCGAGGAGCTCGTCGACCAGGCGGACGCGGTGCTGGCCATCGAGCAGTTCGGCTCCACGCGCTCGATCAACGCGGGGGCCGCGGCCGCGGTAACAATGCACGCCTGGATCCGCCGGCACGTGTTCGGTCAGCGGGTCGGCTGAACAACCTTCCCCAGCGCCTCCAGCACCGCCTGCGCCGCTCTGTGGTTCCGCGCGCTCTCCCGCCACGCCGCGGTGATCGTGCGGCACGGTGGGGGATAACCCAGGGGTAGGGTCACGATCCCCTCGGGAGCGGAGCCCAGTGCCAGTTCAGGCAGCCCCGCCACCGCGTGCCCGCCCGCCACGAACGCCGCCTGCACCGAGAGGTCCTCGGAGACGCACGTGACGCGCGGTTCGAAGCCGCGGCGTCGGCACTGCTCACCCAGCCACGCGCGCGGCGGGGTGTGCTGCGGTTCGCCGGCCCACGCGGCGTCGGCCAGCTGGGCCAGGACGTCCTGGCCCGGGTCCAGCAGGGCCGCCCGCTCCGCGCTCATGGCCACCCGCAGCGGATCCTCGAGCAGCGGCACCAGCACCACCCCGGGCGTGGGCGGCGTGACCGCGCCGGGGTAGCTCTCAGCGATGACCACGTCCACGCCCGCTCCGGGCAGTGCGGCCAGGGCCTCGTCGGTCTCGCCCAGCCGGAAGACCACCTCGACCCCGGGGTGCTCGCGGCGCAGGATGCCCAGCGCGGCCGGCACCAGGGTGGTTGCGACCGTCTGGAACGCCGCCACCGTGACCGTGCCGCGCGGCTCGCTCGCGGCGGCGAGCACGTCCGCCTCCGCGCGCTCCAGGTCCGCGAGGATCGTGCGGGCGTGCCCGGCCAGGATGGTGCCCTGATCGGTCAGCACGAGCCGCCGCCCCACCCGTTCCACGAGCGCCGCACCCACGTCCTTCTCCAGCTGGTGCAACTGCTGGGACACCGCCGACGTGCTGTACGAGAGGGTCTCGGCCACCGCCGTGAGCGTGCCCAGGCGGCTGAGCTCGGCCAGGATCCTGAGCCGGTCCACGTTCAGCACGGGGTCTCCTCTCGGGCGGGTCCGGTCGGTACGGCGCTGCGGTGCGACGGCAGGGCGCGGGGTGACGACGCTGGGGCGTCGCCGTGCGCGCTACGCCCCCGTCAGAGGCGCTGCGGGGCCGAGGCCCCTGTCTCGTGGCTCAGTGTGTCACGCGGCGGGCAACGGGTTGGCGCCGAGCCCCTCCGTGCTGATGAGCAGCACCACGGAGTCCTTGTCCAGCCCCAGCTCGTCGCGCGCTCCCGGCGCGCCCAGCAGCTCGCGCACCCCGGCCAACGACGCCGCTCCGCACGGTCCCGAGTCCTGCCCCAGTCCCTGCAGGTCGCCCACCGCGCGGCGGCACTCGTCCTCGGTCACGGAGACGGCGGCGCTCACGCCGTCCCGGATGGTGGGCCACCCGATCCCGGACGGGGTGCCGCAGTTGAGTCCGGCCATCATGGTGGGGGCAGAGGTGTCCACGGTGACGGGCTCACCGGCCCGCAAGGACTGGGCCACGCAGTCCGCGGTGCGCGGTTCCACCGTGAGCAGGGCCGCCGTGCTGCGGGCCACGCCCCGGTAGTGGTCCACCATGGCGTGGGCCAGGGCGCCGACCCCCACGGGGCAGGCCACGAGGTCCGGGCCGTGGGCGCCCGCGGCGGCAAGCTGCTCGTCGGCCTCGGCGAACAGGGTCATGTAGCCCTCCACGATCCAGCGCGGCACCTCCTCGTATCCCGGCCACGAGGTGTCCTGGACCAGCAGCTCGTCCGGACCGGCGGCCGAGCGCGCGGCGGTGGCCACGGCGTCGTCGTAGGAGGGGCCGCCGAAGACGACCGGGGCGCCCTCGGCCTCGATGGCCCGCACGGCGGTGTCACCCACACCGCCCGGGATGTAGACGCGGGCGCGCAGGCCCAGCAGGGCGGCCATGCGGGCGACGGCGCGGCCGTGGTTGCCGTCCGTGGCGGTGACGATCGTGAGCTGGGGGGAGCCCGCAGCGCGCAGACCGTCCCGCAGGCTCTCCACGGTGATGTTCTCGGCGGGCAGCCCGATCCGCTGGGCCACGGTGCGGCACACGGCCCACGAGGCACCGAGGATCTTGAAGGCGGGCAGGCCCAGGCGGTCCGACTCGTCCTTGACGAACACCCGGCCCACGCCGAGCTCCGCGGCCAGGGCGGGCAGCTCGCGCAGGGCGGTGGGGGCGTAGCCGGTCATGCTGCGGTGCAGCTCGTGGGCAGAGGCCCGCCCGGGGGTGGTGCGCCACTGGGCGGCGCGGGAGTTGAGGTACGGGGTGACGGTCTGTGTGGTCATAGTTCCATGCTCCCGCTGCCGGACCCGTCAGAAAAACGGGAATGTACGGATGGTTCTTTCCAGCTCTGCTTCACCGTGGGGCGGTCCGAGGTCTGGCCGGTCGGCTATGGCCAGGGCCCGGTGGTTACCGTAGGGTCATGTGAGTCGCATCACATTACGAAAGGGTCACAGGACCATGTCACGATCGACCAGGCCACTGCCCCTTCGACGTTCCGCGGGAGCCCTGGCGCTCGGCGTGGGACTGCTGCTCGGGGGACTGCAGCCGGCCACCGCACAGACCACGCCGGACACCGCACCGGACGGGAGATTCTCGGAGCTGCCACGCTCCGCCCAGGACCAGGCACTGCAGGAGGAGGGGCTCACGCGGGAGGACGTGGCTCGGGGGCAGGCGCTGCAGAAGCTCTCCACCACCACGGGCGGCGCGTTCTACGAGACCCCGGCCCAGCTGCCGGCCACGGACGGGGACGTGGTGCGCTCGGAGGCCTCCACGTTCTACCTGGACCCCGTCAAGCTGATCAAGCCCAACGCGTCCTCCATGCGCATCATGTACAAGACCACCAACAGCAAGAACCAGGCCGTGCCCACCACGGGCACCGTACTGGAGTCCAAGGCGGCGTGGAAGAAGGCCGGCCCGCGCCCGCTGGTGGTGCTGTCCCCGGGCACGCAGGGCATGGGCGACCCGTGCGCCCCCTCCCGCCAGTTGGCCATGGGCATGAACTACGAGGGCATCAGCCTGGCCGGGCTGGTCAACGCCGGCTACAACGTGGTGGTTCCGGACTACATCGGCCTGGGCACCGAGGGCACCCACACCTACATGAACCGCGTGGACCAGGGCCACGCCGTGCTGGACGCGGTGCGTGCCGCGCAGCGCCTCGGCGTGAAGGGCATGGACGCCACCACGCCCGTGGCCGCCGTGGGCTACTCGCAGGGTGGCGGAGCCACCGCCTCCGCCGTGGAGATGGCACCCCAGTACGCCCCCGAGCTGAAGATCAAGAGCGCGTGGGTGGGCGCCCCGCCCGCGGACCTCGTGGCCACGGGCAAGAAGATCGACTCCAGCCTGTTCACGGGCCTGTCCTTCTACGTGATGGGCGCCGCCCAGGACTCCGGGGTGGACGTGCGGAGCAAGCTCAACGCGGAGGGGCAGAAGCGCTACGACAAGGCCCAGGAGAGCTGCGTCATCGGGGGTGTCCTGGGTGAAGCCCTGGTGCCCTCCAAAACCCTCACGGCGGACGGTCGCTCGTTCTCCCAGCTGCTCGAGGACCCTGAGCTGAAGGCGTACCTCAAGGCTCAGGACAACGGTGCCGCGGGCCGCCACCCCGCCGTGCCGGTGCGGGTCGCGCACGGGCTCGCGGACGACGTCGTGCCCTACCAGGCGGGGCGCAACCTCGCCAAGAGCTGGTGCACCGCCGGGACGAACGTGTCCCTGCAGACACTGGTGACCCCCACCCATCTGGGCGGCTACGTGGAGGGCATCCCCTCGATGCTCGCCTACCTGGACGCCCGCTTCAACGGCATCCCGCAGACCAGCTCGTGCTGGCGGCTGTGAGGCCGTGAGCTGAGCTGCCGCGCCCCGGTACCGCAAACACGCGGGACCGGGGCGCGGTGCTGGTGCGGCGGCGTCGTGCCCGCCGCAGACCTGCAAAAAAGCATGTGACGGCGGCCGAATCATGATCCGCGCCACAGGAGCCAGGCCCCCGGTCGCCTAGACTGGGAACAGGCCTCAGGCCACGGTCCAACCGTGCATCGGGAACCCAGAAGAAGGAGCACTCCATGCCCATCGCAACCCCTGACGTTTACTCCGAGATGATCGACCGGGCCAAGGAGAAGGGCTTCGCGTACCCGGCCATCAACGTGACCTCCTCGCAGACGCTCAACGCCGCGATCCGCGGTTTCGCCGAGGCCGGTTCGGACGGCATCATCCAGGCCTCCACCGGCGGTGCGGCGTACTGGTCCGGCTCCTCCGTGAAGGACATGGTCACGGGTTCGCTGGCCATGGCCGCGTTCGCCCGCGAGGTGGCCAAGAAGTACGACGTCAACATCGCCCTGCACACCGACCACTGCCCGCAGGACAAGCTCGAGGGCTTCGTGCTCCCGCTGCTCGCCGAGTCCGAGAAGGCCGTGGCCCGCGGTGAGGACCCCATCTTCCAGTCGCACATGTGGGACGGCTCCGCGATCGCCCTGGACGAGAACCTGAAGATCGCCCAGGAGCTGCTGGAGCGCACGAACAAGGCGCACATCATCCTGGAGGTGGAGATCGGCGCCGTGGGCGGCGAGGAGGACGGCGTGGTCGGCGAGATCAACGACTCCCTCTACACCACCGTGGCGGACGGCATGAAGACCATCGAGGCGCTCGGCGCCGGCGAGAAGGGCCGCTACATCACCGCCCTGACCTTCGGCAACGTCCACGGCGTCTACAAGCCCGGCAACGTGCGTCTGCGCCCCGAGCTGCTCAAGGAGATCCAGGACGAGGTCGGGAAGAAGATCGGCAAGGACCGCCCGTTCGACCTCGTGTTCCACGGCGGCTCCGGCTCCACCGCCCAGGAGATCGCGGATGCCGTCTCCTACGGCGTCATCAAGATGAACGTGGACACCGACACCCAGTACGCGTTCACCCGCCCCGTGGCCGGCTTCATGCTGAGCAACTACGACGGCGTCCTGAAGATCGACGGCGAGGTCGGCAACAAGAAGAAGTACGACCCCCGCGTGTGGGGCGCCGATGCCGAGACCGGCATGGCCGCCCGCGTGGTGGAGGCCTGCCAGAACCTCGGATCCGCGGGCACGTCCATCAAGTAGCCCGCACGTTTCTCTCCGGCGCCCCGCACGTCCGCGTGCGGGGCGCCGCCGTGCTGTGAGTCAGCTCACTTGGTACTGTCCTGGGCATGGCATCCCCGCACGAGCAGCCCGCGCCCTCCGCACCACAGCCCGCCCCGAACCACGAACTGCGTGAGCCATCACACGCGTACCTGCATCAGCTGCAGCGGGACACGGAGCGCCGCAAGCAGGAGCTCACCCACCACCTGCGGGATCACCACGGTGCGGCGTCCGCGGCGCAGGAGCGCCTGCAGGCCCTGGTGGATGAGCAGTCCGAGGACCTCGTGCGCATCCTGCACGAGCTGCACCAGGACCCGGAGACGGCGTTCCAGGAGCACCGCGCCGCGCGGCGCATCATGGAGCACCTCACCCGGCACGGGATCGAGGCGCAGAGCCCCGCATTCGGGCTGGACACCGCCGTCCACGCGGAGGTTTCCTCCGAGGACTTCGACCCTCGCTCCCACCGCACCATCGCGGTGATGTCCGAGTACGACGCACTGCCGGGGATCGGCCACGGCTGCGGGCACAACGTGATCGCGGTGACGGGCCTCGGGGCGTTCGTCGCGCTCGCCGAGCTGCTGCGGGAGGACCCCGGCGCGTTCTCCGGGCGCGTGGTCTACCTGGGCACCCCCGCAGAGGAGGGGGAGGGTGGCAAGGAGATCATGGCCCGCAACGGTGCGCTTGAGGGCATCGACGCCGCCGCCATGGTCCACCCCTACATGACGGATCTGGTGGGCCAGGTCTGGCTCGGACGGCGCCAGTGCGAGGTGACCTTCCACGGCCGGGCCTCCCATGCGTCGTCGCACCCTTTCATGGGGCGCAATGCGCTCGACGGTGCTGTGCTCGCCTACCAGGGGCTCGGTCTGCTGCGTCAGCAGACCCCGCCCACGGACCGGATACACGCCGTGCTGCCGGACGGTGGGGAGCGGCCCAACATCATCACCGAGTCCGCCACCCTGCGGCTCTACGTGCGCTCGCAACGCCCCGAGACACTCAGTGCGCTGTCGCAACGGGTGAACGAGGTGATGGAAGGGGCCGCGCTGATGGCCGGCGTGGGCGTGAGCATCGCGTGGGACACCTCCCCGGCCACGCTGCCCGTGCTCAGCAACGGCCCGCTGTCCGACCGCTGGGTCCTCGCGCAGCAGCGGCGCGGGCGGGATCCCTACCCCGCCGGCACACTGTCCGAGGTGCTGGCCGCCTCCACGGACTTCGGCAACGTCAGCTACCGAGTCCCCGGAATCCACCCGCTCATCGGTATCGCCACGGAGGACACGGGGTTGCACTCCCGCGAGTTCGCGGAGGCGGCGGGCTCCCCGCACGCGGAGCAGGCTGGTCTCGACGGCGCGTACGGACTGGCCGCCGTGGCCCTCGACTACCTGACGGACGACGAGCTGGCCGCCGACGTCGCGGAGGACTTCCGCGCCAATGGTGGCGGGATCTCGGTGCCCGACTACTTCGGCTGAACCACCCGGCGAAACCCCTCCACCCCGACCACGACGGAGCACGCATGAACGCCACCGCCACCAAGCGCAGCCTGGGAGACCGGTTCCTCACCGGGATCGAGCGGGTGGGCAACAAACTGCCCGAGCCCTTTGCGCTGTTCACCATCCTCTTCCTGATCACCGCCGTTGTCTCCACGGCCATGGCCTGGGCCGGCGTGGTGGTGCAGGTTCCGGGCAAGGAAGATCCCGTGGTCATCCAGGGCCTCTTTACAGGGGATGGGATCGCGTGGTTCACCACCACCCTGGGGGAGAACTACATCGGCTTCCCGCCGCTCGTGACGGTGGCGACCATCCTGCTGGCCATAGGCATCGCGGAGAAGTCCGGGTTCCTGGCCGCGGCCATTCGCTTCGCGATCGGCAGCGCACCGCGGTGGATGCTGCCCTACACCGTGGGGTTCGTGGGTGTGGTGGGTTCCATCATGGCAGACTCTGCATTCGTGGTGATCCCGCCGTTGGCGGCGCTCGCCTTCAAGGCTGCGGGTCGCCATCCGGTCGCTGGTCTGCTGGGTGGCTTCGCCGCAGCGGGAGCTGGGTACTCCACCAACATCTTTCCCACATCCTTGGACGCGCTGTTCGCGGGAATCACCAACGCAGTGATTCCCACCGTGCCGGCGCTCGCGGAGACCGCCACAGAGGTCAACCCCCTGTCCAACTACTACTTCAACATCGTCTCCGCTCTCGTACTGTCACTGGTGGCCGGGTGGGTCATCGACAAGATCGTGGAGCCCAGGGTGGAGCGCGCCGGAGTCTCCCGGGACGAGGTCAGTCCCGAGACCCAGCAGCTCATGACGGACACGCGGGCCATCCGCATCGTGGGGGACGAGCAGACGGTCGCCGAGTCGCAGGAACCCGACGTGGAAGCGGCCCTGTCACCCCGTGAGAAGAAGGCCCTGCTGTGGGGCGGAGTCACCTTCGTGCTGATCGGCGTGGTTCTCGCGGTCTTTGCCCTGGTGCCCAACTCTCCGTGGCGCAACGAGGACGGTGGGTTCCTCCCCAAGTCGCCGCTGCTGTCCTCGATCGTGTTCATCATCTTCGCGTTCTTCTCCGTGAGCGGCTACGTCTACGGGCGGGTGGCCGGCACCGTCCGTGGGTACAAGGACGTGCCCGTGATGATGGGCGCCGCGCTGAGGGACATGACCTCGTTCCTGGTGCTCGCGTTCGTGCTGGGGCAGTTCATCGCCCTGTTCAACTGGTCCGGAATCGGCTCATGGATCGCGGTCAGCGGGGCCACGGCCCTCGAGAACGCTGGGGTGACAGGCTTCCCGGTGATCATCGGTTTCATCCTGCTGTGCTCGTTGCTGAACCTGTTCATCATCTCCGGGTCCTCCATGTGGACGCTCATGGCGGCCGTGTTCGTGCCCATGTTCGGCATCCTCGGTTTCGAGCCAGCGTTCATCCAGGCCGCGTTCCGGGTGGGGGATTCCGCCACCCAGGTGATGACACCGCTGAACCCCTACATGGTCGTGCTGCTCACGATGCTCCGGAAGTACGAGCCCTCTGCGGGTCTCGGCACGGTGATGGCCCGGATGATCCCGTTCGTCGTCCCCTTCTGGGTGGTCTGGGTGATCATTCTGGTGGTGTTCTACGTCTTCGGCCTGCCCCTCGGACCAGGTGTGGGGATCATGATCGGCGACTGAGGCCACCCCTGCAGCGAACGGCGTGGAGCGGCGTCGTGAACCGTGCGTACAGTGGCAGCGAACCCCGCACGACCGTGGAAAGGAACCACCGTGGCACTGCTCGGCAAGAACCTGCTGGACGAACCGGCGCCCACGCACCTGGAGGAGAACGAGGCGATGACCGCGCGCTTCGAGGCCGGTGACGAGGCCGAGGACCTCGCCGCCGCGTTCCCCAAGGAGCAGCTGCCGTGGGCGATCCTCGCGGAGGAGGCGCTCGCGGACGGGCGCACCCTGGAGGGCTACGCGTACGCCCGCGTGGGCTACCACCGCGGCCTGGACTCGCTGCGCGCCCACGGCTGGAAGGGCCACGGCGCCGTGCCGTACGCGCACGAGCCCAACCGCGGGTTCCTGCGGGCGCTCGCCGCGCTCGGCCAGGCCGCCGCGCAGATCGGTGAGGCGGACGAGGCCGCCCGGATCGAGAAGTTCCTGAACGACTCGGACCCGGAGGCGGCCGCGCAGATCCAGGCCCGCTGACCTCTCTCTCCTCCGCACCGTGCGGTCCCGAGCGCCTGTTCCCCTGTGGGGCGGGCGCTCGGTCACATTCGGGAGGGCCCCTGCTCCCTGTCAGTCCCGTGGGACACAATGGGGACACATCAGGGGCTCAGCGCGGAGTCCGGGCACATCCCCTCGTGCTGCGCGCCGCCCATGGACTTCCCACGAGGAGCGTGCCGTCATGAGAATCTCCGTCCCCCGCGAAATCAAGCCCGAAGAAGCCCGTGTGGGCCTCACCCCCACCATGGTCACCGCGCTGACCGCCCAGGGCCACGAGGTGTTCGTGGAGGAGGGCGCCGGTCTGGGGGCCGGGTTCTCCGACGACGACTACCGCGAGGCGGGCGCGCAGCTCACCTCCCAGGAGGAGGCGTGGGCCCAGGCGGAGCTGCTCGTGAAGGTCAAGGAGCCGATCCCCGCGGAGTACGGGTTCCTGCGCTCCGACCTCACCGTGTTCACGTACCTGCACCTCGCGGCCAGCCGTGAGCTGACGGAGGCCATGCTGGACAGCGGTGTCACCGGCATCGCCTACGAGACCGTGCGCGTGGGCCGGACCCTCCCGCTGCTGCGCCCGATGTCCGAGATCGCGGGGCGCCTGGCGATCGCCAACGCCGCGCACCACCTGCAGTTCCACGCCGGCGGTTCGGGCATCCTGCTGGGTCGTGTGCCCGGTGTGGTCCCCTCCACCGTGCTGGTGATCGGCGGCGGCACCGTGGGCGAGCACGCCGCACGCGCCGCCGTGGGTGCCGGTGCTGACGTCACCATCCTCGAGGCCAACGGGGACCGCATCCGCCAGCTGGACGCCCTGTTCCCCCACGCCCGTGTCCTGATGAGCGACGCCCACCGAATCGAGGAGGAGCTGCCCCGCGCGGACGTGGTGGTCGGCTCCGTGCTGATCCCGGGTGCCGCCGCCCCCAAGCTCGTGCGCCGCGAGCACCTGTCCCTGCTCAAGCCGCACGCCCTCATGGTGGACGTGGCCGTGGACCAGGGCGGCTGCTTCGAGACCACCCACCCCACCTCCTACCACGACCCCGTGTACGAGGTGGACGGCATCCGCCACTACTGCGTGGCCAACCTCCCGGGCGCGGTGCCCGTCACCGCCACTCAGGGCCTCACTCACGCCACCACGCCGTACGTCATGCGCCTCGCCGGCGGCATCGACGCCGCCCTGGAGTCCGACGCCGCTCTGGCCACCGGGCTCTCCACGCGTGACGGCAAGCTCCACACGCCGGGCGTGGCGGAGACCTTCCCGGACCTGCCCTCGGCGGTCTGAGGGCTGCAGTTCACAGCGCACCACGTGCGCGACGCCGCGCCGCGCACGACGCCGCACCGGCACCGGACGCCGCAGGGAACGTTCCCCGCGGCGGCCGGTGCCGTTGTCGTGAATGGGTCCGCGGTCGCGTCCGCCGCCTCTGCCACTGGTGGAGGCCGGTGCGGTGGTCGTAAGGGCTCGCCCCCTGGACAGGTTCCCGCGCCGCGGTCAGGAGGTGGGTGCGGGAGCGGGCCGGGCGTCGTCGTTGCGGATGAAGAGTTTGCACGCGAGGGCGATCAGGCAGACCAGCACGAACGTGGCGATGAACTGGATGCGCACGGCCGGGTCCAGCAGTCCGATGACCACGATGGCCGCGAGCAGGGCCAGCGCGAAGTAGGAGAGCCACGGGAAGGCCCACATCCGCAGCGGCGAGGACTCCCCGGCGCGGTCCATGCGCCGGCGCAGGATGATCTGCGAGACCAGGGCGATGCCCCACACCACCAGGCAGGTGGAACCCAGCAGGTTGAGCATCACGTTCAGCACGGTCTCCGGCCAGAGGTAGTTCAGCACCACCGCGATGAAGCCGAAGACCACCGAGGCGACGACCGCCGCACGCGGCACACCGCGCGGCGTCGTGTTCGCCAGCGCGCGCGGGGCCGAACCGCGGCGGGCCAGGGAGAACAGCATGCGGGAGCTGCCGTAGATGTTGGCGTTCAGCGCGGACAGCAGGGCCAGCACGATCACGATGTTCATGAGCACGTCCGCGCCGGGGATCCCGGCCTCGGTGAGCACGGCCACGAACGGGCTGGAGGACAGGCCCTCGTTGTCCCACGGCAGGACCAGCACCATGACGGACACGGAACCCACGTAGAAGATCAGGATCCGGATCAGGATGGTGCGGATGGCATCGGCCACGTTCTTCTGGGGGTCCTCGGTCTCGGCCGCGGCGATCGTGACCAGCTCGGTGCCACCGAAGGCGAAGACCACCACCAGCAGGGCGGAGGCCACACCCGTGAGGCCGTTGGGCATGAAGCCGCCGTGCTCGGTGAGGTTGGACAGTCCCGGGCTCGGCACGTCCAGGGCGCCGATCAGCAGCAGCACACCCACCACCAGGAACCCGACCACGGCCGCCACCTTCAGCAGTGCGAACCAGAACTCGGCCTCGCCCAGGGTCCCCACGCGCACCAGGTTGATCACCGTGAACACGGCCATGAAGATCAGCGCCCACGCCCACTGTGGCAGGGAGGGCCACATCTCGGTGACCAGCTGCGCGGCGGCGGTGGCCTCCGCGGCCACGACCACCACGATCTGCGCCCACCACAGCCAGCCGAGCGCGCGACCCATGGTGGGCCCGAGCGCCTTGCCGGCGTACGTGGAGAACGCCCCGGAGGAGGGGTCCGCCGCGGCCATCTCACCGAGGGCCCGCATCACGAGCACCAGCAGTGTGCACGCCACCAGGTAGGAGATCAGCACAGCGGGACCGGCCGTCTGGATCGCGGCACCCGTGCCCACGAACAGCCCCGTGCCAATGGCTGATCCGAGCGCCATCATCACCAGGTGGCGGGGCTTGAGGTAGCTGCCGTGCTCAGGGCCCGAGGGCACGTGCGGGGTGTGCTCCCGGTTGCCGCCGTGGATCACACTGCCCGAGCCGGTTCCCGGGGACTCGGCGGGAGAATCGTGGGGAGCGCGCGGGGAGGTCATGGGAGAAAAGATTACCCGGACGCCCAGGGGGCCGTTGTCGGCCACCGGCGGGGGCAGGGCGGAGGTGCCGACGCCGGTGGGGACAGCGTCGTCGGCACGACGGGCGGCGCACAGCCGCGGCCCGTTGACCGCGGCGGTGCCCCGGTTCTGGGGCGCCCGCGGGAGCCCCTGGCGCAGCCCTCTGCCCCGCCACCACTGCCGCCGGTCACACCGCCCTGACGTCGAGTGGAGGTGCCGGGCCGTCGGTAGTCTGCGGTCATGCGCAATCTTCTGCAGGACCACCGTCGCGTACCACCCGCCCGCAAACCCCCGATCTACCTGATCTCCTGGGCCGGGTACCCGAACTTCGGGGATGAACTCATCGCCGCGGCCTGGGTCAACCACCTCGCGAAGGTCGCGCCCACCACGGACGTGTGGCTGGACGTGCGCGAACCGGGGACCGTCACCGCTCTGCTCCGGGGCCTCCATCCGCGTCTGCACGTGGTCAACACCGTGTTCCGCGCCATGCACGAGAGGTTCCACGGTCTGGACCGCTCCATGCGCAGCCTGATCGAGGACCTCGGCTCCCCGAAGTACGACGCCGGTCTGCTCGCGCTGCGGGAAGCGGGCACGGTGCACCTGCTGGGTGGCGGGGTGCTGCACGCGAACTGGCCGGAGAACTTCCAGGTGGTCGAAGCCATGCGCACGGTCCGCGAACTCTCCGGAGCACGGCTGTTCGCCACGGGGCAGGGGCTGATGCCCTTCGCCGGTGACCCCCTCTCCGATCTTGACCACCTCAGCGTGCGGGACCGCCCCAGCGCCGAGGCCGCGGGCGTGCCCGTGGGATTCGACGATGCCTTCCTCCTCGCGGGGGACCCACGGCACGCACGAGCCCTCGGCCTCCTGGCCGACCAGCGCGGGGACGGAGCGGGAGCCGGATCGGGTGGCCCTTATGCGCCGCGGGAAGTGGTGGTGTGCATCCAGTCCGACACCCTGGCCGAGGGGTCCTTCGAGAAGATGCTGGACCACGCCCGGGCCCAGCTGCAGCGGTGGGGCCTGCCCCGCGAGTCCGTGCGCTACCTGGAGGCCATCCCCGGTGACGACTACCAGGGGTTCGACCGGTTGCGGGACGTGGTGGCACCGGACGGGTTCATCCCCTTCCAAGCCGCGTGGGACGGGGACTTCACCTTCGGCCCGCACCAGGTGTGGCTCACCACGCGGTTCCACCACCACCTGATCGCCGCGCTGCACGGGGCCAGGGGAGTCGCACTCAACGGCAAACCCGGGTACTACGACGTCAAGCACCAGTCCGTGGTGGAAGCAGGTTCCAACTGGACCGTGCGGCACGCCGACGGGCAGCTGGACACCGTGGGACTCGACGAACTCGCCGCGCCCGCAGGCTTTGCCGAGGCGGTCCGGGCCAAGCGGAACGAGGCCGCCCAGCTCTACGGGCGGTAGGCGGAGGTCATGGGGCCTGGGACCGGGGCGGGCTCCTGACCTTCGGGCGGCGTACACCCGCTGCGCACCTGGTGCCACTGCCACGCCAAGGGCCCCGTGACCTCCAGGAGTGGAGGTCACGGGGCCCTTGGCGTGCGGGGGGTTGGAGAGATCCCGACCCCGCTCCTCGCGGCTACTTCTGCTGGTCGTAGCGGTAGAGGAAGGCAGCCATCTGATCGCGCTTGACCGGCTGGTAGGGACGGAAGGTCCCATCAGGCCAGCCCTTGGCGATGCCCTGGCTGTTCATCCAGGCAATCTCCTTGTAGAAGACGTGGTTGGTGGGCACGTCCTTGAAGGGGGAAGCCTTCGGAGCCGTGTAGGCGGGGGATCCCGCCATGCGGTAGAAGAAGGCCGCCATCTGATCGCGGTTGATCTGCTGGGTCGGGCGGAAGGTTCCGTCAGGCCAGCCCTTGGTGATGCCCTGCTCGCTCATCCAGGCGATCTCCTTGTAGAAGACGTGGTTGGTGGGCACGTCCTTGAACGGAGACTTGGTGGGCGGGGTGTACTGCGGGGAACCGGCCATCCGGTACAGGAAGGCGGCCATCTGGTCGCGGTTCACGGACTGGGCCGGGCGGAAGGTGCCGTCCGGCCAACCCTTGGTGATGCCCTTGTTGGCCAGCCAGGAGATCTCGGAGTAGAACACGTGGCTCTTCGGGACGTCCTTGAACATCGGGTTCTGGGTCTCCGGCGGCGCCGCCGGGGACTGCACGGTCTTCACCTCGGCCTTGGAGCCGTCCTGACCGGCCTTGATCCCGGAGAGGTCCCCGGTGCCGTTGTGCAGGTGCAGGAACAGGGCCTCACCCTTGGTCGAGCTGGACGCGCGGTGCGCGGTCAGCTTCTTGCCGGGCTGGTCGTTGAACAGCGACGCGTTGAACTTCTCACCGCGGAAGGAGACCTTCGGGTTGACCGGGTTGTAGGTGATGGCACCGGAGCGGTCCACCGCGCCGTTGACGTTGGCGGAGTAGGTGTTCACCTGGTAGGTCAGCTTGGTGTCGGTCTTGGCGGGATCGATGCCCATCTTGGCGGCGCTGACCGGCATCACCATGGCGTTCGTGTCGAACGTGTTGGTGTCCACATCACCCCAGGAACCGTTCAGCGGCTGGCTGTCGATCACCGTGAGCTCACCGTTGACGTAGCCGTACAGGTTCACCACGGGGTAGTCCAGACCGTCCACGCGGCCCAGGGCAGCGTAGTAGTCGGGACGGCCGTCACCGGAGGTGTCGATGGGAATCTCCACCTCCACGTCGGGCTTGATGGTGGAGGCGTTGCCCCAGCTGGAGATGCCGAAGTTGATGAGGCCGTCCTTGGCCACATCACCCTTCTCGGCCTTCAGCTGCGGGATGTTGGAGGACGTTCCCACGTACTGCAGGTCCGCGAACTGGGAGTTGCCGCCGGCAAGGTCGGTGGCGTCCATCCGAGCGGACTTCGCACCCAGCTCGAAGGCACCCACGGCCGACTTCCAGCCGCCCTGGTCCAGGCCGGTGCCGGCCAGGGAGACGCTGCTCGTGTTGTTCTTGTCCCACTGGTCCAGCTTGGCGTTGTCCACGCGCATGTCCGCGGACGGCTTCGGCGCGATCGACATGGGCAGCCGCATGTCCTTGCCGTTCTCGCTCAGCACCAGGCGGCCCGACTCGGTGGCCAGGAACTGGCGTGCCTCACCCAGCTGGGTCACGGCCTCCGAGGGGTCGTGGGTCTTCTTCATCTGGGCCCGGTCCACGGTGGCGGTCACCTTGATGGTGGCCTTGCCGCCCTTGGGGACGGTCACGGAGCTCGGAGCGGAGATGGTCACACCCGGAACGTCGGTGGAGGCGTCGAAGCGCACCTTGTAGGTGTGCGCGGCGCCGCCGGCGTTGTCCAGGACCAGCTCACGGGAGAAGCTCTGCTTGCCGTCCTTGATCTCGGTGACGCCGAAGGTCGAGGAGACCAGTGCGGGATCGGCCTTGTCGTAGACCATCACGTCCTGGTTCACGGCGCGCAGAGCATCCACACGGCCCGAACCCACGCGGTCCACCGCGGAGGTCGCACCGTTCGCGGCGTGCACGTCGTGGACGGCGGTGTTCATGATGGCGGACTTGAGCAGCTGCGGGCTGTAGTTCTGGTGCTTCTGCTGTACCAGGGCCGCGATGCCGGCCACGTGCGGGGTGGCCATCGAGGTGCCGGTCATGACCGCCACGCCGTTGCCCTGGGCCACACCGGCCGAGCCGATCGCGGTGCCGGGCGCGGCGACGTCGGGCTTGATGACGCCGTTGCTACCGTGCTGGCCGCGGGACGTTGAGTCGTTGACCTGGTCCTTGTGGCCGGTCTGCGCCTTGGCGGCACCGATCCACTCCGGGGACATCTTGATCTTCGCGCCGCCGGCCTGGGCCGCGGGCTTGATCTTGGCCACGGACTCCTTGCTCATGAGCAGACCGGGGATCTTGGCGTTGCCCGCAATGGCGGAGGGGTCCACCGAGTAGTCGGACTCCAGGACCACGCCCTTGCCGCCGGCAGCGGCAACGTTGTCGAAGCGGACCTTCGAGCCGCACGGGAACGGGCCGTTGTCCTCCCAGTCGAGCATGACCCACTTGCCCGCGAAGTCCTGCGAGAAGGGGCTGCAGCCGAACTTGTTGTCCTGGGGCGCCACGACCACGTTGCCCTCGAGCTGCTCGGGCTTGGCACCCGCGTAGTTGAAGCTGCCGCTGTACGAGCCGATCAGCTCACCCTTGGCGCTGTCCGGGGACAGGCCCTCGGCCTTATCCTGCACGGCGGTGCTGCCCTGCGAGTTGGCCACGGTCAGGGCGGAACGCGCGCTGCCCGGTGAACCGGAGATCTCGTGGGAGTCGCCGGCGTTGCCCGCTGCGATGACGGAGAGGATGCCCTGTCGGGACAGAGCATCGATCAAATCGTTCTGGGGGTCGTCGGCCGGGCCGAAGTCGGAGCCGAGGGACATATTGATGATGTCCGCCTTGTCCGAGAAGTCCCCGTCCATGTTGGGATCGAGCGCGCGGTCCATGGCGTCGATGACCAGGTTGGTGGAGCCCTCGCAACCGAAGACCCGCAGACCGATCAGCTCGGCTCCGGGAGCGGTGCCCGGGCCGATCCTCATCTTGCCCACCTGGTCCTTGGTGAGCTTGGTGTGGTCGCCCCGGAAGGTCTTGCCGTCCTCGCCCACACCGTAGCCAGCGGTGGTGCCGGAGACGTGCGTACCGTGACCGCCTGCTTCGCAGTCCAGCGGGTTGTTGTCCGGCTTTGCCACGCTGGTGGGGATCCGGGCGTCGTAGTCGTCACCGGCGAGGTCGTAACCCCCCACGAACTTCTTGGGGTCGTAGAGCCCCGAGTCCTTGGACGGCATGTCGTTCGACGCCTTGGCCTTCGCGTACGCCTCGGCGGTGCCCGGTCCGCCGAAGTCCGCGTGGGTGTAGTCGATGCCCGAGTCGATGATCGCGACCTTGACGCCCTTGCCGGTCTGACCGGTCTGGGTCCAGGAGTCCAGGGTGGCGGTGTCCACGACCGAGCCCGCGTTGTTGCGGAACTTGGGAACGATCTTGGAGACCTTCACGACGTCCGAGCGCTTGGCGAGCTCGCGCAGCTTGGCGGCATCGCCCTGGAGGGCCACGCCCCGCATGGCGTTGGCCGTGGTGTAGAGAACCTCGGAGCCGGACTCGGAGGCCAGGGTGGTGCTGGCCTTGTCCACGGACTGGCGGATGGCCTTGACCTGGGCGGCGGCCTGGACCGGGTTCTGCCCTCCGGTGCGCACGCCTGCTGGCTGCGTGGCCTCGAAGGCGCTCTGGCCCTTGAGCTGGACGAAGACGGCTACCTGACCCTCGGCCTTCTTCAGCTCGGAGCTGATGAGGTTGTCGGGGTTCTGGGTGTTGAGGTCATCCGATTTGGGTGCCGGGGTCATGTCCACGGCGCTGGCGGGCAGCACCGTTCCCAGGGCCAGCGACAGGCCCAGGGCTGTAGCCAGGCAGGTCTTGGCGGCTCTGCCGCGACCTGCTCGTGTTTCGTGATTCATGTCTCGTCCTTTGACATTGGGGGCGATGCCGTGAGATGCATCACAGTGCCCCCAGGGTGCGCTGTTCTGCAGTGAAAAGCAACGATTTCGTAAAAATCACCTGTGTTACACCTGAAAACGAGCTGGGTACTGCGCGGTAGTGACATCCCCGGCGCCGATCGGGGTCGCGACGTTCCGCCCACACGAGCCTCCCGGGCGCTCCGGGTAGACTGGGCCGTTGGTTCCTCAGGCCCTCGGGGCCGTACCCGCACAGAGAGTGATTCCATGCCAGCAATCGTGATCGTCGGCGCCCAGTGGGGCGATGAGGGCAAGGGCAAGGCCACGGATCTGCTCGGTGGTCGCGTGGACTACGTGGTCAAGCCGAACGGCGGCAACAACGCCGGGCACACCGTGGTGGTGGGCGGCGAGAAGTTCGAGCTCAAGCTCCTTCCCGCCGGCATCCTGAGCCCGAACGCCACCTCCGTGATCGGCAACGGCGTGGTGATCAACCCCCAGGCGCTTTTCGAGGAGATCGACGGTCTCGAGGCGCGCGGCGCGGACACCTCGCACCTGCGGATCTCCGCGAATGCGCACCTCGTGGCGCCGTACCACCAGACGCTGGACCAGGTCAGCGAGCGGTTCCTGGGCAAGCGCGCGATCGGCACCACCGGGCGCGGCATCGGCCCCACCTACATGGACAAGGTCGGGCGCCTGGGCATCCGCGTGCAGGACGTGCTGGACGAGTCCATCCTGCGGCAGAAGATCGAGGGTGCGCTGCGCCAGAAGAACGAGCTGCTGGTCAAGCTCTACAACCGGCGCGCGTTCGAGGTGGACGAGATCGCGGAGTACTTCATGGGCTTCGCGGAGCGGCTGTCCCCCATGATCGTGGACTCCACCCGGCTGCTCAACGAGGCCCTGGACCGTGACGAGGTGGTCCTGATGGAGGGTGGGCAGGCCACCTACCTGGACGTCGACCACGGAACCTACCCGTTCGTGACCTCCTCCAACCCCACGGCCGGCGGCGCCTCCGTGGGTTCCGGTGTGGGGCCCACGCGCATCACCCGCGTGATCGGAATCCAGAAGGCCTACACCACCCGGGTGGGGGCAGGCCCGTTCCCCACCGAGCTCTTCGACGAGATGGGGGAGCGGCTGCGCACCACGGGCGGGGAGTTCGGCGTGAACACCGGCCGCCCCCGCCGCACCGGGTGGTACGACGCCGTCATGGCCCGCCAGGCCGCGCGGATCAACGGCTTCACGGACCTGTTCATCACCAAGCTGGACGTGCTCACCGGGATCACGGAGATCCCCGTGTGCGTGGCCTACGAGGTGGACGGTCAGCGCTTCGACGAGATGCCCATGACGCAGTCCGACTTCCACCACGCCAAGCCGGTCTACGAGACGTTCCCCGGGTGGACCGAGGACATCACGGGAGCACGCTCGCTCGAGGACCTGCCGAAGAACGCGCAGGACTACGTCCACGCGCTCGAGGCCATGTCCGGCTGCCGGATCTCGGCCATCGGCGTGGGGCCGGACCGCGACGACACCATCGTGGTGCGGGACCTGATCGCGGACTGACCCCTCTGCCCCCAGACTCGGAACCGCCCCGCTCTCTCTGGAGAGAGCGGGGCGGTTCTCCCGTTGCGGGGCGGTTCCCGCGGGGTGGGTGGCCGGCCGGGGCGAGCGCGCGGGCGGCGTCGTACGACGACGCCCGCGCACCGAGCCGCGCCACGGAGCGCTGGGTGCCGGGGTCAGTGCCCGGGGGTCACGTCCGCGGTGCGCAGGTCCACCGGCTTGTCCTTGGTGACCAGCTTGTGGCCGAGCCACAGGGCCAGGAACACCGGCAGGCCCAGGTAGGAGGACAGCAGGCTCAGGGGGTTGACGTCCCCGGAGGTGAAGATGGTGTACCCCTGTCCCACGATCACGATGGCGCACATGACCAGTGCCACGATGGGCCCGATCGGGAAGAAGCGCGCCCGGTACGTGAGGTCCTTGGGATCTCCGCCCTGCAGGACGTAGGCCTTGCGGAACCGGTAGTGGCTCCACGCGATGCCCATCCACACGATGAACCCGGCCAGGCCGGAGGCGTTGATCAGCCACACGTATGCCTGTCCCTCGCCGATCAGCGTGGTGAGGAAGCAGAACATGCCGATGAGCGTGGTGGCCAGCAGCGCGTACATGGGCACGCCGCGGCGGTTGACCGTGGCGAGGAAGCGCGGTGCCTTGCCGCTCTTCGCCAGGGCGTAGAGCATGCGCGTGGACGCATAGAGGCCGGAGTTGCCGGCCGAGAGGATGGCGGTGAGGATGACCGCGTTCATCACGGAGGCCGCGGCCAGAACGCCCGCGTGCTCGAACACCAGCGTGAACGGGGAGATGGAGACGTCCTCCACGTCGCTCGCCAGCAGGCTGGGATCGGTGTAGGGGATCAGGAAGCCGATCACGGTGATCGCGCCGATGTAGAAGAGCAGGATGCGCAGGAACACCGTGCGGATGGCCTTGGGGACCGTCTCGCCGGGGTTCTCCGCCTCGCCGGCGGCCACGCCCACGAGCTCGGTGCCCTGGAAGGAGAAGCCGGCCACCATGAAGATGGACATGATGCCCGTGAACCCGTTCACGAAGGGTGCCTCGCCCGCGGTCCAGTTGTGGAAACCGGGGGAGGGGCCGCCCAGGATGCCCAGGATCATGAGGACGCCCAGGATCAGGAAGATCACCACGGTGATCACCTTCACCAGGGAGAACCAGAACTCGCCCTCGCCGTACGCGCGTGCGCTCAGGGCGTTGAGCGAGAACAGGATGACCAGGAAGACGGCGGACCAGATCCACGCGGGAACGTCCGGGAACCAGTAGCGCATCACCAGTGCGGCGGCCACCAGCTCCGCGGCCACGGTGATGGCCCAGTTGTACCAGTAGTTCCAGCCGATGGCGAAGCCGAACGAGCGGCTGATGTAGCGGGTGGAGTACTCCTCGAAGGAGCCTGCCACCGGCAGGTGCGTGGCCATCTCGCCGAGGGACTGCATGAGCAGGAACACCATCAGGCCGATGGCGGCGTACGCGACCAGTGCTCCACCGGGGCCCGCGGTGTTGATGGAGTTGCCCGAGGCCACGAACAGGCCGGTGCCGATGGCCCCGCCCATGGCGATCATGGTCAGGTGGCGGGACTTCAGCGTGCGCTGCAGCGAGCCGTCAGCGGGATCCCCCTGGCCGGGCTGCTGCGGATCGGGCTGGCGGTTGACGGTGGCGTGGGGTGGCGTGGTGGCCGCCCCGGCGTGTCCGCCGCCGGATGAAGATGAAGACACTGGGTCCTCCCAGGGATTGTGGATCCGGGGTTGCGCAGCGGTTCTGCGGCTGTCCGCCATTATGCGCGGCCCATCCGGCTCGCGGGGCATTCCCACGCCCGGACCCGCCTAAGTGGTGACAACTCCTCAGAAAAACAGGATGGCCACGAGGCCCAGCAGTCCCAGGAGCACGCAGGCTGCGGCGGTCAGGAGGACAGAGGCGGCGTCGGGGGTGATCTCGTCAGTGGCAATACCGGTGACGGAGCGGCGATAGCGCATGCGCTGAGTGGCATAGATACCGGCCGCGAGGCTCAGGGCCACGATGAGCAGGCTGAGGACGAAGGCGCCGTGCGTCGGGAGCCACCGCAGGTGCAGAGCGGCCGCACCGCACAGCGAGAGCAGCGTGCGGCCCCAGGACAGCACGGTGCGTTCGGGCTGCAGCCCCGGGTCGTCGTGCCCGCACACGTTCGCGGCCGGTGGGGAGGTCATCGCGCCAGGACCACGGCCACCAGGACGCCGGAGGCAATGGCCCCGCCGATCGCCACGAACGGGGCGATCAGCGGGAGCGGCAGGGGGGTCTTGTGCCGCATCGACCGCTCCACCGTGATCCACCGCACGGCGGCTCCGGCGCTGAGCAGCATGCCGAGCAGCAGCAGCACGATGGACAGCACCTTCCGCAGTGCCAGGTCGAAGATGTCGCCCGTGAACGCTTCCACGGCGATGCCCCCGGCCAGGAAGGCCAGGGAGGTGCGGATCCAGGCCAGAAAGGTTCGCTCGTTGGCCAGCGTGAACCGGGGGTCCGGCTCTGTCCCGCCGCGCAGCAGGCGGCGGCTCACGGGGTCACGACGGCGCGCGCCCGGGTCTTCGGGATGGCTCACGGTCCTCCTCGGGGTGCTCCTCCCCCGATGGTATGCCGTACCGCGGATCCGGAGCGGACGACCGGGGCCCAGCCCCGGCTCCTTGTTCCTGGGAGCAACCCGGGAGAGGATGGTCGCACTCGCAAACACCTACGTCGTGGAGGACGCACCATGAGCTCGAGCAACCAGCCGACCCGGGAACCCCCGAACCACGAGGACGCCCCTCGCGGCCCGCAGCAGCACCACGGTTCCGTGGATCCGCGGGGAGCTCGGGGCGTGCCCGTGGACACCAACCAGTACCACCCCTACGCCCAGCCGGCGGGGCGGTGGGAGTACGTTCCCGGCAGCCCCCAGGACGCGCAGCGCTACGCGGAGGCCACCAGGAGCACGGACACGTCCCTGGTGCTCGGCATCCTGTCCGTCACCGTCCTCCCTCTCCTCGCGCCGTTCGCGCTGTGGCAGGCGAACAAGGCCGAGAAGCTGGGGGGCCGGGCCACCGCGGGCAAGGTGCTGGGCTGGGTGGGCCTGGTCATGCTGGTGCTCGTGATCCTCTGGTTCGTGTTCATCCTGGTGATGTGGGGAGTGTTCATCACCCAGATGCCGAGCGTGGCGGACTCCTCGGTCTGACGTTCCAGGGCGGAGCGCTGGGCAGGCTCGCGGCACCGCCGCGCACACCCTGTCACTCGGCACCCACCCGTGAGGTGCCCCGCCGCCCGCCCGGGCGGTCCCGTGGCACATCGCAGACCGGCTCCACGAGTCCGTGACGACGACGGCCGGTCCCCTCGAGCGCGAGGGAACCGGCCGTCGTCGTACCCGGGGAGGGTCACCAGATGGTGACGCGCTCCTCCTCGGGCAGCCACATGCCGTCGCCCTCCGTGACGTCGAACGCCTCGTAGAACGCGTCCACGTTGCGCGGGGTCTGCCCGGCGCGGAACTCTGCGGGGGAGTGCGGGTCCGTGGCGATGCGCGTGCGCAGGGCCTCGTCCCGGGACTTCTCCTGCCACACGTAGCCCCACGAGATGAACAGCCGCTGCGCGGGGGTGTAGCCGTCGATGCTGTCCGTGTCCGGCGTCTGCCTCTTCTCCTGCGCGCGCTTCCATGCCTTGTAGGCAATGGACAGTCCGCCCAGGTCTCCGATGTTCTCGCCCAGGGTGAGCTCGCCGTTGACGTGCGGCGCGGCGTCGTCGTCACCGAACTGGGCGGGGGTGAGAGCCGCGTACTGGCCCACGAGGCGGGCGGTGCGCTCCTCGAAGGCCGCGCGGTCCTCGTCCGTCCACCAGTTGCGCAGCCTGCCCTCGCCGTCGCACGTGGAACCCTTGTCGTCGAAGCCGTGACCGATCTCGTGGCCGATCACCGAGCCGATGCCGCCGTAGTTCACGGCGTCGTCTGCGGTCTCGTCGAAGAACGGGGGCTGCAGGATGGCGGCGGGGAACACGATCTCGTTGCGCAGTGGGTGGTAGTAGGCATTGACCGTCTGCGGGGTCATAAGCCACTCGTGCTTCTCCACGGGCTGCCCGGCCTTGCGCGCGAGCTCGTCCACCGCGAACTGGGTGGTGCGCACCACGTTGCCCACGAGGTCGTCACCGCGGATCTCCAGGGCCGAGTAGTCCTTCCACTTCTCCGGGAAGCCGATCTTGGGGGTGAACCCGGAGAGCTTCTTGAGCGCCTCCGCGCGCGTGCCCTCGGTCATCCAGTCGAGGTTCTCGATGGAGTCCCGGTACGCGTCCAGCAGGTTGGCCACCAGCTCGTCCATGCGGGCCTTCGCGGTGGGGGAGAAGTGCTCCGCCACGTAGAGCTTGCCCACGGCCTCCCCCAGCGCGCCGTTCACCAGCCCGACGCCGCGCTTCCACCGCTCGCGCAGCTGCGGGGTCCCGGACAGCACCGTGCCGTAGAACGCGAAGTTCTGGGCCACGAACGCCTCCGAGAGGTACGCGGCGCGGGAGGAGACCACGTGCCAGCGGGCCCAGGACTTCCACGCGTCCAGCTCGTCCGGGGTGAGCAGCTCGTCCAGGCCCGTGAAGAAGCTCGGCTGGGCGTTGACCACCGTGGCCAGGTGCTCCGGCGTGAGACCCATGCCCTCGAGGACCGCGTTCCAGTCGAGGTTCTGCGTCTGGCCCGTGAGCTCCTGGAAGCTCATGGGGTTGTACATCTTGGTGAGGTCCCGGACCGTGACCTTGTCCCAGTGGTGGGAGGCGATGCGCGTCTCCAGGTCCACGACCGCGCGAGCCTGCCGTGCGGCGTCGTCGAACCCGGCGAGCTCGAGCATGGTCTGGACGTGCGTCACGTACTGCTCACGGATCTGCGCGTACTGCTCCTCGCGGTAGTACTCCTCGTCCGGCAGGCCCAGCCCGGACTGGCCCACGAACACGAGGTTGCGCTGCGGGTCCCCGGGGTCCGAGTCGAGGTCGATGTCCAGCGCTGCGCCGATGCCCCGCCGCATGGCCGTGCCGAACCAGCGGGACAGCGCGCGCGGCGAGTCGATCGCGGCCACGGCGTCGAGGTCCTCGCGCAGCGGTTCGGCGCCGAGCTGCTCGATGTGCTCGGTGTCCATGAAGGAGCGGTACAGCAGCGCGATCTTGGTCTCCGCGCTCTGCTCCGCCGCTGACGCAGCGTGCTCACCGTCCGCGCTCGCGCCCGTGATGATCTCGCGCACCGCCTGCTCGGCCTGGTCCCGCAGCTCCACGAAGGCACCGGTGCTGGCCTTGTCGTCCGGGATCTGTGCGGTGCGCAGCCACGTGCCGTTGACGTGGCGGAAGAGGTCGTCCTGGGGGCGGACCGAGCGGTCGAAGGCGTCGAGGTCGAACACAGAAGTCGTCATGGTCACACGCTAACCACCAGCGCTGTGCGGCTCCACGGGCGGCGGGGTGAATCTGCGGACGGCTAAACCCGTCCGGCGGGCCCGCCCGCCACCCGCACCCCGCTGTGCGCGAACG
>NZ_RCOM01000170.1 GCF_003667225.1 Kocuria rhizophila
GGTAAAGCGCAACATGTGGTGAATTATATGCATTTTGTAGCAGAGGAATTGCGTGAAATTATGGCAGAACTCGGTATTCGTACTGTCGATGAGCTTGTCGGTCGTACAGACTTATTGAAACGTTCAGCTGTTGCCTATCATCATCCAAAAGCACGTGAAATGAAGTTAGAAAACTTGTTGTATCAACATGTCGGTCCACGTACAAAAGAGATTGAACAACGTCACGGTCTCGAACATGGTTTTGACTTGACGACGTTATTACCCGCATCGCAAGCGCATATTCAAGCGGGCAGTCGCTTTAAAGGTCAGTTCGAAGTCGGCAATGAACAGCGTAACATCGGTGTCATTACAGGTAGTGAAATTACGCGCGCCCACGGTTTGAATGGCTTGCCAACAGATACGATTGTAGCTGAAACGCACGGGCATGCAGGACAAAGTTTAGGTGCGTGGATACCACAAGGGCTGACCCTCCATCATAC
>NZ_RCOM01000171.1 GCF_003667225.1 Kocuria rhizophila
GTGGTGGACCGCGAGGTGCTCACGATCGACCACGGAGACGGGCGGAAGTCCTCGGTGGAGCCGGTCAGCGCCACGGTACGCCGTGGTGAGCGTGTGGAACGGGGGCAGGTGGTGGCCCGCGTGGCGGCGCCGGGTCACGGGCCGCGGGGCGGAAGTGTCCACTGGGGTGTCCGGGAGCACGGGGAGTACGTGAACCCGCTGCAGTTCGTGGTGGACCTGCGCCCCTCCGTGCTGCTGCCCGTGCCGGATGCCGAGCGCAGCGCGCCCGGTGCGTCCTGACTGCTGCTAGGTGTCAGGCGCCCGGGGACTGCTGGCCGGCGCCCGGTGGGCGAGGGGAGGTACCCCACGTTCCGGGCCCCGTGCCCGGTCTGCGGTGCGCGGCGGCCGCTGCCCGGTCGGAGACCGGCGGCCCAGCCCCCGGGTTCCGGACACGCGGAAGGCCCCCGACCGTCGTCGAGGGCCTCCGTCCGGTGC
>NZ_RCOM01000172.1 GCF_003667225.1 Kocuria rhizophila
GTCTGAGCCTGAAAAATGAAAAGCGTGTGCATCTGGCACAACCGTGGGCTTCTGGCCCGCGTTTTTTCCCACTGCCGCAGGGGCAAATCGCCGTCACTCTGCGTGACGCACAGGCCTGCTTTAACCTGAATGCCCTCGCTCAGCCGACGACGGCGTCGCGTCCGCTCGCGGTACAACAACTGATTGCCCTGATCTCGCGCCTTGATGTACCTGCTTATCGGGCCGAACTGATAGCCGAAAGCCTGTGGGAGTTTATTGACGAAGACCGCAGCGTGCAGACGCGTCTGGGGCGTGAAGACAGCGAGTATCTCGCCCTCTCGGTGCCGTTCTACGCCACTAATCAACCGCTGGCGGATATCAGCGAAATGCGCGTGGTACAGGGAATGGACGCCGGGCTTTATCAAAAACTGAAACCGTTGGTCTGTGCGCTGCCGATGGCCCGCCAGCAAATCAACATCAATACATTAG
>NZ_RCOM01000173.1 GCF_003667225.1 Kocuria rhizophila
GTTCCATATCTTCAGAAGTAAGTTCAACGTCGTTTTCCATGTCCTAGTCCTCTCACCTGCGGTTCCGCGGATCCCCGAGGCAGGCACGCTATCGCCCATCCGGTGACTGCTACTCCCGGGTTCCCTCGCCTAAGCTCTTGAAGGGGGGTCAGCCACGGGTGTGTGGGTGAGCTGCGGGTATGACTAAGGGCCCTCTACCGAGCGGTGGAGAGCCCTTACTCATAGACCGTCGAACAGGGATCCTGTTCGCAGGTCAACCTGCCACGAAGTGGGTCAGGACAGAACGGAGATGTTCGTGGCTTGGAGGCCTCGATCACCGTTCGTGACGTCGAACTCAACCTTGGCGCCCTCGTCCAAAGAACGGTAGCCGCCGGAGTTGATGCCCGAGAAGTGTGCGAAGACGTCATCAGAGCCGTCGTCGGGGGCGATGAAGCCGAAGCCCTTGTCAGCGTTGAACCATTTAACGG
>NZ_RCOM01000174.1 GCF_003667225.1 Kocuria rhizophila
GGTCGTGGAGGCTGCCGCCGGCCGGGCCGCGGCGCTCAAACCGCAGGTGGCGCTGTTCGAGGCCCTCGGCTCGGCGGGCATCGCGGTGCTCGAACGCGTGCTCGCGGAATCCACGGCCGCGGGGGTCCTCAGCATCGCGGACGCCAAGCGCGGTGACATCGGTTCCACGATGGCGGCCTACGCGACGGCGTGGCTCTCCGACGACTCGCCCCTCGCGGCGGACGCCGTGACCCTGAGCCCGTACCTGGGCTTCGAGTCGCTGCGCCCCGCGCTGGACCTGGCGCGCGCCACCGGCCGGGGGACCTTCGTGCTCGCCCTGACCTCCAACCCGGAGGGCGCCAGCGTGCAGCACGTGGGCGGTGAGGACTCCGTGGCCGCGGGCATCCTCTCCGCCGTGGCCCACGAGAACCGGGCGCCGGGCGCGCGGGGCCCCGCGGCGTCGTCGTCCGCCCAGGCATCCGGAC
>NZ_RCOM01000175.1 GCF_003667225.1 Kocuria rhizophila
CAACAGAACTCACTGCCGATGCATTAAAAGATATTATTCAAGTGACTAAAACTAAAAAAATCACGATTCAAGATATCCAAAAGGTTGTCGGCGAATATTATGGCGTGCGTATTGAAGACTTTGTAGCTAAGAAAAGAACGAAATCTATCGCATATCCGCGACAAATCGCAATGTATTTATCACGTGAGCTAACAGATTTTTCATTACCTAAAATTGGAGAAGAATTTGGTGGTCGTGACCATACAACAGTCATCCATGCACATGATAAAATTAAAAAAGATATCGAAAATGACCCAACTTTACGTCAAGAAATCGAAAGTTTGGAAAAAGATATCCGAAGTTAATTTGTGGATAACGTGGAAAAGTTGTACACATGATACACAGGTTATCCACATGTGAATAACCTTTATTTTCGCGACTTTTTTAAAGTTATCCACTAATCCACAGCACCTATGACT
>NZ_RCOM01000176.1 GCF_003667225.1 Kocuria rhizophila
GACATCCCGCAGTCCTCGATCGGCTCCATGGTCTCCGTGGCCACCAAGGCCCAGCACCACGAGCTGCAGTCCTACGCGGCGGGCCCGCCCTACTACGACCAGTCCTTCCCCACCTACCCCGACTACGCGCGGTTCCAGTCGGATCTCGCGGACGTCCTCAAGAAGGCCGACGGCGCCCAGGCGGCCTCATCGTCCGGCGGAACCGCGGCGTCGTCGTCCGCGGCCGCGGCCCACGCTTCCGGGGCGGCGCCCGCGGGCGGGGTGTCCGTGCTCGGCAGCGGGCCGGGCATCGGGACCGCCGCGGTGGTCCCGGCCGCGCTCACGGCGCCCGCGGGCCTCAAGCTTCCCGCCGAGGAGCAGCTGTCCCCGAACGGGACGTGCTCCCTACCGCAGTGACGTCCCCCGGCAGCAGCGCGCGACGGGGGCGGCGCTCCGTGCAGCG
>NZ_RCOM01000177.1 GCF_003667225.1 Kocuria rhizophila
GAAGAAATGGCGGTAGCCGGTTTCGTACAGGGTGGTGGCCGAGGCATAGGTGGCGATGTGCCCGCCCACGCCGGAATGCTTGCCGGCGCGCAGCACCATGGCCATGGCGTTCCAGCGCAGATAGGCGTCCAGCCGCGCCTCGATGCGGGTGTCGCCGGGGAACGGCGCCTGGGCCGGCAGGCCGATCGTGTTGACGTAGGGCGTGACGCCGGCCGCGGCATAGCCGCCGCTGCGGGCGCGGTCCTGGTCGATCAGGCGGTCCAGCAGGTAATGCGTGCGCGGCAGGCCTTCGTGCGCCAGCACAGCCTGCATCGCGTCCAGCCACTCGCTGGTTTCTTCGGGGTCGATGTCGACGCAGTCGATCTCGGGTTCCATGGGCATCCTCCTTGTGGTGCGCAAGCGGCGCCCGGACAGTCCGGCGTGGCGGCGCGGAAGAAATG
>NZ_RCOM01000178.1 GCF_003667225.1 Kocuria rhizophila
CGGTGGGGCGGGCGGCATCGGGACCCACGCCATCCAGGTGGCCCGCGCGCTGGGCCTCACGGTGATCGCCACGGTGGGCAGCGAGGAGAAGGCCGCCACCGTGCGGGAACTGGGCGCCACCGCCGTCAACTACCGGAACGAGGACTTCGTGGAGCGGGTCCACGAGCTCACGGACGGCCGCGGGGCGGACGTGGTCCTGGACGTCGTGGGCGCCAAGTACCTGGACCCGAACCTGCGGGTGGTGGCCACGAACGGGCGCATCGTGATCATCGGGATGCAGGGCGGTGCCAAGGGGGAGCTGAACGTGGGGCGGCTGCTGCAGAAGCGCGCCGCGGTGATCGGCACGACGCTGCGGGCGCGTTCGGCGGAGGAGAAGGCCACCATCATGGCCGCGGTCGGGGAGTACGTGTGGCCCCTGCTGACCTCGGGTCAGGTG
>NZ_RCOM01000179.1 GCF_003667225.1 Kocuria rhizophila
GTGTCGAGCAGAGAGTCGGGCGCCTGCGCGGGAGTCTTCGTGCCGAGGCTCTGCTGCGCGGCCCACCAGGACGCGGCCACCGAGGCCGTGTTCCCGGCCAGTTCCTCGTCCGGTGCTGCGGCGGACAGCCGGGCCATCCGGTCCGCGGCGTCCGCCAGATCAGCCGGAGGGTTCCACTGCCCGCCCTGTTCGTCGAGGCGTCGTTGCTGCGCGGGTGTGGCCGCGGGACCGAGGGCATCCAGCTGCTGCGCCAGGGCGGCGTCGGGAAGCACGTCAGGATCCGGGGTCAGCTCGCTCCGCACGGACTCGACCGTGGCGCGCGCGGTGAGCCGTACGGCGTCGTGCTCGGACAGGGGCCGCCAGAGTGCCCAGGCACCCCCGGCGAGCACCAGGACGAGGAGCACGGCGAGGACGGCGGCCGTGATGCGCCAGGGC
>NZ_RCOM01000017.1 GCF_003667225.1 Kocuria rhizophila
GGCGGGCCGGTTCTTCCCCCGCTACCCCTACGACCCCCGGGGCCCCCCCGCCGAGAACGAGAATCCCACGGAACTGGACCTGGGGCTGGGCGGGGGCGAGAGCGGCGTCGTCGTGGGTGGGTACCGGCGGATCGACAACGTGACGGACGAGACCCTGGCGCGCTACACGGAGGCGTTCGGGGAGGGCGTGAGCAAGGACGAGATCTTCGCGAGCGTGTACGCGCAGCTGCACGACCCGGCCTACCGCCAGAAGTACGCGGCGGACCTCAAGCGGCAGCTTCCGCGCATCCCGCTGCCCGGCTCCGCCGAGAACTTCCGCGCGTACGCGCGGGCGGGGCGCGAGCTCATGGACCTCCACATCGGCTACGAGACCGTGGAGCCGTACCCGCTGACCGAGTCCCACAGCACGGGCGACGAGTCCGACCCCGCGTTCTACCAGGTCACGAAGATGCGCTGGGGCGGCACGGGCAGGGCCAAGGACCGTTCGGTGATCGTGTACAACGGCAACATCACGCTCAGCGGCATCCCGGAGGCGGCGCACGAGTACATGCTGGGCTCGCGCTCGGGGTTGGAGTGGCTACTGGACCGGTACCGGGTGAAGACGGACAAGGCGTCGGGGATCGTGAACGACCCCAACGACTGGGCGCTGGAGCACGAGAACCCCCGCTACATCGTGGACCTCGTCAAGCGCGTGACCACGGTGAGCGTGCGGACCATGGAGATTGTGAAGGGGCTGCCGGGGACCGTGTGAGGTGGGCCGGCCGAGGGCGGTGCCGCGGGCGCCGCCCCGCCCGGGAAAGGCGCCGCCTGTCGCGCCGTTGCTGGCCCCCCGGCGGCTCGTCCGCGAGGATGAACCCATGCCCAGCCACGTGCACCGCCCCGGACCCCAGGTTGAGACTCTCCGCGCCACCCTGCGCCGCATGGGCCTGCCCCTCGTGCTGGAACCGCGAGCACGACTGCAGGGACTGCTGGCCCGCAGTGCCCCCGCGCTGCTGGGGGTCCTGACTCTCCTGCTGGGGGACACCATCGCGGATGCCGCCGTGCGCGGGCTCACCCCCGCGCAGCTGGAGAACCCCTCCGAGGACGTCATGGTGGCCCTCGGCACGGGCACCCTGGTGATGTTCTGCTTCCCCGTGGTGTGGTGGCTCGCGAGCCTGGTGCTGCGGTGGTGCCCTCCGGTGGTGCGGACCGTGTGGGGTGTCCTGGCGGTGGTGGGCCTGATGCTGCTGCCCTGGCTGGGCCCGGTGGGTGGCGGGTCCGGGTTCGCGGAGACGCTCGTGCTCCTGGCGGTGGTGCTGCTCGGCTCCTACCTGGGTGTGGGCACCGTGACCACGTGGGCGTTCCGCCGGGCGGCGCGGGAGCTCAACCACCTGGGGTCCATGGTGGGCCGGGTGCTGCCCATCCTGATGCTCGCGCTGCTGTTCTCCTTCTTCAACGCGGAGATCTGGCAGGTGGTGGCGCAGCTGTCCATGAGGCGAACGTGGGCAATTGTGGGGGTCATGGCGGCCCTGGGGATCGCGCTGGCCACGCTCAACGCCCGGGACGAGATCTCCCAGATCATCCGCACGTACGACGACCGTTCCGGGGCCCGGGACCTGCGGTTCTCCGAACGCGTCAACATCACCGCAATGTGCGTGCTCATCAGCCTCATCCAGGTGACCCTGCTGGGCGTGGTGGTGTTCGTGTTCTACGTGGTCTTCGGGGTGCTCTCGGTGTCTCCGGTGACGGCCACGCAGTGGATCGGCAGTCCGCCGGAGTCCCTCGGCGGCGTGTTCGCGTCCCTGCCCTTCACCAAGCCCCTCGTGCAGGTCTGCCTGGTGCTGGCCGCGTTCAGCGCCCTGAACTTCATCGTGAGCATTGGCACGGACGCCACCTACCGCACCACGTTCCTGGAACCCGCGCTGGACGAGGTCCGCACGGGCCTGCAGGTGCGGGACGAGTACACCGCGCTGAGCGCCACGGGCCGCTAGCCTGAACCCGTGCACCCCGCAGAGCTGAGCCCGTCCACCCAGGACTACCTGAAGACCATCTGGCGGCTGGGCGAGTGGGAGCCGGAGCGGGTGACCACCACCTCGTTGGCCGCGCGCATGGGCCTGGCGGCCTCCACCGTCTCGGAGGCGCTGAAGAAGCTCACCGCGCAGGGCCTGGTGACCCGGCCCGCGTACGGGGTCGTGGAGCTCACCGAGCAGGGGCGTGACGTGGCCGTGCACATGGTGCGCCGCCACCGGATCCTGGAGATGTTCCTGGCCACCGAGCTGGGCTACGCGTGGGACGAGATCCACGACGAGGCCGAAGTGCTTGAGCACGCCGTCACCGACCGTTTCATCGACCGGGTGGACGCCAAGCTCGGCCACCCGTCCGAGGATCCGCACGGGGACGCGATCCCCTCACGGGACGGGGTGGTCACCCCCGCCCCGGCCGTTCCGCTCGCGGACGTGACCCACCCGGAGCCCGTGCGGGTCACGCGCGTCTCGGACGAGAGTCCCGAGACCCTGCGGGTGCTCGCGGAGGCGGGGATCCGGCCGGGCGCGGTGCTGCGGGTGCTTCCGGGTCCGGCCCGCAGCGCCACGGTGAGGGTGCGCGTGGCCGCAGGGGGAACGACGCCGGAGGCTCACCTTCCCGGGGGCGGTTCGCGCGACTCGCGGGATGCGGATTTGCCGGGGGACAGCTGCTCCGCCGCGCCGGACACTCGCGTTCCGGGGGGCGGCTCGTCCGCCGCTCGGCACACGCGGAGACCGACCGGCACCGCGGGAACGGACGCAGCCGGTGGCGAGGCTGTGGACCTCGGCATCCTCGTGGCGGAGGCCGTCTGGGTGCAGGCGCTCACCCACGCGAGCTGACCGGAACGGACGCTCCCCGGGCCGGCCGCGGACAGCATCAGCCTCGCGCTGGACCGACCGACGGCCGCCCCGGGCAGCGGGTCCCCTGCCGTGTCCGGCGCCGTCGCGGGCTCACAAGGTGAACAGCAGGTGACCGGAACATGTCCTACCCTTGAAGAAACACGAACGCGAACGCGGCGGCACACCATGCCCGGGCCGCGGCGGTGCAGGTTGGCACCGGATGATCCAGGAACACGAGGTCCAGACATGTCCGAGGGTTTTCTGCGCGTGGGCAGGCGAGTGGGCCGCTGGACGGGCCGCGGGCTCTGCTACGGCCTGATCTGGCTGGGACTGACTCTGCTCGCGGCGGGCGGGATCATCCGGCACTACTGGGGCCAGATCTCGGTGGGGCAGATGCGCATGAACCTGATGTCCGTGCAGACGGACGGTGGCGGCGGGTCCGTGGTGTGGATCTCCGTGCTGGTCATCGGGGTCCTTCCCGTCCTGGTCACCGTGGGCATCGCCCTCGCGCGTCGGGCATGGCTGCGCAGAGCACGACGCGAGCACGGCACCCGACCGCCCCGCGGCGTCGTGCGCTCCGCCTCCGCCGTGACCGTGGCGGCGGTGTTCGTGGCCGGGAGCACGAGCTTCGCGTCCGCGGTGGACCTGCCCCAGTACGTCAAGGCCGTGAAGTCCCCTCACGACATCGGCTCCACGTACGTCCAGCCCACCATCACGAGTGACGCGGACAAGCACAACCTGGTGGTCATCTACCTGGAGTCCGGGGAGGCCACGCTCGCGGACGACCAGCTGTTCGAGAAGAACGCCTTCGCCCCGCTCGAGGACGTCACCCGGCCCGAAGACGGGTGGCGCAGCGTCGAGGACTTCCAGCAGTACGAGGGCGGTGGCTGGACCATGGCCGGGATCGCCTCCACGCAGTGCGGGATCCCGCTCAAGGAGTCGGGTGACGCAGGCTCCGCCGACATCGGCGCCGGGCAGGAGCAGTACCTGGGCGGCGTGACCTGCCTGGGGGACGTGCTGCAGAACCACGGGTACACCAACACGTTCCTGGGCGGGGCCAACTCCTCCTTCGCGGGCAAGGACACGTTCCTGCGAAGCCACGGCTACACCGAGGACAAGGGTCTGGAGGACTGGCGCGCGGCGGGCGAGCCCGCGGAGAACTTCCGCAGCGACTGGGGCCTGAGCGACGAGCGGCTCATGGCCCACGCCAAGGACGAGGTGGACCGTCTGCACGCCGAGTCCGAGCGCACAGGCCAGCCGTTCAACCTGTCCATGCTGACCCTGGACACCCACGAACCCGTCCACGTCTACAACTCGTGCGACGTGGACACCCAGAACCAGGTGACCTCCGTGTTCGCGTGCTCCATGACCCAGGTGGCCGGGTTCGTGGAGCACATGAAGGCCCAGGGCTACCTGGAGGACACGTCCGTGGTGATCATGGGCGACCACCTCAAGCACATGAGCGCGGGGGACGCCTTCCACGAGCAGCTGGACCACCACCCCAACCGCACCGTGTTCAACCGCGTGTGGATCCCGGGCGAGACCGCCGGGCAGCCCCTGCGGGCCGGCGCGGACCAGCTGTCCATGTACCCCACCCTCCTGGAGGCGGCGGGCCTCTCGGTGCACGACGGCGCCGCGGGCCTCGGCACGTCCGTCCGGCAGCAGGAGCCTCCCCAGGGCTCGGCGCAGGCGATGGACCCGGAGGAGTACCAGCAGCTGCTGGACTCGCGCTCCGCGGACTTCTACTCCCGGGCGTGGGACCCCGAGAACCCGGTGGGATGACCCCCTGACCTCTCCGGAGGGGCGCCCGGCAGCGGACCCGGCTCGCGGGCCGCACAGCGCCGCGCAGAGCCGCACAGCGCCGCCAGGACGCGAGGCCCCGGGGCGGACCCCGTGGTGCGCGCCGCGTGGTCCGAGGCGCGGAGCGGCACTGCTCGCGGGGCTACGCCCCGCTGGGTGTCCCCTCCGCCGCATGTATCCCGCCGGCCAGCCCGGCGCGGATGCGGCCGGTCGTCTCCCGGGCGCGCGTGCGCGCAGAACCCACCTCGTCCCTCGCGCGGCGCGCGGCGCGGTAGGCCGTGTAGCGGGGGCTGCTCACGGGAACGTCCCACGTGCCGCCCAGGGCCACGTCCGCACCGCCGAAGGAGCGTTTGAACGCGCTGAACCCGGTCCACGGGTGGGTGGGATCGCTCAACGGGGCAATCCCGAAGAGGTCGCCGACCGCGAGACCCTGCTCGGCGGCGTCGAGCAGCGCCTGGGCGATGAGCGGCTGGTTGGGGCGCAGCTTGCGCACGCTCGCGTCCATGCCGGAGTGTGCGAAGATCCGGGTGGTGGGGGAGTCGTAGGTCAGCAGCGCGCTGACCACGGTGCCGTCCACGGAGCTCGTGTAGGCCGTGGAGTTACCCGTGGCGCCCAGGCTGCGGGCGGCGGTGCGGAGGTAGTCCTCGCTGTGGGCCGTGACCCCCTTGCGCCCGGCGGTGCGGTGCTGCAGCTCGATCACCGCCTCGGCGGCGTCCGGGCGGGAGTCCGAGGCCAGGGTGATGCCCTTGTCCCGGTGGCGCCGCCACAGGTTGCGGTTGGTGCCCGTCATGGCGGCCAGGATCTGCTCCGGCTCGCGGGTGAGATCCACCCAGCGCGTGTACGCGGGCTGGATGTCCCGCGGGGACGGCCGCGCTCCGAGCCGGCGCAGACCCGCGGCGATCGCCGGTGCCGTGGCGTTCTGCCGCTGCACGACTGCCGCGAAGGCCGTGCCCACCGGGGACGGCATCTGCGGCTCCACCCGCAACCACGCCACGGAGTGATCATGCGCGGCGTACCGCAGCTCGCGCAGCGCCTCCGGCAGAAGCTCGGGGTGCGCCAGGACCGGGCCGTACGGGGTGTACCAGACCACCCCGGCCCGGGAGCGCTCCTCGACGACGAGGGCGTGCCACCCGGCCCCGTCAAGAGTGTGAGTGCGTCGCGAGAGACCAGCCTGGAAGTGCTGCCAGGGCTCGGCCTGCAGCACGCTGGACGGGCCGAGAAGTGTGCGGGGGTCCGGTTGGGCGTGGGTGTGCCTCATGCGGGTTGCTCATCCTTGAGTGTCTGCCCCCGCTGCGAGGGATCGTCCTGGGGTCGCGGGGGTCGATCCTCATTAGATAGCCAACCTCACCCACCCGCAACATCACCCGTGCGGCGTGTTCCCATGTGACGACGGCGTGTCCAGCGGCAGCAGCCGGTGGAACGTGCCTACGCCTGCGCCCCGCAGGACGTTCGGGTCACGGGACGGTCCGCGCGGCGGGTCAGAAGTCGTGCGAGTCCTCCGGTGCTGATTCCGGGGCGATGCGCTGCAGGTGCACCCGCCGGGTGATCCGGATGCTGGGTCGGACCAGCATGAGTGCGCTGCCCAGCACGAACAGCCACGTCCCGGCGTAGACGGTGGCGTCCTGGAAGAAGAGGATCGAACCCACCAGGAAGATCAGGCCGATCAGGATGTCGTTGACGATCGACAGGGTCTCGTACCGGCCACGGATGACCAGCTCGCGGTGCCCCACACGGACCTCGATCGGCTTGGCGGCCCGGGACAGGGAGTCGGAGGTGGCGCTGGCGGAGGGAGTCACTGCTCGGTTCCTTTCACGAAGGCGCAGACCGGGCGGGTCGGCGGGAACGGCCGGTGGGTCACGCCTGCGGCGCGCACCACCGGCCGACCAGCCTACGGGAGGAGCCGGCGGCTCAGCACGCGGCGTGCTCGCCGCCGGTGTCCTCCCCTTCCCATGCCCAAGGCATCACTGCCCGTCGACCACCGCGGGGTGCAGCAGGGCGAGCCTGCCCTGTGAAGTCGGCACGGTGGCGAGTGACGTCCCAGGATCGAACGACGCCGCGGCCCCGCTGTGCTGCAGCGTGTGGAACCGCTCCAGCAGCGCGGGGTCGTGGCACCACCAGGTCCGGGTGCTGCCGTCCGGGAACGTGGCCTGCACCGTGTTCCCGTGCGGGGCGCCCAGGTCCACCCGGACCCACCGGTCCTGGTTCCCGGAAGCCAGGCGGGCCTGGATGTAGTGCGCGTTGTGCCCCGGGTGGTAGCTCCGGCAGGCGGGGTGTCCCTCCGCGTGGACGCACGGGTGTTCGGGAGTGGGAGCAGAGTTGCTCATAATGGTGACCTTTCGCAGACTTCCGCGCGGCGGGTGCCGGGCGGCGGATCTTCCTCCGGGGGCACCGGGTGCGAACAACCGGTTGCCAGCCGACCAGCCGGAGGGCTGATGGTCGGGCTTCTTGATCCGGGAACATCACAGCACAGCGCTCCGACACGCACAAGCGTCTGCGCCGTTCGGTCACGACGAGGGGCCGCCGAGCGGCACGGGAGAACCCCGTACCGCTCGGCGGCCCCTGCGCAGCAGGCCGGTGCGGGAGCCCCGCACCACGGCCCTCAGCCGATGACCGAGTCCACCAGAGCCTTGGCCTCCTGCTGCACCTGCTTCAGGTGCTCCTCGCCCTTGAAGGACTCCGCGTAGATCTTGTAGACGTCCTCCGTGCCGGAGGGGCGGGCCGCGAACCACGCGTTCTCCGTGGTGACCTTGAGCCCGCCGATCGCCGCACCGTTGCCGGGGGCCTCCGTGAGCTTGGCGGTGATGGGCTCACCGGCCAGGGTGTCCGCGGTGACCTGCTCCGCGGAGAGCTTCGTCAGCGCCGCCTTCTGCTCGCGGTTCGCCGGGGCGTCGATGCGCTGGTAGACGGGGTCCCCGAACTGCTCCGTGAGCTCGCGGTAGCGCTGGGAGGGGGTTGTGCCGGTGGTGGCGGTCATCTCCGCGGCGAGCAGCGCCAGGATGATGCCGTCCTTGTCCGTGGTCCACACGGAGCCGTCCCTGCGCAGGAACGAGGCACCGGCGGACTCCTCCCCGCCGAAGCCGATGGAGCCGTCCAGCAGGCCCGGCACGAACCACTTGAAGCCCACGGGCACCTCGTCCAGGCGGCGACCCAGGGACTGCGCCACGCGGTCGATGATCGAGGAGGACACCAGGGTCTTGCCCACCCCGGCGTCACCGCGCCAGCCGTCGCGCGTGCGGTAGAGGTAGTCGATGGCCACCGCGAGGTAGTGGTTGGGGTTCATGAGCCCAGCATCCGGGGTCACGATGCCGTGGCGGTCGCTGTCCGCGTCGTTGCCCGTGGCGATGTCGTACTTGTCCCGGGCCCCGATCAGAGAGGCCATGGCCGAGGGGGAGGAGCAGTCCATGCGGATCTTCTCGTCCCAGTCCAGGGTCATGAACGCCCACTGCGGATCCACGGTGGGGTTCACGACCTCCAGGTTCAGCCCGAAGCGCTCGCCGATCTCCTGCCAGTACGCCACCGAGGCCGAGCCCATGGGGTCCGCGCCGATGCGCACCCCCGCGGCCTTGATGGCGTCCAGGTCGATGATCTCCGGCAACGTGGAGACGTAGCTGTCCAGGAAGTCGAACGTGCCGGTGGTCTCCGCGGCCTTCGCCTCCTCCAGGGGCACGCGCCGCACGCCCTCCAGGCCCGCCTCGATCAGCTCGTTGGCGCGGTCCGCGATCCACCCGGTGGCGTCCGTGTCCGCGGGGCCGCCGTGCGGGGGGTTGTACTTGAAACCGCCGTCCGTGGGCGGGTTGTGGGACGGGGTGATCACGATCCCGTCCGCGCGGTCCTCGGGCCCGGACGCGTTGTACGTGAGGATCGCGAGGGACAGCGCCGGGGTGGGCGTGAAACCGTCCCGGGAGTCCAGCAGGGTGCGCACACCGTTGGCGGCGAGCACCTGCAGCGCGGTGTCCTGCGCGGGCCCGGACAACGCGTGGGTGTCCTTGCCCATGAACAGCGGGCCGGTGATGCCCTGCCCGGCGCGGTACTCCACGATCGCCTGCGTGATCGCAGCGATGTGGTCCTCGTTGAACGAGGTCTTCAGCGAGGAACCGCGGTGCCCGGAGGTTCCGAACACCACCCGCTGGTCCGGGTTCCCGGCATCCGGCGTGCGGTCGAAGTACGCCGCCACGAGGTCGTCGATGTCCACGAGGTCACTGGGTTGGGCAACGGTGCCCGCACGGTTGGTCATGCCACCAACCTAGTCCCGAAAGCGCGCCCCGTCAGGCCGTGCGCCGCTCGGTTTCGGGCCCCGCCCCCGCCCCGGCGGACGACGACGCCGCGCGGCCACCTCCCGCGCCGAACCGCCGTTGCCCGCGGGGAGACGGCGCGGCGTGGACGCCACGAGCCCTTACACAGACCGGGCCGCGTCGTCGGTGTGACCGCGGAGCCCAGGACCGGTGGGCCGTCAGCAGCCCAGTGGGCGGGCGCCGGACCGGGCTGCCGCCCTCCGTGGGCAGGTGCGCTCAGGCGACGAGGTGCGCGTGCGGCGTCGTGGGCGGGTTCAGCTGGGCGGCCAGCGCGAGCAGCTGCGCCTCACCGGACGCGCGCCCCACGAGCTGGACGCCCATGGGCACCGGACCCGGGTATCCGCCGGTCTCGGGGATGCGCCACGTGGTGGGCACCGTGATCGCGGGCAGCCCGATCACGTTCACCACCGATGTCCACGGCGTGTACTGGCACTGGCGCCTGTAGTCCTGGTCCGCGCCCGCCGGATCCGCGATGTCGAAGCCCTCGTGGAACCACCCCACCGGCCGTGGCGGCATGGCCAGGGCCGGCGTGAGGATCATGTCGAACCGGGAGAACTGGCGGATGAGGTCCGCCTCGATGCCGCGCAGCACGGCGAAGGCGTCCGCGAGCTCCACCGCGGTGCGGGACAGGGCACGCTCGCGGAACGAGCGGGCCAGCCCGGTGAGCAGGTGCTCGGCGCCGTCGAGCGGCAGCTGGCCCATGGCAGTGGTCCACAGCCGCGAGAAGGCTTCGGGGTAGGCGGGGTCGTAGTGGATGTCAGCATCCTCCACGGTGTGGCCCAGCGCCTCGAGCGCGCGGATCCCCTCGTCCAGCGCGGCCCGCGCCTCCGGGGAGACCATGATCTCGTACGTGCCGTCGAACGGAGAGGCCGTGCTCACCCCGATGCGCAGGGAGCGGTCTCCCCAGGGGGCGTCCCCCGCCAGGGTGCGCGCCACGACCTGCGAGAACGAGGGTTCCGGGACGGCCACCACGGGCCGGTCGATCCGCTCGTGGCCCGGCGTGTGGCACAGCACGTCCAGGAGCAGGGCGGCGTCCGCGGCGGTGCGGGTGATGGGTCCGTTGACCCCCAGCTGCCCGACGTTGGACAGCGCATCGCTGCTGGGGACCCGACCCCGGTTCGGTTTTAGCCCGATGAGCCCGCATGCCGCAGCGGGGATCCGCACGGAACCGCCGCCGTCCGAGCCGATGGCCGCGGGGAGGATGCCAGCGGCCACAGCGGCGGCCTGGCCACCGGAGGAGCCGCCCGCCGAGCAGTCCAGGGCAAAGGGGTTGCGCGCTGGAGGGTATGCCCGGTTCTCGGAGTAGCAGTTGAGCAGGAACTCGGGCACCTGGGTCTTGCCGAGCAGCACGGCTCCGCTGTCCTGCAGGGTGGCGGCGAGCTCGTCCGAGCGTTCCGCCCGCGGGATGCTTCCGTCCTCCCCGCGCGCGGTCAGCGAGCCCCACGAGGTGGGCATCCCGGCGACGTCGTGCCCGTCCTTCAGGGACAGGGGGACGCCGCGCAGGACGGCCGCCTCCGCGTGGCCCCGGGATGGGACCGCGGAGGTGCGTGTTTCGCCGTGCCGGGTGGTTCCGCCGGACTGCTCGGATGCCGGTGCCCGAGGGGCTTCGAGGAGGCCCCCGCAGCGCAGCCGCTGGTCCGCATCGCGCGCCGAGGTCAGGGCGGCCTCCCGCTCAACGCGTACGAACGCCCCCAGGTGCTCGTTCAGCGCATCGATGCGATCCAGTGCCGCGGAGGTCAGGGCTTCACTCGTGGTCTCGCCGTGGCGCAGGGCGGCCACGGTCTCGGTCAGGGTGGGGAAGTGCGCCACGGGATCCTCTCGGGCGGTCGGTGGGCGGTGGCGGATCAGGCCGTGGGCGTCGCGGCGGGAGCCGCGGTGTCGGCTGCCCGGCGGCGTCGCAGGTTGCGGCGCACGAGCGGCCAGAACACGGCGAGCACGGCGACGGCCACGAGGCTCGTCCACACCTGGGTGCGGCTTGCATCGTCCGAGACCAGCATGACCACCACGATCCCCGCGACGGCCACGATCACCAGGATGCCGAGCCACGGGTGCAGCCACATCTTGAGCTTCAGGTTCGCGCGCTCCTCGGGGCTCATCTGAGAGCGCAGCTTCATCTGGGTGATCGCCACGAACACGTACACGAACAGGGCCACGAGACCCGCCGAGTTCATGATGAAGTCGAAGATCCCGGACTCCGGGGCCAGGAAGTTCACGAACACCGCCGCGTAGCCGCCCAGGGTGGAGGCGAGCACGGCCACCACGGGGACGCCGTTCTTGGACTTCCGTGCCACGATGCGCGGAGCCAGGCCCTCGCCCGCGAGAGCGGAGAACATGCGCGCTGCGGAATACAGTCCGGAGTTCAGCACGGAGCACACCGCCGTGAAGATGACGATGCTCATGATCATCTCCGCGCCGGGGACGCCGAAGAGGTCGAAGACGTACACGAACGGTGCCTGCTCGTCAGGATCCGGCAACTGGTTCCACGGGACGATGGTCACGATCAGCAGGATGGATCCCACGAAGAAGATCAGGATGCGCCACACCACGGTCACGGTGGCCTGGCGGATGCCCCTGGCGGGGTCCTCGGACTCCGCGGCCGCCATCACGGCGATCTCCGTGCCGAAGTAGGAGAAGATCACCACGGCCACGCCCGAAATCACGGCCCAGCCACCCTGCGGTGCGAAGCCGCCGTGCTGCCACAGGTTGGGGATCGAGAAGTCCGCGCCCGGCCAGAGCCCGAACGCGAAGAGGGTGCCCACCACCAGGAACGCGACGATCACCGCCACCTTGACGCTCGCGAGCCAGAACTCGACCTCCCCGAACGAGCGCACGGAGATCAGGTTGGTACCCGTGAAGATCAGCAGCAGGATCACGGACCCCAGCCACACGGGCATGGCCGGGAACCACCCCGCGAGCAGCGACCCGCCCACCACGGCCTCGAACGCGATCACACCCACCCAGAAGTACCAGTAGAGCCAGCCCACGAAGTACCCGGCCCAGTCGCCCAGGCCCACGCGCGCGTACTCCATGAACGAGCCCACGGCGGGGCGCGACGCCGCCATCTCCCCGAGCATCCGCATGGCCAGGAACACGAGCAGCCCGCCCAGCAGGTAGGAGAGCACCGCGGCCGGGCCCACCATGCGGATCACGTTGCCGGAGCCCACGAACAGGCTGGCTCCGATGATCCCGCCCAGCGTGATCATGGTGACGTGGCGCGAGCGCAGCGCCTTGTGTGTGATCTCGGGGGAGTCCCCGCCCGCGGCGGCAGAGCTGCCGGCCGGTGCTGGTCCCTGTGGTGCCTTGCCGGTGCTCATGGCTGGTCCTCTCGACTGCTGGAAACGGGGCCCGCAGAACGGCCGGGTCTGGGTGCGGATAGGTGAGTTCTACCACACGAGAGGCGCGGGCGGCGTCGTCGTACGCCGTGCGGCGCACGGGTGGATCTGCACCGTTGCCGCAGGTCCGGGCCGGCCCCCGTGGAACGGTGCCGGACCGGGCGCGGTGCCGCAGCAGGTCCGGGCCGCGCGGCGTCGTCGTGCCGTGCAGGCGAGCGGCACGCGAACGGGCGGCCACCGGAGAACCGGTGGCCGCCCGCGGTGCACGAGGCGTCAGATCAGCAGGATCAGGCGCCGGCCTCCTGGATGGCTGCGGCGAACACGCCGAGGGCGTCGCGCAGCAGGTCCATGTCGATGACCAGCGGCGGGAGCAGGCGCACGATGTTGCCGTACGTGCCGCACGTGAGGATCGCGACGCCCTGCTCGAGGCAGCGCGCGGCGATCTGCTTGGCGGCGTCCGGGTTGGGCTCCGTGGTGCCGGGCTTCACGAACTCGAGCGCGATCATCGCCCCGCGGCCGCGGAGGTCTCCCACCACGGGGGAGGACTCCGCCACGGAGCCGAGCTCCTCGCGGATGACCTTCTCGATCTCCCGCGCGCGCTCCACGAGACCCCACTCCTCGATGGTCTCCAGCGCGCCGAGGGCCGCGGCGCACGCCACGGGGTTGCCACCGTATGTTCCACCCAGGCCGCCGGGGTGCACGGCGTCCATGATCTCGGCGCGGCCCACCACGCCGGACAGCGGCATGCCGCCCGCGATGCCCTTGGCAAAGGTCACCAGGTCCGGCTCCACACCCTCGTGCTCGGACGCGAACCACGCGCCGGTGCGGGCAATGCCGGCCTGGACCTCGTCCGCGACGAACACGGCGCCGTTCTCACGGCACCACGAGGACAGTGCGGGCAGGAAGCCCTCGGCGGGGACGATGAAGCCGCCCTCGCCCTGGATGGGCTCGATGACCACGGCGGCCACGTTCTCCGCGCCCACCTGCTTCTCCACCATGGTGAGCGCGCGCTTCGCGGCGTCGGCGCCCGTCATGCCCTCGGGGTCGCGGAACGGGTAGGACATGGGCACGCGGTAGACCTCGTTGGCGAACGGTCCGAAGCCCTGCTTGTACGGCATCACCTTGGCGGTCATGGCCATGGTGAGGTTGGTGCGCCCGTGGTAGGCGTGGTCGAACACGACGACCGCCTGCCGCTTGGTGTGCACGCGCGCGATCTTCACGGCGTTCTCCACGGCCTCGGAGCCCGACGTGAACAGCGCGGTGCGCTTGTCGAAGGACCCGGGGGTCAGCTGCGCCATCTTCTCGCCCACGGCCACGTAGTCCTCGTACGGGGTGACCATGAAGCACGTGTGGGTGAACTTGGCCACCGCGTCCTGGACGCGCGCCACCACCTTGGGGGCGGAGGCACCCACGGACGTCACAGC
This sequence comes from Kocuria rhizophila, assembly GCF_003667225.1. GTDB lineage: Bacteria > Actinomycetota > Actinomycetes > Actinomycetales > Micrococcaceae > Kocuria > Kocuria rhizophila. The sequence continues at coordinate 13,689 of NZ_RCOM01000017.1, forward strand.
GATGCCGGAGCCCAGGTCCACCATCTGGTTGCCGTCCACGTCCTTGATCACGCCGCCGTCCAGCTCGTCCGCGAAGACGGGCAGGGAGGAGGCGACGCCGGCGGCAACGGTCTGTGCGCGGCGCTCGGCGAGCGCCTGGGACTTGGGCCCGGGAATGCTGGTCACCAGCTCGCGCTTCTGCGGGAGCCGGTACTCGATCTCTGCCATCTCTGATGGTCCTTTCGTGCTGTGCGCGGCGCGTCGCTGCGCCGCGGGATGCGGTGCGGGCGGCTCGGGCCCGCGGTGTCAGGTGCGGGATCAGGCCCAGGGGGAGGGCATGCCCATGTACTGCACGGTGGTGTACTCGGCGATGCCCTCGGCGCCGCCCTCGCGGCCCACGCCGGACTCCTTCACGCCGCCGAACGGCGCGGCCGCGTTGGAGATCACGCCCACGTTCAGGCCCAGCAGGCCGTACTCGATGCGCTCGCCGATGCGCAGCGCACGGGAGATGTCCTCGGTGAACACGTAGGAGGCCAGGCCGTACTCGGTCGTGTTGGCCAGGCGCACGGCGTCGTCCTCGTCCGTGAAGGTGATCACGGGCGCCACGGGACCGAAGATCTCCTCCTGGAACACGCGGCAGTCCTCGGTCACACCGGTGAGCAGGGTGGGCTCGAAGAAGTAGCCGGGCCCGTCCACGGGCTTGCCGCCCACGACGGCGCTCGCGCCCTTCTCGATCGCGTCCTGGACGAACTCGGTGACGGAGTCCAGGGCCTTCTTCTCGATCATGGGGCCCACTGTGGAGTCCTCGTCCAGGCCGTTGCCGGGCTTGAGCGCCTTGAGCTTGGCCGCGAACTTCTGCGAGAACTCCTCGGCCACGGACTCGTGCACCAGGAAGCGGTTGGCGGCGGTGCAGGCCTCGCCCATGTTGCGCATCTTCGCGGCCATGGCGCCCTCCACGGCCTTGTCCAGGTCCGCGTCCTCGAACACGATGAACGGGCCGTTGCCGCCCAGCTCCATGGAGGTGCGCAGCACGTGGTCCGTGGCGGTCTTCATGAGCTGCTTGCCCACCGGGGTGGAGCCCGTGAAGGACACCTTGCGCAGGCGCGGGTCCGCCATGATCGGGTCCGAGACGTTGGACGCGGATTTGGAGGACACCACGTTCAGCACACCCGCGGGGATCCCCGCCTCGATCATGAGCTTGGCGAAGAACTGCGAGGTCAGAGGGGTCAGGCGCGCGGGCTTGAGGATCATGGTGCAGCCCGCGGCCACCGCGGGGGCCACCTTGCGGGTGGCCATGGCCAGCGGGAAGTTCCACGGGGTGATCAGCAGGCACGGGCCCACGGGCTTGTGGGACACGAACATCTTGAGGTTGCCCTCGGGCGTGGACGCGTAGCGGCCGTAGTGGCGCACCGCCTCCTCGGAGAACCAGCGCAGGAACTCGCCGCCGTAGACCACCTCGCCCTGGGCCTCCTTCAGCGGCTTGCCCATCTCCAGGGTCATCAGCAGCGCGAGGTCCTCCTTGTGCTCCTGGACCAGGTCGAAGGCGCGGCGCAGGATCTCGGAGCGCTCGCGGGTGCTCGTGCGGGCCCAGGACTCCTGGGCGTTCGCGGCGGCGTCCATGGCCGCGCGCGAGTCCTCCTCGGTGGCGGAGGCGAGCGTGGCCAGGATCTCCCCGGTTGCGGGGTTCTCGACGTCGAACGTGCCGCCGTCCGACGCATCGCGCCACTCGCCGTTGATCAGCAGACCTTTGGGCGTGGCCTCGAGGACGGCGGAAACCTTGTCGTGGATGCTCATCTGATTCCTTTCACGCGCTCGGGTGCGCTGCGGACTCTGGGTTCTGGGGACAGGGCTGTCTGCGATCATCGTATGCCCGGGCGCAAGGGGCTCCGGGCTCGAACCGTCCATTGTCCAGGGGGTCGACGCCCGCGCGCCGATTGTTCCGGTTCGTGACGCCCGTCATGCTCGTCTTGGTCTTGGTCTTGGTCTTGGTCTTGGTCTTGGTCCTGGTCCTGGTCCTGGTCCCGCGTGCCTCTCGCCCGTGACCCCGCACGACGCCGCACGGTGCGGTCCGTGACCGGCGCGCCGCGGCGTCGTCGTCCTCGACTCTCGCCCTCGGTGAACCCCCTGCCATCGCGGTGTGACGCGCCATACGCTGGGGCCATGGCTTACGCAACCACCAACCCCGCGACCGGGGAGACCGTCAAGACCTTCGAGACCGCCACGGACGAGCAGATCCGCGATGCCGTGGCCCGTTCCGCCAAGGAGTACACCTCCTGGCGCACCGTCCCGGCGGCGGAGCGCGCGCGGCTGATGCACACCATGGCCGGGCTGTACCGCGACCGCGAGGACGAGCTCGCCGCCCTGATCACCGAGGAGATGGGCAAGCCGCTCGCGCAGTCCGTGGAGGAGGTCCGGCTCGTGGCGGACATCTACGACTACTACGCGGACAACGCGGAGGAGTTCATGAAGGGCCGCACCCTGACGCCCTCCACCGGCGGCGAGGCCCGCGTGGTGCTCGACTCCACGGGCGTGGTGCTGGGGATCATGCCGTGGAACTTCCCCTACTACCAGGTGGCCCGCCTGGCCGCTCCCAACGTGATGCTCGGCAACACCGTGCTGCTCAAGCACGCGGGCAATGTGCCCCAGGCCGCGCTGGTGCAGGAGGAGCTCTTCCGCGACGCAGGCTTCCCGGAGGACGTCTACATCAACATCTTCGCGTCCAACGAGCAGATCGCGGACATCGTGATCCCGGACCCGGCTGTGCAGGGCGTGTCCCTCACGGGCTCGGAGCGCGCGGGCTCGGCCGTGGCCGCCACCGCGGGCAAGAACCTCAAGAAGGTCGTTCTGGAGCTGGGCGGCTCGGACCCCTTCATCGTGCTGGACGCCGAGAACGTGGAGCGCACCGTCAAGCAGGGTGTCTTCGGACGCATGCTCAACAACGGCCAGGCGTGCACCAACTCCAAGCGGTTCATCGTGCTGGAAGAGGCGTACGACGCGTTCGTGGAGAACTTCGCGCAGGCCGTGCAGGGCGTGACCCCCGGGGACCCCATGGACCAGAAGACCTTCCTGGGCCCGCTGTGCGCCGTGGAGGCGCGTGACGAGATCATGGAGCAGGTCCAGGACGCCGTGGACAAGGGCGCCACCGTGCTCGCTGGCGGCAAGAAGCTGGACAAGCCCGGTGCCTGGATGGAGGCCACCGTGCTCGCGGACGTCACCCCCGAGATGCGCGCTTACGCCGAGGAGATCTTCGGCCCCGTGGCCGTGGTCTACAAGGTCAAGGACGCGGACGAGGCCGTGGAGCTCGCCAACTCCTCGCCGTTCGGTCTGGGCGGTTCCGTGTTCGGCGCGGACGAGGAAGCCGCGCTGGAGGTCGCGCAGCGCGTGGACTCCGGGATGGTCTACGTCAACGAGGTCACCGGCACCGCCCCGGACCTGCCCTTCGGCGGCGTCAAGCGCTCCGGCGTGGGCCGTGAACTCGGCCCGTTCGGCATCGAGGAGTTCGCCAACAAGAAGCTGATCCACACTCCCAAGAAGAAGTAGTCAGTAGGGCCACCCCGTGACCGCCGCCCCCGCGCCTGCACAGGTGCGGGGGTGGCGTCGTACCCGGGGGCGGTGACGGCGCCGGGCCCGGTGGGTGGGCCGCGGCCCCGGAGCCCGGGCCAGGCGTCCCGCGGGCCGCTGCGGGCGGCGTCGTACCCGGGGACGCCGACGCCGCACGGCACCGGCCGCGCGCGGGAGTCAGTCCTCGCGCTGGTAGCGGATCTGGGAGCCCACCACTGTGGCCTCCACCACGGTGTCCCGCACGGCCTCCGCGTCCACCGCGAAGATGTCCCGGTCCACGCACACGAAGTCCGCGAGCATCCCGGGGGCCAGGCACCCCTTCTGGTTCTCCTCGTAGGAGGCGCGGGCCACGGAGTGGGTGTAGTGGGACACGGCCTCCGGGCGGGAGATGATCTCGTGCGGTTGCCACCCGCCCTCGGGGGAGCCGTCCCGGGTGCGCGTGATGGCCGCGTGGATGCCGTGGAACGGGTTGGGGTCCTCCACCGGGGCGTCGGAGCCGAAAACCAGCTCCGCGCCCGCCCGCCGCAGGCTGTTCCACCCGTAGGCCACGAGGTCCCGGTCCTCCAGGAACCCGTTGAGGGGGATGTCCGTGGTGCAGTGCATCGGCTGCAGGGAGGCGGTGACCTCCAGCTCCCGGAACCTGGGGACGTCGCTGCGCTTGACGTACTGCGCGTGCTCGATCCGGTGGCGCAGCCCGAAGGCCCGGGAAATGGCCTGGTTCGCCTCGATCGCGTCCAGCGCCTCCGTGGCCGCCTGGTCCCCGATGGCGTGCACGGCGGCGGCGATCCCCGCCGAGGCCGCCCGGTGGATCCAGTGCTCCAGCTCCTCGGGCTCCATCACGGCCATCCCGCGGTCCTGCGTGCCGGGCCACGCCTCGGACATGTGGCACGTGTGGGAGCCCAGGGCGCCGTCCGCGAAGAGCTTGAGCGGGCCCATGGAGATCCACTCGTCCCCGGAGTGGGTGCGGATCCCGCGCCGGATGAAGTCCTCGATCTGCTCCTGCCGCAGGATCTTGTGCACCCGGATGTCCAGCTCACCGCGGTCGTGGAGCTTGCGGTAGGCGTGCAGGCAGTCCACGCCGTCGATGTCGTGGATGGAGGTGATGCCGCGCTGGAGCAGCTCACGCTGGCCCAGGGGCAGGTAGCTGTCGATGCTCCCGGAGACGTCCGACTGCATCAGGCCGTCCCGGATGGGGATCGCGGCGGCCTCCTTGAGCACCCCGGTGAGCTCACCGTGCTCGTCCCGCTCGAACTCCCCGCCGTCCGGGTCCTTCACGGTGCGGTCCAGCCCCAGCTCGGTCAGCGCACGCGAGTTCAGCCAGAGGGTGTGCAGGTCCAGGGAGCTCAGCGCCACGGGAACGTCCGGGGCCACCGAGTCCAGCACGTGGCGGTCCGGACGCTCGGGGCCCGTCCACGCGTTGATGTTCCACTGCCCGCCGAAGATCCACGTGATGGACGGGTCCGTCCTGGCCTGCTCCACGTAGGGCCGCAGCACCGCCAGGGCCTCCTCCAGATTCACGCAGCCGCGCATGTCCGGCTCGATGAGGGAGCGCGAGTACATGGCCGAGTGGATGTGCCCGTCGCCCATGCCCGGCAGGACATACGTTCCGCCCAGGTCCGTGCGCTCGGTCCCCAGCGGAGCCATGTCACGCAGTGCGCGGTACTCGCCCACCGCCACGATCCGGTCCTCCGAGGTGAGGATCGCATCGGGGTGCGGCATGTCGTGGGAGTGCCACTGGCCCTGTGGGGTCCAGCCCGTGGCCGGGTTCATGGCGTGGACGGTGGCGTTGTGGAACAGGCGGTGCATGGGACTCCTCGTGGTGCGCCGGGGCGACGGCGGCGCGGGGGCCTCCGATCGTCAGGCACCACCCTACGACGACGCCGCGCCGGACCCGAGGGGCGCGGTGCGTCGCCGTTGCGGGGACAGCTACATGCCGGGCAGCAGCTTCGCGGGGTCCGCGACCACGTGCACCACGGCCGGGATCCGGTCCTCGGTGACGGCCCGCACGGCGTCGGCAACGACCCCCTCGATGTCCTCGTTGCGCTCCAGGCGCGCACCGAAGGCCCCGTAGCCGCGGGCCACGGTGGCGAAGTCGGGGTTCTCCAGCTGGGTGCCGGACACGCGGCCGGGGTAGTGGTTCTCCTGGTGCGCGCGGATGGTGCCGAACTGGCCGTTGTCCAGCACGATGATGAGAGGGTGCGCGCCGAACTGCCGGGCGGTCGCGAGCTCCTGCGAGTTCATGAGGAACTCGCCGTCGCCGGCCACCGCGAACACGAAACGCTCGGGCTGCTCCAGGGACACGGAGACCGCGCCGGGCACGGAGTAGCCCATGGTGCCGTTGCGCACCGACAGCTGCGAAGGGTAGGCCCCGGTGGGAACGTACATGTTCGCCCACGCGGTGTGGTTGCCAGAGCCGTAGACCACCGCCGCGTCCTCGGGCAGGTGGGGGATCAGCGCCTTCATCACCAGGGTCATGTCCGCGGTGCCGGGCGCGTTGTCCCCCGCGGAGACCGGGATCTCGTAGCGGGCGCGGCGGGCGGCCACGGGCTTCTCGAGCCACTGCGACCAGTCCGGGTGCGCACCCAGCTGGAGACCCTCCAGGGCTCGGCCGAACGCCACAGGGGAGGCCAGGATCTGGCGGGTCACGGCACCGGAGTGCTGGCGCAGGGAGGTGTCGATGTTGACGATCCAGTTCACGGCCGAGCGGTCCTGGCGCACGGTGAACCCGTCCGTGGGGATGTCCGAGAGCGTCCCGCCGACCACGAGCAGCACGTCCGCGTGCTCCAGGGTCTCGATCGTCTCCCGGCTGCGGCCGTAGCCGGTCTCGCCCGCGTTCACGGGGGAGGTGCCCGGGACCCGGTCCGCCGCCCGCCAGTCGGAGACCACGGGGATGCCGTGGCGCTCGGCGAAGTCCGTGACCTGCCGCGCGGCCTCCGGGCTCCAGCGGGGTCCGCCCACGAGGATCGCGGGGCGTTCCGCTCGCTCCAGTGCCTCCCGCAGCTCGGCCAGCTCGTCGGCACCCACGGCACCCTCGGCCACGGGGACGGGAGGAACCACGGGCGCTTCCGTGAGCTGGGTGATGACGTCCTCGGGCAGGCCCACCACCACGGGGCCGGGCCGCCCGGAGCTTGCGGCGAAGAACGCCTCGGCCACGTACTCGGACGCACGGTCCGCCTCGTCCAGGACCATCACGCGCTTGGCCTGGGAGCCGAACCACTGGTGCGGGTCGAACTCCTGGAACGCCTCCTTCTCCCGGTGGGCCACCGGGACGAGCCCTACGAAGAGCACCAGGGGAGTGGAGTCCTGCCATGCCAGGTGGATGCCCACGAACGCGTTGGAGGCCCCCGGACCGCGGGTCACCATGGCCACACCGGGGCGACCGGTCAGCTTGCCGTGCGCCTCCGCCATGTAGGTGACCCCGCCCTCCTGGCGGCACACCACGTTCTGCACCCCGGAGTCGTAGAGCCCGTCCAGGACGTCCAGGAAGCTCTCCCCGGGCACGCTGAACACGCGGTCCACGCCGTGGGCCTTGAGGGACTCGACGATGAGGTGGCCGGCGGACTGCTGGGGCATGGGGTTCTCCTGACTCCGGGTCGAGTGTGGCCCGAATCACCGTTCTGGGGCTTGTCCGGCGATCCTACCGCCGGGGCGTCACACGGAGCCGTGCACCACCTCGCCGCCCACCACCGTGGCGGTCACCCGCAGGTCACGGATGGTCGCGGGGTCCACCGTGTGGATGTCGTCGGAGAGGACCGCGAAGTCCGCGAGCATCCCCGGCACCAGCCGCCCCTTCTCGTGCTCCTGGTGGGAGGCGTACGCGCTGCCCACGGTGTACGCGTGCACCGCCTCGGCCACCGTGACGCGCTCCTCCGGCACGAACGGTGCGCCGGAGGACGTGGACCGGTTGACCATGTCGTGGATGTTGGCCAGCGGCGGGTAGTCCACCACGGGGGCGTCCGTGGAGGCGGGAACCACCATGCCGGCGTCCAGCAGGGATCTCATGCGGTAGCAGAACCGGGTGCGCGGTTCGCCCATGGCCCGGGCGATGCCGTCCCCGAGCTCGTTCACGAACCGGCCCTGGGGCACGGGAACCACGCCGAGCCGGGCCGCCCGGGCCACCTGCTCGTCGCTGGCCACACCGAAGTGCTCGATGCGGTGGCGGCAGTCCTCGCGGGGGAACCGCCGTTGCGCCGCCTCGAGGACGTCCAGGACCACGTCCACCGCCCCGTCCCCGATGGCGTGCACGGCGAGCTGCCAGCCGTTCGCGTGCGCCGCGGTCAGTCGCTCCTCGAGCCACTCCCGTGGGAACTGCAGGTACCCGGCGTTGGAGACGCCGGCCTCCGCGTCCGCCGCGTAGTCCTCGGTCATGAACGCGGAGCGGCCGATGAGCGAACCGTCCGCGAGCACCTTGACCGCGCCGATGCGCAGCCGGTCGTCCCCCAGCCCCGTCCGCAGCCCCAGGTCCAGGCCGAAGGGCCGGTCCGCGTGGTCCCCGTCCGCACCGGCCGCGCCCGCGCCGGAAGGGGACCCAGCGGCGTCGTCACCCCGGGCGTCTGCGGCGTCCGGCGCGTCCTGTGCGCCCACCGGGTGCAGCGTGGTGAGGTACGGCATGACGGTGGCGCGCACGCCCAGCCGCCCCTGCTCCCGCGCGAGCTGGTATGCCGCGAGGTCCGTGACGGACTGCCCCAGGTGCTCGGGGGCGCCCAGCCCGGGTTCCGTGACGGACGTGATCCCGGCGGCCAGGGCGACGTCGCTCGCGGCCCCGATCTGCTCGGCCACCTGTGCGGTGGTCTTGGGCGGCATGGCCCCGGAGACCAGGCCGCGCGCCGTCTCCTCAAGCAGCCCCAGCGCGGCGCCGTGCTCGTCGAGCGGCACGCTGCCGCCCTCGGGGACGGTGAACCCGGTGCGTCCGGGGTACCCGGCGGCCTCGAACGCGGCGGTGTTGACCACGGCCATGTGCCGGGAGTTGTGCCACAGCCACACGGGGTTCTCCGGCGCCACGGCGTCCAGCGCCTCGGCGGTGGGGTGGGAGCCGCCCAGGTGGTTCTGGTCGTAGCCCTGCCCCAGGACCCACTCGCCCGGCGCGGCATCCCGCGCGGCGGCGGCCACGGCGTCGAGCAGCTGGGCCAGGGTCGGGACGGTCGTCGGGCGCAGGTCCACCTGCACGAGGGTCTCGCCCAGCATGGTGAGGTGGCAGTGGGCGTCGTGGAAGCCGGGGACCACGGTGGCGCCGCGCAGGTCCACCGTGCGGTCGAAGAGCTCCGGTGCGAGGTCGTCGTCCAGGCTCACCACCCGGCCGTGGTGGACCCCCAGGGCACGGGCCACGGGTCGCTCCGGGTCCTGGGTGCGGATGGTGCTATTCGTGAAGATGACGTCGAGGGCCATGGGTGCCGTCCTGCTTCCGGTCGGTTCGGGCCGCACGGGCCCGCTGCGTGCCGCGCGGGCCGGTCCACGACTCGCGGGTAGAAGCCCATCGTCTCGCGCGCCGTCGCCCGTGTCACGCCTCGCGCCGTGCGCGGCGACGGGCCCTGCGGCGTGCGCGACGACACGCCGCGGGGACCGTGGACGCAGGCGCCGCGGAACGCGGTCCGTCCCGCGGCGCGGACGCTGCCCGGGTCCCGTCACGACGCCGCAGTGTCACCCCGGGCGCACTGTGTGCCGCTAACCTCGTGGACAACGAAGTGTGCTTCCGGTGCGAGTGCCGGACGCCGGGCGCATCACGAGCGCCACGGACGCACACCCCCTCCCACCCAGGAGAACTCATGCCCTTCGACCCCAAGGCGCCGGCCACCGGCCCCATGCCCGTCTACAAGGAGAGGGGCGACCAGGGGTACAAGAAGTCCCTGGGCAACTTCCAGATCCAGATGATCGGCATCGGCGGTGCGATCGGAGTGGGCCTGTTCCTGGGCATCGGCGAGCGCCTGGCCACTGCTGGACCTGCCCTGGTCCTGTCCTACCTGGTGGTCTCCACCGTGGTGTACCTGCTCATGAGGGCGCTCGGGGAGCTCGTGATCCACCGCCCCACCACGGGTGCGTGGGTCTCCTACGCGCGCGAGTTCGTGGGCAACCGGTTCGCGTTCATGACCGGGTGGATCTACGTGGCGCTCTCCGCGGTGGCCGGCGTGGGGGAGATCGCGGCGCTCGCCGTGTACGTGCAGTTCTGGTGGCCCGAGATCCCGGGCTGGATCCCCTCCCTGGTGGCGGCCATGACCATCGTGGGCTGCAACCTGCTGAGCGTGAAGCTCTACGGGTTCATCGAGACCTGGGCCGCGGCCATCAAGGTGCTCGCCATCCTGCTGTTCCTGGGCGCGGGCATCATCCTGGTGGTGGCCGGCGACATCTTCAACGCCCCCACCGCGGCGTCCGTGTCCAACCTGTGGAACCAGGGCTTCGCACCCAACGGGGCGCTGCAGCTCGTGGTGGTGATGACCGGCGTGGTGTTCTCCTTCTCGGCCATCGAGATCGTGGGCGTCTCCGCGGGCGAGGCCAAGGACCCCGAGGAGTCGATGCCCAAGGCCATCAACTCCGTGGTGCTGCGCATCGCCATCTTCTACATCGGCTCCATCCTGGTGCTGTCCATGCTGCTGCCCACCTCCGAGTACTCGGGTGAGCAGTCGCCGTTCGTCACCGCGCTGTCCTCGCTCAACATCCCGGCGCTCGCGGGCATCATGAACTTCGTGGTGCTCACGGCGGCGATCTCCGGTGTGAACGCCACGCTCTACGCGTGCGTGCGGCTGCTGCGGAACCTCGCGGCCCACGGCCAGGCCCCGGAGGTGATGTCCAAGGTCTCCCACCGCGGCGTCCCCTCCGGAGCCCTGCTGTGCATCTTCGTCTTCGACCTGTTCGGGATCGTGCTCATCTACGCGCTGGGTGCCGCGGACGCGTTCGAAGTGGTGCTGAGCGCGTGCTCCGTGTTCGTGCTCTTCGGGTGGATCTCGATCTTCGTGTCCCACCTGGGCTACCGCCGCCAGGTGGACCGCGGCCAGGTGGCGCCGGTGCACTTCAGGATGCCCGGCGCACCGGTGACCAACTACGTGTGCCTCACGTTCCTGGTGGTGCTCTCCCTCTACATCATGTTCGACTTCAGCAACCCGCACTGGTACTACAGCCTGCTGGCCGGTGTGCTGATCATCGTGGCCACCACCGTGGGCTACGAGTTCTCCAAGCGCCACGTGGCCAAGAAGGGCCTGCCCGAGCTCAAGACCACCGGTGAGGACGACGACCACGTGGCCGCCGAGCCCGGCGAGAACGAGGTGCGCTGAGCGGCGTCGTCCCCGGCGGTCGGCGCGGCGCACCAGGGGCGGCGGCGCACGGCACCCGGGCGTTCGGACGAGAGTGCCGCGCCGGGTCCGGCTCGCGCTGAACCGTGGCGCGGAACGTGATCGCGCTCATGGGCACTATGGTGGGGCACCGGAAGAAACGGCCGGGCCCACTACGGAGGAACCCATGGACAACGTGAACAACCTGCCGTCCGCAACCGTGGACGAGATCCCGGCGGGCGCTCCCGTGCTGGACGTGCGCGAGCAGAACGAGTGGGACGCGGGGCACATCGAGGGCGCGCAGCATCTGCCGCTGTCCGAGCTTGCGGAGCGCTCCGAGGAGGTCCCGCTGGACCAGGACGTCTACGTGATCTGCCGTTCCGGCGGCCGCTCGCTGCGCGCCACCGCGTACCTCGCGCAGTACGGCTACGACCCCGTGAACGTGCTGGGCGGCATGGGTGCGTGGGCGGACGCCGGCAAGCCCATCGTGTCCGAGACCGGGGAAGCGGCGCGCGTTCTGTGAACGCCGCTGTCTCCGGTGTGGCCCCGGGTCCGGTGGACCCGGGGCCACGCGCCCGTCGGTACGCGTTCCTGGGCCCGGCGGGCACGTTCACCGAGGCCGCCCTGATGCAGGTCCCGGGCGCCGACGCCGCCGAGCGGACTCCCATGAACTCGGTGCCCGCCGCGCTGGCCGCCGTTCGTGAGGAACGCGTGGACGCCGCCGTGGTGCCCATCGAGAACTCGGTGGAGGGCGGGGTGACCGCCACGCTGGACGACGTCTCCTTCGGTGCCGAGCTGCGGATCCTGCGGGAGATCGTGGTCCCCATCCGGTTCTCGCTCGTGGCGCCGCCGGGCACCGAGCTGGCGGACGTCCGCACCGTGTCCACCCACACGGTGGCGTGGGCGCAGATCCGCCGCTGGGTGGAGGAAAACATGCCGAATGTGGCATACGTTCCGGCGCCCTCCACTGCGGCGTCCGCCGTGGCCATGCTGGACGGCGCGGGCGGTGTGAGCACCGAGGGCCTCGGCTACGACGCCGCCGTGTGCTCACCCGTGGTCGTCACGGCCCACCCGGAGCTGCACGTGCTGGCCGAGGACATCGGGGACAACAAGCAGGCCGTGACCCGCTTCGTGCTCGTGGCCCGCCCGGACGCCCGGATGCCCGCCCCCACCGGAGCGGACAAGACCTCCCTGGTGGTGCCGCTGTGGCAGGACCGCCCCGGAGCGTTGCTCGACATCCTCGAGCAGTTCGCCACCCGCGGGGTCAACCTCACGCGCATCGAGTCCCGCCCCGCCAAGACCCACCTGGGCGACTACTTCTTCTCCGTGGACATCGACGGGCACATCCAGGACGACCGGGTGGCCGACGCCCTCATGGGCGTCCGCCGGATCTGTCCCCGCACCCGGTTCCTCGGGTCGTACCCCCGGGCTGACCAGCTCGTGGTCCCCGTGGCCTCGCACCACAGCGACGCCGCATTCGTCCAGGCCCGTTCGTGGGTCGACAACCTGAAAGGACAGTGACGTCCATGGAGATCGAGGGCTGGAGCCAGACGCTGACAGCGGGCCCGCTCCTACTCATCGCAGCGGCGGCCATCGCGGTGCTGCTGGTGCTCATCATCAAGTTCCGGGTGCACGCGTTCCTGGCTCTGATCATCATCTCGGCCCTCACCGCGTTCGTCACGGGCATCCCCACCGACCAGGTGGTCCCCGTGATGCTCTACGGCTTCGGCAACACCCTGGCCAACGTAGCTCTGCTCGTGGGCCTCGGGGCGATGCTCGGTCGGCTGCTCGAGACCTCGGGCGGCGCGCAGGTGCTCGCGGACAAGCTCATCGGGGTCTTCGGCGAGAAGCGGGCACCGCTCGCACTGGGTGTGGCCTCCCTGCTCTTCGGCTTCCCCATCTTCTTCGACGCCGGCCTGGTGGTCATGCTGCCCGTGGTCTTCTCGGTCGCGCGCCGGCTGGGCGGCAGCGTGCTCACCTACGCTCTGCCCGCCGTGGGCGCGTTCTCCGTGATGCACGTGTTCCTGCCGCCCCACCCCGGGCCGGTCACGGCGGCCACGTTCTTCGAGGCCAACGTGGGCTACATCATCCTGGTGGGCCTGATCTGCGCGATCCCCGCGTGGTACCTGTCCTCCTACCTGTTCGGCAAGATCGTGGGCCGGCGCATCAACCTCCCCGTGCCCACCATCCTGGGCCGCGCGGAGGACGTGGCGAACCCGCCCGCGGTGGGCAGCGTGGTGGGCATCCTGCTGCTGCCCATGCTGCTGATCTTCCTCAACACCGGGCTGGGCACCCTGGCCAAGTCCGGGGCCGTGTCCGAGGAGACGGCCTCGCAGACCTGGTTCCAGCTGCTGCGCGCGATCGGTGAGACCCCGATCGCCCTGACCCTGACCCTGATCGTCGCGGCCCTGGCCATCGGCAGGGCCCGCGGGCTCAGCGGCTCCGCGATCGAGAAGACCTTCGAGTCCGCCCTGGGCCCGGTCTGCTCCGTCATCCTCATCACCGGCGCCGGTGGCATGTTCGGCGGGGTGCTGCGCACATCCGGGATCGGCGACGCCCTCGAGGACGTCCTCTCGGACCTCGGCATCCCCGTGATCCTGGCCGGGTTCCTGATCGCCGCCGTGATGCGCGTGGCGCAGGGCTCCGCGACCGTGGCGCTGACCACGGCCGCCGGGCTGATCGCCCCGGCGGTGCTGGCCGGGGGCTACAACGAGGTCCAGCTGGCCGCCATGGTGGTGGCCGTGGCGGCTGGTTCCGTGGTGCTCTCCCACGTCAACGACTCCGGGTTCTGGCTGGTGGGCCGCTTCCTGGAGATGGACGTGCGCACCACCTTCAAGACCTGGACGGTGCTGGAGACCATCATCGGTGTGGTGGGCTTCACGGTGGCCGCCGTGATCTTCGGGCTGGCCGGCGCCTTCTGACGCGCCTCTGCCTGAACGAGAGCGTCCCGGCCCGGAAGAACATCTTCCGGGCCGGGGCGCTCTCCGTTCTGGACGGGGGAGCCGTTCAGGCGCCCCGTTCGGGATCCCGCTGACGGATGCCGGCGTCGTCGGCCTGGGACGGTGGGACGCGCACCTTGAGCGAGCGGTGGTCGATGGTGGTCTCGAAAGCCTTGACGTCCCCCAGGGGGTCGCCGTCCACCTCGGACTCGATCGGCTCGTGGAACTCCACCCGCACGGTCTTGCCGCTGTAGTAGTCGATCACCGGCGGCTCGTGGCGGTGCTGCAGCACCACCTTGGCCATCATGCGCAGCCAGCCCACCACGGAGCGGGGGGTCATGACCACGAGGTCCAGGAAGCCGTCGTCGAGCTTGGCGTTGGGCACCAGCACGATCCCCGCCGTGAGCTCCCCGCAGTTGCAGATCATGACGGAGCGCACCAGGCGCGAGACCCACGGCCCGCCGTCCAGGCTGAAGCGGGCCCACCGGGGGCCGCTGAACAGGTGGCGTGCCCCCGCCTCCGCGTACGCGGCCCAGCCCACGAGGTCCTTGAGGTTGTCCTTGGTGTCGGCCATGATCTGCGCGTCGAAGCCCGCACCGCCCATGACCAGGAAGCGGTGGTCCTCGGTGCGGCCGTCAGCGGTCTCCAGGTGCATGACCACGGTGTCGATGGACCTCTCCGAGCCGAACAGGGCCACGTCCACGGAGTGGTGCGGATCCGCGAGGTCCGCCTCGAGGTTGCGGGCCAGCAGGTTGCCCGTGCCCAGCGGCACCAGGCCCAGGGGGACGTCGCCGCCGGCGAGGGACTCGCCCACCGCGCGGATGGTGCCGTCACCGCCCGCGGCCAGCACGACGTCGGCGCCCTGCTCCACCGCGCGGCGCGCCATGGAGAACCCGGGATCGTCCGCCTCGGTCTCGTAGAACACGGGATCTGCCCAGCCTGCCTTGCGGCACGCGATGATGACCGAGTCCCGGGCGACGTCGGCAAGGGCCTTGATGGGGTTGACCACGACGGCCACTCGCTGGGGTTCCCACGGATGATCCTGCACGGGCACCCTTTCCTGGATCGGTTGAGAAGGGGGGTGGAGACGGTAGCGGCCAGTCTACGGTGGCGGGGCCGCCGTGGCGGTCCGGGACGCTGTATCGCGCCCCCGAGCCTCCGTTGGATACCCTGGACGGGTGATCGACATCAACGAGCTGCGCGCCGACCCTGACACCTACCGTGCCTCCCAGACCGCCCGCGAGGCGGACCCGGGACTCGTGGACCGCATCCTCGAGGCGGACTCCCGGCGCCGCAGCGCGATCACCGAGTTCGAGTCCCTGCGGGCCGAGCAGAACGCGTTCGGCAAGAAGGTGGCCAAGGCCCAGGGTGAGGAGAAGCAACAGCTGCTGGCGGAGGTCAAGCAGCTCGCCTCGGACGTGAAGGCCGCCCAGGCCGCGGCGGACGAGGCCCAGGCCACGCAGCAGGAGCTCGTGGCCCAGTTCCCCAACCTCATCGTGGCGGGCATCCCCTCCGGCGGTGAGGACGACTTCGTGCAGCTGCGCACCGAGGGCACGCCCCGGGACTTCGCGGCCGAGGGCTTCGAGCCGCGCGACCACCTGGCCATCGGTGAGCTGCTGGACGGCATCGACATGGAGCGCGGCGCCAAGGTCTCCGGCTCCCGTTTCTACTTCCTCAAGCGGGACGTCGCCCGGCTGGAGACCGCGCTGCTGATGGCCGCGCAGGACCTTGCCCTGGACAACGGCTTCGTCCCCATGACCACGCCCAACCTGGTGCGCCCGGGCATCATGAACGGCACGGGTTTCGACGTGGAGCACGACGACGAGATCTACCGCGTGGGCAAGGACGACCTCTACCTGGTGGGCACCTCCGAGGTGGCCCTGGCCGGCTACCACGCGGACGAGATCCTGGACCTCTCGGACGGCCCGCTGCGCTACGCCGGGTGGTCCTCGTGCTACCGCCGCGAGGCCGGTTCGGCGGGCAAGGACACCCGCGGGATCATCCGCGTGCACCAGTTCAACAAGCTGGAGATGTTCGTCTACTGCCACCCCGAGGACGCCGCTGCGGAGCACGAGCGGCTGCTCGCGTGGGAGGAGCAGATGCTGCAGGCGTGCGGGCTCGCGTACCGCGTGATCGACACCGCCGCAGGTGACCTGGGCACGTCCGCCGCCCGCAAGTTCGACTGCGAGGCGTGGATCCCCACCCAGGGCAAGTACCGCGAGCTGACCTCCACCTCCAACTGCACCACGTACCAGGCCCGCCGCCTCAACATCCGCGAGCGGCTGCCCGAGACCACGGACGCCGGTGGAAAGGCCAAGAAGGGCGGCACCCGCGCCGTCGCCACCCTCAACGGCACGCTGGCCACCACCCGCTGGCTCGTGGCCCTGCTCGAGACCCACCAGCAGGCCGACGGCTCCGTGACGGTCCCCGAGATCCTGCGGCCCTACCTGCGGGGCCAGGACGTCCTGCGTCCCGTCGCCTGACCGCGTTCTGCCGCGGCCCGTCCACGACGCCGCCCGCCCACCGTGCCCACGCGCGGCGAGCGGGCGGCGTCGTGCGTGGCGGTGCGCAGGGGACTTCACCCCCGCGTCACCCGGGCGTCCACCGGCGGACATGCCCCCGTGCTCATGTGACACCATGACTCTCATGACTGACATCCAGGCCGGCACCGACGACCGGCGCACCGACGACCGCGCGACGAGCGCCGCGGACGCGTTCGCGCCCATGAAGATCCAGACCCCGCGCTCCAGCTCCTGGACCAGGGAGGACGGCGTCCAGTACCTCGTGGCGCTGGACGTGGACGGCACGCTCGTGGACCACGACGGCCACATGTCCCGCGGCGTCAAGGATGCCCTGCGCGCCGTGGTGGGTGCCGGGCACCACGTGGTGATCTCCACGGGCCGGTCCATGGGCGCCACCCTGCCCGTGATCCGCCAGGGGCACATCGAGTCCGGTTTCGCCGTGTGCTCCAACGGCGGAGTGACCCTGCGGCTGGACCCCGAGCTGCCGGAGCACTACGAGGTCACGGACCGCGTGAGCTTCGACCCCGCCAACGCCCTGAAAGCACTGGCCAGCAAGCTTCCCACCGCCAAGTTCGCGCTCGAGGGGGCGGACGGGCGGTTCTACTCCACCGAGCGCTTCCAGGACGCCTCCTTCGGCATCGAGGCCGTGGGCGTGGACATCCACGAGCTCGCCGAGATCCCGGCCGTGCGCCTAGTGGTCTACAGCGCCACGGACGCCCCCGGGGACTTCGCGGACGCGATCGAGCAGGCCGGTCTGCACGGCGTGGCCTACTCCGTGGGCTGGTCCTCGTGGCTGGACGTGGCCGCG
This sequence comes from Kocuria rhizophila, assembly GCF_003667225.1. GTDB lineage: Bacteria > Actinomycetota > Actinomycetes > Actinomycetales > Micrococcaceae > Kocuria > Kocuria rhizophila. The sequence goes on from NZ_RCOM01000017.1 coordinate 30,757, forward strand.
AACGGCGTCTCCAAGGCCAGCGCCCTGGAGCAGATCCGCGAGCACCTGGGCGTGGACCCCGCCCACACCGTGGCCATGGGGGACGGCCGCAACGACATCGAGATGCTGCAGTGGGCCGCCCGCGGCGTGGCCATGGGCCAGGCCCCGGACGAGGTGGCCGAGGTCAGCCGCGAGGTCACGGGCAGCGTGTACGACGACGGCGCGGCGACCGTCCTGCGCACCCTGCTCTGAGGTCCACGCTCACCGGCGCGGGACACGACCTGTGAAACCTCATGGAACTGCGATACTGAGACCGTGTTCGTCCTGACCCTGACCCAGCGCGTGGCGGACGCATCCCGCCCGGATCCCGAGACGGACCGCGAGGTGTGTCGGCGGCTCAGCGCGCTGCCCACCCGCGCACCGTTCCAGCCCTCGGCCCCCGGTGTGGTCCGCGGTCTCACGGAGGACCCGCAGGCCGCGGTGGACGCCGCCATGACCGGGTTGCGGAACAGCGCGTACGCCGTGGGCATCGGGGTGGGGGACGTGTACCTCACGCGCGTTGACCAGCCGGACGGCCGGGTGGCCGTCACCGCGGAGGGCCCGGGCATGGGCTTCGGGCACCACGCCGCCCAGCACACCCGCAGCACCGACCGTGTGGCCGTGCGTGTGAGCGCGGCGGACCCGGAGGCCGCGGCGCAGGCGGAGGCCGTGCTGCGGATCGTGGGCCACATCGTGGCCGTGCGCAGCGAGGCCGAGTGGCGCGTGGTGGACCTCATGGTCCCCGGTGCGCGAGGACAGCAAAAGGCCGCCGCGCAGCAGCTGGGCATCACCCCGCAGGCGGTGTCCAAGGCCGTGGTCCGCTCCCTGTGGAACGAGGAGTGGCGGGCCCGCCCCGCGGCGGCCACGCTGCTGCGGCTGTGCGAGGCCCCCGGCACGTTCGAGGGATAGCGCCCTGGACCAAGAGCGCACGCTCTCACCCGGGGAGAACGCGTCCCCGGTTCTCACCACCAGGTGTCCACGGGATGTCCGGCCCCCGTCAGGTCCGCCGCCAGCAGGGGCAGGCACTCTGCGGGCAGCCGCAGCGAACCAGCCACGTCCCGGGCGTCGAAGTAGCCCGTGAGCCACGAGAACGCGGGGTGGTCCTGCGCCAGGGCCTCGCAGCGGGCCACCACGGCCGGGACGTCCTCCTCGGGAGGGAACACCCAGAAGGACTCGAGGTCAGTCAGCTGGAACAGTCCGATCCCGTGGTGCCGCGACCCGGCCGGACCGTGCGTCTGCGCGGGAGGCCTGGCAGCTGCGGGCTGGTCCCAGGCCCGGGACGGACTGCGCACCCACCCGCCCGACGCCGCCGGGCCCAGGGCGGGGGCCAGCGGATCCAGTTCCCAGCGCGGTGCTCCAGCGAGCCAGTCCGGAGTGGTGGGAGGGAACAGGGGCGCCTGCGGCGACTCCGGCCACCGGTCCCGCCACGTGGCGAAGCTGCCCGCCTCGATCCGGTCCCAGAACCGCTCGGCACCCAGGTCCACGGAGACCTCGGCCACGCTGCTGCGCTCCCGCGACCACGGGACGGGCCCGGTGTCACCGGGCAGCTGAGCGGCCTCCGAGGTGAACGGTCGGGAGGCGATGTCCGGGTGGGCGGTGGGTGAGGGCAGCGGCACGGCCCCGGCCGCGGAGAGCAAGGTGCGGACCCGGTCCATCAGGTGCTCCGGACCGAGCACCTGGGTGGAGTCCGTGCCGTGGAAGACGTAGACGCGCGCGGCGCTCTCGTCCTGCGGGTCGTGCACGGTCACCTCCGGGGTGGACAACGGGTGTGCGGTGGGGGTCACCGCCGCGGGAGAGCTTCGTCAGAGACCATCGCGCCGCCGAGCCCTCCAGGTGGCGCCGCGACGATCCAGGATCATCCGACCACGGCCCGGCGACACGCATAAGGAGCCGTGAGACGACGGGGTCCCCGCCGCCGGAGCGCTCCGGCAACGGGGACCCCTCGGAGTCCTGTGGGAATCAGCCGTCCTGCTCGGCCTCCGCGGCGGAGTCGTACTGCGACTGCTCGAAGCGCTGCTGGGCCTCGACGATGAGACGCTCGGCGGTCTCCTTGCCCTCCCAGCCCTCACCCTTGACCCACTTGTTGGGCTCAAGGTCCTTGTAGCGCTCGAAGAAGTGCTGGATCTCCTTCTGGCGGAACTCGTTGACGTCCTCCAGGCCCTGGATCTCGTCGTAGCGCTTGTCGGTGGACACGCACAGCACCTTGGCGTCCCCGCCGGCCTCGTCCGTCATGTTGAACACGGCAATGGGACGGGCCTCCACGATCACGCCGGGCATGATGTCCACGTCCATGATGACCATGGCGTCCAGGGGATCGCCGTCCTCGCCCAGGGTGTCCTCGAAGTAGCCGTAGTGCGTGGGGTACTGCATGGAGGTGAAGAGCACGCGGTCCAGGCGGATCCGGCCGGTCTCGTGGTCGATCTCGTACTTCACGCGAGAGCCGCGGGGGATCTCGATGGTGACGTCCAGCTCCATGGTGACACTCCTTGAGTCGTGATGATGTGACCCGGGCAGCGCGCTCACCCGGCGCCCACGGCGCACCGGGCGCGTGGGCAGATGACTCCACGATACCGGCCACGCCCGTCACGGTCCCACCGGCCGCCCGCCGACCGCACGTCGGTTGCCCGGGGTTCCGGGCCGTCACCCCGGTCACCGCGGGCACCCCGGGGCGCGGGTCGTCCCTCTCGTCCAGGGACACGGACCTCGCGAGTCCTGAGAACCGGGCGGCGCGTTGTCCCCGTCGGAGCGGTGCAGAACAATGGGGCCATGCCATCTTCCTCCCGGCGCTCGCGGGCCGCCCGCCTCCCGTGGGTGCTCGTGTGCGTGCTGCTCACACTCGCCGTGGCGGTGGCGGGTGTGCTCGCGGTCCCCGCGATCGCGGGCGAGCTCGCACCCGCGGCCCAGTGGCGGCGGACCCACGCGGAGCTCGGGGCCGGCGCCTCACCGGAGTCGTCCTCCGCCGGATCGGAGGCTCACGACGCCGCCGCGGGAGAAGCGGGGTCCGGAACCTCGAGCGCGTCCGCAGGTGCGGAGGACGCGGGGCCCCGGGCGGCGTCGTCGTCCGAGGAAGCCGCCGCCCCCGCGCCCCTGGACCCCGCAGAGGTGGAGCGCGCTCTGCACGCGGGGCTGGCCGGGGCGCCGGGCACCGCGGCGGCCACCGTGAAAGAGGCTGGGCAGGACACCGCGCTCGCGGGGCGGTCACCCGGAAAGCCCATGGTCCCGGCCTCCAACCAGAAGGTGCTCACGGCCCTGAGCGTGGCCGAGCACGTGGCGCCCCAGGAGCGGCTGGCCACCACCGTGGTCGCGGGCGAGGAACCCGGGGAGCTCACGCTCGTGGCGGGCGGGGACACGCTGCTCGCCCCCGGCGCGGGGGATCCCGGGGCCGTCAACGGCCACGCCGGGCTGGGCACACTCGCCCAGCGCACCGCCGAGACCATGCGCCAGGAGACCCCGGGAGGCGTCTCGGGGCCGGTGTCCGTCACGGTGGACACGAGTCTGTTCGCGGGACCGGACCGCAACCCCGCCTGGGAGGACGAGGACGTGGCCTCCGGGGAGATCACGCGGGTCTCCCCGATCGCCCTGTACTCGCACCGTGTGCCCGCCCGGGACGGCACGGATCCGGGGGCCGCGGGGGAGCGGCCCGAGGATCCCGCGGTGGCGGCCCTCGACGAGTTCGCGCGCCAGCTGCAGGCAGAGCTCGGCGACGCCGCCCGGGTCACCGCGCGCGGTCGGGCCCGTGCGCCCGCGGAGGCCCGGGAGGTCGCCCGCGTGGAGTCGGCACCCGTGCACGAGCAGAGCGCCTACATGCTCGCGCACTCGGACAACTCCCTCGCGGAGACGCTGGCCCGTGTGGCCGCTGGGCGCTCCGGGCGGGAGGCCGGCGTGGCCGGTGTCCAGAACATGCTGCCGGCCACCCTCCGGGAGCACGGGATCGACGCCACCGGCCTGCACGTCCTGGACGCCAGCGGCATGGCACCGGGGAACAGGGTCACCCCCACCACGCTGGCGGGCGCCCTCGACACGCTGCTCACCGAGCCGCGTTTCGCCCCGTACGCCCGGGGTCTCCCCGTGGCCGGGGGCACCGGCACGCTCTCGGAGCGCTTCGACGATCCGCAGGAGGCAGCCGCCCGTGGCGTCTCGCGTGCCAAGACGGGCACGCTGCTGGACGTCGTGGCGCTCACCGGGTACGTGCAGCGGGAGGACGGGCGCGTGCTGGTGTACTCCGTGGTGCTCAACGGCGTCACGGGGAGCACGGACGAGGCCAAGGACCACGTGGACCGCACGGTCGCGGAGCTCGCGCGGACCGGGTGACTCCGGGTCGCACGCAAGGTCGTGCGGGACGGCCGACCCGGGCGTGCCGGCGTGGTGCGCTCCCTCCGTTCGGCGGTCTGCGGCGGGTGACTTCCCACCGAGCACGTCAGCCCGGTGTGGTTGAGTGAGCGCATGAGCCGAGAACTGACCCGCCGCTCGCTGGTCGACTGGGACGCCGCCGCCCAGATCGCCGCCAAGGTGACCCCCGCAGGACCCACCC
>NZ_RCOM01000180.1 GCF_003667225.1 Kocuria rhizophila
CATCGGGATTGTCCCGAACCCGGGAGATGCGGATGCCACCCAGGTACCGATGCGCGCACTTAGGACGGTTCAGGCGTTGCGCTGCGTACGCATGCCCCACGTTTTTCGCCATGCGAACCCCCGAAGCGGGAAACACGTGTCCTATGCTGATCAGAGACGCGGGGCCCCGTTCCCATTCAAGTCCAATGCCCCGCGGACCGAGAGAGACGGAGGTGGCTATGGAACTTCACATGCAATCGCACCACTACGTGCGGCGGCAGCCGGACTGGACCGCGGCAGCGGTCTCGGGGCTGGCGGCCGGGGCGTTGCTGCTGGTGCTGGAGCTGTTCTGGTCGTCGATGGTGTCGGGCGTGAACCCGTGGATCGCCACGCGCATGATCGCCGGGATCCTGATGGGCCAGGACGTGCTGCAGAGCGCAACGTTTACCGT
>NZ_RCOM01000181.1 GCF_003667225.1 Kocuria rhizophila
CGTCTGTACTGGAGCCGTAGTCGCCGTCTCTTTTGGTGCTGGCGTAGAAGTCGCAGCCGGTGCCTTCGTGCTCGCCACAGGGGCAGCTGGTTCAGTACGCTTCGGCGTCTGTGCTACCGGCTTCGGCTCCGTTTTCACGGTTGCTTGCGGTTTTTTCGGTTCAATCACCGCCTGCTGACGAGCTGGGCCCGTAGTGGACGGGCGTTCAGCGGTTTGCGTTTTCGCCGTGTCACGCGATGCATTGCCATTGCGAACAGGCGCAACCGTTGCGGGTTCAGTCGGCAACGTGGAATTGACCGCCACATTGTTCAGCTGTTGCTGATTTTGTGGCTGGGTCAGCGCATTGTTCAGGTCACCCTGCACTTCAACACGTTGTTGACCATCCGTTGCCACCGGGGTTTGCCCTTGAGTCGGCGTAGAAGAGATC
>NZ_RCOM01000182.1 GCF_003667225.1 Kocuria rhizophila
CCGCCGAGGAGCAGGCCTACAACCGGGTCCTCCAGCAGCTGCAGCAGTCCCAGCAGCAGCAGTCGCAGCAGCTGCAGCGCCAGGCCGCGCAGGGCGGCCCCGAGGTCCAGCAGTTCGCCCAGCAGGTGCAGAAGTCCCAGCAGGGCTCGGCTGAGCAGATCGCCAAGGAGCTCTCGCCCACCGTCAGCTCGGTGGCCAAGGACACCCTCAAGGACCCCGTGTCCATGGTCTCCAAGGCGTACAACGACCTCCCCGAGGGCACCGCACTGGGCATGAGCGCGTTCTACTACTCCATCCTGCTGCTCGTGGTGGGCTTCTCCGGCTCCGTGGCCCTGAACCTGCTCATGGACGGACGCATGGGCATGGCGCCGTTCGAGATGGGCCCCGTCTTCCGGGACCACACCCGCGCCGTCCTGCCC
>NZ_RCOM01000183.1 GCF_003667225.1 Kocuria rhizophila
GCATTACTGCGATCAATCATTAACTGTTCTGCTACCGCCCCTGCCGTTAAGCCAGTTTCATTTTTTTGAAGTAACGCTAAGATTTCTTCCTTCCGAGATTTCATGGAATCCTCCTCGATACAACGTTCTGCTTGAAGCTCGTAAAGCGTTATTTCTTCGCTTTACGAGCTCCTTTGTTTTTCGTGTTTTTCTTTTTGTTTTTCTTCTTTTTGCGTGTTTCTTGCGGTTCTTTGACAACAGAATTTACTGTTTCTGGTTTTCTTTCTTTCATACTCTTTTTTTCTGAATACGTATCTTTGGCTACGTTCTTTTTTTCTAGTTCATCTTTGGCTTTTGGCTGCTCATGAAGTGCACCATCATATAAAAAGATTTCCTGATAAGGAATGGCCAATTGTTTCATCAAACGTTGATAATCCC
>NZ_RCOM01000184.1 GCF_003667225.1 Kocuria rhizophila
CACGTAGCTTGCATGACCATTATAGCGCCGGTCAATGACGATCAGCGCAGAATGAGCGCGCAATAGACGCTCACGGAAGACACAGAGATTGCTCTTCGGATTGAAGAGGTAGGTTTTAGCTTGAGCAATCCGGCCAACGGATTGCCTCCAGGCAACTGGGCCAGAAGGCCCAAGAATTCGGCGTCCAACGGCGGGCGCCACCCGCCAAGCCGCTGATCAGGATATTTCGCGCGCCTCGGGTATGCGCGTCCTGACCAGCGGCTTTTTGTTTTAACCCTCAGCGATGGATCGGCACGACCTTGTCGGGCCTCGGAGAAGTTATGTCTGTCATCGAGAAAGCACAGCCAATGTCTGCCGGCGAACCAGCCAAGGCATTGTGGATCTCCACTGTAGCCTTCACCCTCTGTTTTGC
>NZ_RCOM01000185.1 GCF_003667225.1 Kocuria rhizophila
TCTCAATAGGGCACGCATGCCAAGAGGTTGGCATTCCTCATGATGAGTTCATCCTAAGTCTCGATGAGACTTATTTTGCCAACCAAACGAAACAAGGCAGCACTTATGAACTCGAGATCGTTGAACTAGCGAAACGCTTTTTCTCTCAGAAGCTGGCCAAGTTGACCTCGACAGATCGTGAAGAGATCATGAATTATGCGGCGGAAGTGGACCGCTATGCTCGTGAAAGGGAAGCCATTGATCGAGAGTACAAAAAAGATCGCGTAGCAGAAGCCTTTAAGGGTCCATACGCAAAAGCCGCAAAAATTGCATCGGAAAAGGGAAAAAATATCAGAAGCCAAAGAATTCTACGAGCTAGCGATTCAGGATGACCCTTTGAATTCGGCGCTCCATGATCGATTCGCATGGT
>NZ_RCOM01000186.1 GCF_003667225.1 Kocuria rhizophila
GGGTGAGGTACTCCGCGAATTCCTTCTCCAGGGCGGACTTGGGCTTGGCGCCGATGGAGGTCTTGGCCACCTCGCCGTCGGCGAAGAGGTAGACGGCCGGGATGGAGGTGATGCCGTACTGGGACGCGATCGCGGGGTTGTCGTCCACGTTGACCTTCACCACGTCCACCTGGTCCGCGTGCTCCGCGGCCAGTGCGTCGAGGACCGGGCCGAGCTGGCGGCACGGGCCGCACCACTCAGCCCAGAAGTCCACGATGGTGGGCTTAGAGTTCTCCAGGACCTCCGCCTGGAAGGTGGCGTCCGTGACGTCCTTGGCTGCGCTCATGGTGATTCCTTTCAACGGGGCCGTCCGGAGGGCTCCGAGCGGCCGTGGGGAGTGGGGATGAGGGTGATCAGCTGTCCAGCGC
>NZ_RCOM01000187.1 GCF_003667225.1 Kocuria rhizophila
ATCCTTAGCCTAGCTATCGGTGCTGAACACACCCCCCGCAGCGTTGCCACGTCCGACAGTCGTGGCGTGTCTTCCATAGCTTTCTGCTAAGGCCGGGCAGCGCGCATCGATACAAGACCCGAAAGGGGAAACATGCGGGCCGATCTGCGGGCGGTGTTCAAGTGCCCGGCCGCCCTGCTTGCACGGGCGAATTCAAATTTCGAATCAGGAGTTCGCTATGCGGAAGATATCTTCCACTGCGCACGTGCGCACATTCACGACCAGCTACAGGCATTTCCGGGTCAAGGCAACCGAAGGCAATCGCTATAGTGGGATGCGATGCGTTCCATGGATTCGGTTAGGTGGGGTATGGTTGGAACAGGCAGGCTTCAAGATCGGGCAAGCGCTCACGGTGGAAGTACGGAAC
>NZ_RCOM01000188.1 GCF_003667225.1 Kocuria rhizophila
CTCGTGCGCTGGCCGCGGCAGGTGCTCGCCGAGTTCGGCCTGTACCTGCCCGACGACGTCGAGGTCCGCGTCGAGGACTCCAACCAGAAGCACCGCTTCATGGTCATGCCGATGCGGCCCGAGGGCACCGAGGGCTGGACCGAGGACCAGCTCGCCGAGATCATCACGCGCGACTGCCTGATCGGCGTCGCGCTGCCCAAGCCCGGCGTCACCACCAACGTGCTCGTCGACACCCGTCCCGCGATCCATCCGGCGGGGTGAGACATGGCTGATATGCCCGAAGAGCCCACCACTCTCAAGCGCATCATCGAGCGCAACCAGATCTGGCCCGTCATGGCGGCCAAGTACGGCGTGGAAAACCCTGTGCCGCCGTGGAAGTCGAGCCTCGACGGGCTGTGCGA
>NZ_RCOM01000189.1 GCF_003667225.1 Kocuria rhizophila
GATTCGAAGTCGCTTAGTCTAGCAACTTGAATTGGTGTGGCGTTCAAGAGTTCGCGGCGCCGGGAAGTCACTATAACTCTACCGATCTTTCTAACCACCTGGTTAAAGAACTCTTCAAGTTCTTCATTATCTGAGGTTGAGGAGGTTAGTGTCTCGGTGTTGTCCAGCACGAGGAGCACATCATCTCTCTTGTACCCTTGTTCTTTCAGTTGCTGCTGAACTTTGTCGATAAGGGCTGTGCCTTCTACTTTATACCAATCTTTACCCAATACGTCTTGCAGGCAATATATTAATTCTCTAATGCCATCCCCCATCGCGCCAGAGATTCCGCGGAAATGGACGATTCCCTGATCTGTCCACTTAGTCATCTTGGCGGTATAGTAACTAATTATTTCAGGAG